>JBATRI010000309.1:0-34467 GCA_049292515.1 Geminicoccaceae bacterium
TCCTCGAACAGCTCTTCGAGCGGGCTCTCGTCGTGGCTCAGCGCCGGGTCGGCGGCACGCTGCGCCTGGATGGCGGCCGGATCGGTGGCAAAGCGGCCGGCCAGCACCGCCTCGGCATCGGCGACGACGAGCACGCCGTCGACCGTCACCCGGGCCCGCACCTCGGGCCAGGCAAAAGCGCGCACCAACGGCTTGGGCAGAGCCAAGCCCGAGGTCTCGATGACGATATGGTCGGGGGCCGGATCACGGGCCAGGATCTTCTGCATGGCCGGGAGGAAGTCGTCGGCCACCGTGCAGCAGATGCAGCCATTGGCCAGTTCGATCACGTCCTCCTCACGGCAGCCCTCGATGCCGCAGCCGTCTAGGATCGCCCGGTCGACCCCGAGATCGCCGAACTCGTTGATCAAGAGCGCCAGTCGGCGGCCACCGCTATGCTCGAGCAGATGTCGGATCAGGCTGGTTTTGCCCGCACCAAGGAAGCCGGTAACGATGGTGGCGGGGATTCGTGCGGTCATTATCGGCGATCCTCGAGCAATGACGGTCTGGCAGCGGCGAAGGCGGCTACAGCCGCCCTGGGCCAGCGGGCGGTATCACGGAGCAGGTCGACCAGAGGCGCTGCCGCAGGCTCCATCGGCAGTGGGCCAGACAGCAATGCCGCCGCGGCGGCGGCCGGGTCGATGGAGGGATCAAGGCTGACGAGCCAAGCCACGAACACGCGCTCGGCATCGCCGCGCTGCGTGGGTCGGGACTGCAGGAAAGCGCCGATCAGCCCGAGCGGATCGGAATCGATGTGGTGAGCCGGCATGATGACCTCCACCGGTGCACCCCGCCCGGTTCCTTGGGTTGAATCATGCGACGGCAGGTTTCCTGGCTCGCGGGTCACAGCCTCGATCCACCTTCCCAGGTGCGCGAGGCACCCAGTGGCTGCATGGGATCGAGGCTCACCGCTTACAGTTGCGGGGGCAGCATCGGACTGAGGCCAAACCGGCCCGCACCGACTTCCCTATCAAGTCCCGAGGGACACCGTCACCAGACCAGCATGGAGGAGAAGCGGCACCCTCGCAAGCGAGGACGGACGGCTCAGCGCTGGAAGTCCAGCCCCATCTCGCGGTAGCGCTCGGGGTCGTCGAGCCAGTTCTCGCGGATCTTGACGAACAGGAACAGGTGCACCCGCTTGCCCAGGAGCCGCTCCAGCTCGTGCCTGGCGCCCTCGCCGATGGCCTTGAGCTGCTGGCCCTTCTTGCCGATCAGGATCGGCTTCTGGCTGGAGCGCAGGGCGTAGATCGTCTGGTCGATCCGCACCTCGCTGCCATCCGGCGCCTCGGCCCAGCCTTCGGTCTCGACCGTGATGCTGTAGGGCAGCTCCTGGTGCAGGCGGTGGAAGATCTGCTCGCGGGTGATCTCTGCCGCCAGCGCCCGGTCCGACAGATCGGAGAGCTGATCCTCGGGGAAGAGCCACGGCCCCTCGGGCATGGTGCGGACGACGGCCGCCATCAGCCCATCGCACCCTTCGCCGTCGAGGGCGGAGACGATGAAGGTCTCCTCGAACGGATGCGCGGCGTTGGCGGCCTCGATCAGCGGCAGCGCCTTGTCGGGGCTCACCTGGTCGATCTTGTTGATCACCAGGAAGGCGCGGCGCTTCTCGCGCTGGAGCTGGGCCAGGGCCAGCCGGGCGTTGGCGTCGATGCCTTTGCGCACGTCCAGCAGCAGCAAAGCCAAGTCAGCGTCGGCGATCCCCGAGGCGGCCGCCCGTACCATGGCGGTCTCGAGCCGGCGCGAGGGCGCGAAGATGCCCGGCGTGTCGACGAACATCACCTGGCAGCCGTCCTGAATGGTGATGCCGATGACGCGCCGACGCGTGGTCTGTACTTTAGGCGACACGATCGAGACCTTGCTACCCACCAACCGGTTGAGCAGCGTCGATTTGCCTACGTTGGGGGCGCCGATGATCGCAACAAAACCGGCACGCGTGGGCACTGGCTCAGCCATCGGCCGCACCCGTCACATGCTGCAGCATCAGGCCGGCCGCAGCCTGTTCGGCAGCCCGCTTGGTAGCGGCGGCAGCCGACGCTGCGGGTTGGTCGGCCAGCGTGACTTCGACCGTGAATATCATGGCGTGTGGCGGTCCTGCTGTAGCAACGACAGAGTAGACGGGCCGTTCCAGGCCTCGTGCCTGGGCCCATTCCTGCAACGCCATCTTCGCATCGCGTGGCGCCGATTGCACGGACTCGATCAGCGGCTGCCAATGCCGCGCGACGAACGTTCGAGCTGCTTCCAGACCACCGTCGAGATAAATGGCGCCGATCAACGCCTCGCAGCTGTCAGCGAGCAGGGCTGGCCGCATCGTGCCACCCGATTCGACCTCGCTCGCCGCCACGAGCAGCCACCGCCCGAGGGTCAGCCGCGCCGCCACCTCGGCCAGACTCTCCTTGCGCACCAGAGCAACGTGCCGGTGCGTCAGGGCCCCTTCGGCATCGGCTGGAAAGCGTTCGATCAGCAGATGGGCAACGACCAAGCCCAATACCCGGTCGCCCAGAAACTCGAGCCGCTGATAGCTGCGTCGCCCATCACGCCGTCCGCCGCGACCCGGATGCACCGAGCTTGCGTGCGTCAGGGCCTCTTCCAGCAGAGCCGGATCCTTGAACTCATAGCCGAGCGCCGATTCCACTTCGGCCCGGCGCTGAGGCGGCAGGCGCGGGCGCATGCGGTCCGCAGCCGTCAGTGGATTACGCTGAACAGCCGCTCATAACGAATGCCCCAGGGCCAAGTCCATGGCTGCCAGAAACTGGCCTGACTGTTGACGGAGAAGAAGAGCACCTCGGCCCGGCCGATCAGGTTCTCGACCGGGATATAGCCGACATTCTCGACGCGGCTGTCCAGCGAGTTGTCGCGATTGTCGCCCATGGCGAAAACGTGTCCAGGCGGCACCAAGAATACGCCGGTGTTGTCGAGGCTGCCGTTCGGCGTGAGATCGAGGATCAGATGGCGTCGACCTTCCGGCAACTGCTCCTGCAACATAGGTACTGCCACGGTACGACCGTCGAAATCCTCGTCGAAATCGCCCACACGCTCCAGCTGCACGGGCGTGCCGTTGATCTGCAGCACGCCATTCAAAACCTGGATACGGTCCCCTGGCAGCCCGACGACTCGCTTGATGTAGTCGGTCTTGTTGTCGCTCGGCAGCTTGAACACGACGACGTCGCCACGCTCGGGCAGACGCTCGAAGAACCGGCCAGAGAACAGCGGCAAACCCAACGGCACGGAGTATCGGCTGTACCCATAGGCGAATTTCGAGACAAACAGATAGTCACCGACCAGCAGAGTCGGCTTCATCGATCCCGACGGGATGTTGAACGGCTCGAACAACAGCGTGCGCACCACCAGTGCGATCACCACGGCATAGACCAGGGTCTTGAGGGTTTCCCTGATCCCGCCACTCTTCCGTTCCGGCATCACCAACGACTCGCGCATATTCTTTCTGTCCGATGGAAGCCCCGGGCCCGTCGACCGATGGCTCTGACGCCCTGTCCATCGCTGGGATGCCGTGAGGCGGCCAGATTTAGTGGCCGCGAGCGCAGGGCAAGCTAGCGGAGGGGCACCGCAACGTAAAGGCAACGCTTGGTACCGATTGCGTCACCCGGTAGGCAGAGCCGTGATGATCACGATAGCCTGAGCCAAGGGCGGCTCGTCCGTGAGGCTGACGTCGATGTGCGCCCGGGTTCCGGCTGGAGTCATTGCGATCAGCCGGGCCGCGGCACCACCCGTCAATGCCAGCGTCGGCTTGCCACCCGGCAGATTGATCACCCCGATATCGCGCCAATAGACGCCCGAACGGAATCCAGTACCCAGCGCCTTCGACAACGCTTCCTTGGCAGCGTACCGCCGGGCGTAGGAGTGGGCACGACTGGCCCGCCGCTCCGATTTTGCCCGCTCCAGCGGGGTGAAGACACGCTCGATGAAGCGGTCACCGAAACGCTCAAGTGTATGCTCGATGCGGCGTATGTCGATCAAGTCACTGCCGATGCCGATGATCATGGCGCCGCGAGCCTCCGCCGCGGGAAAAGACGAAGCGAGTCCATTGCACGTTCCAGCATCAGCGTCGAGGCGCCGACGCGCATGGGAGCAGATCACGCGCGTGCACGCACGACCCGACGGAATGCCACCGCTTCGGCGATATGCGGTTTGCGGATGGTCTCGCTGCCGTCCAGGTCGGCGATCGATCGCGCAACCTTGAGGACGCGATGATAGCCGCGGGCGCTGAGCTGCAGCTGTTGAGCGGCCCGCCGCAGCAGGCCGCGCGCAGGCTCGTCACAGAGCGCGACGGCCTCCAGGAGCTCGCCGTCGGCCTCGCTGTTGGTACGCAGCTCGGGCCGGCCCAGGCCCGCCAGACGATCGGCCTGCAGCACACGCGCCGCAGCCACCCGGGCGGCCACCTCCGATGAACCCTCACGCGGTGCTGGCAGCGACATGTCGCTGACGCTGAGTGCCGGCACCTCAACATGCAGATCGATCCGATCGAGCAACGGCCCAGAGATCCGGGCCTGATAGTCGGCGCCACAACGCGGTGCTCGGGTGCAGGCCAGCGCCGCATTGTCCAAATGTCCGCAACGGCATGGATTCATCGCGGCCACGAGCTGAAATCGCGCGGGATAGGTCACGTGGGCCTGAGCCCGTGCCACCGTAATCCGGCCGGCCTCGAGCGGTTGACGCAGGGATTCCAACACTTGGCGACCAAATTCAGGCAACTCGTCCAGGAAGAGTACACCCAGATGGGCGAGGGAGATCTCACCCGGGCGAGCTTGGCTGCCACCACCGACCATAGCGGCGGTGGAGGCGGCATGGTGCGGGCTGCGATATGGGCGCCGCCGCGACAGCCGGCCGCCTTCGAGCCGGCCACCCACACTGGCGATCATGCTCACTTCCAGCACCTCGCCTGGATCCAGCGGTGGCAGGATACCAATGAGCCGGGCGGCGAGCATCGATTTCCCCGCCCCTGGTGGCCCTACCAGCATCAAGTTGTGCGCCCCTGCGGCGGCGATCTCGAGCGCCCGCTTGGCCGTCTCCTGCCCTTTGACGTCGCGCAGATCGGGGTAGGCGTGGTCGTCCTCGGCCATGATCGGCTCCGGCGGGGTCAGCAACTGCGTGCCGCGGGCATGATTGATCAGGGCCAGCAGGCTGGGCGCCGCCAGGATCTCGACCTGATCCTTGAGCCATGCCGCCTCGGCACCGCAGGCTGCAGGGCAGATCAGGCCCAGGCCCCGTTCCGCGGCCGCCACGGCTGCCGGCAACACCCCGGTGACGCCGCGGATGCCGCCGTCCAATGCCAGCTCGCCCAGCACCAGATGCTGCTCGACCGTGTCCACCGGCAGCACACCCATCACGATCAGCAGCCCCAGCGCCACCGGCAGGTCGAAGTGACTGCCTTCCTTGGCCAGATCGGCCGGCGCCAGATTGACAATGATCCGCCGCGGCGGCAGCGTCAGGCCCATGGCGCTCAGTGCCGCGCGCACGCGCTCACGGCTTTCCGCCACCGCCTTATCGGCTAGGCCGACGATCGTGAAGCTGGGCAAGCCGCTGCTGAGTTGCACCTCCACGTCGACGTCGGCGACTTCGAGCCCTAGAAAGGCCAGGGTGCGCACCCTGGCGATGGTAAGGGTCGCCGACGAGGCCGCCATGATGCGCTCCTGTTGCTCTCAGCACAGGCTATATTACTTATGGTTGAAATTCCCGACAATTAGTTTCAATCGCTCCGGGTCGTCACGGGCGACCGGCCTCAGCGTTCCAGCTGAACATGTGACGGAATTGAGCCGCTAGGCGTCCTGGTCCACCGGCCGGACGTCCAGCCCGCGCGAGCCGGGCTTCACGGGCGGGATTGCTGCCAGCTCCGGTGGCACCTTGTGCTGCGCATAGGTCGGCAGATCCAAAGTGGCGAGACACACCAGCGGTACGCCGAGATCCGCCTTGCCGCCGCTGCGGTCGACCAGGCATGCCGCACCCACGATCTCGCCACCCTGGGCACGGCAACAGGCCATGCACTCGCGGGTCGACAGGCCCGTCGTGACCACGTCCTCGGCGACCACGATCCGGCTGCCGGCGGGTATCTCGAACCCCCGCCGCAAGGTGAAGCTGCCCTCGACCCGCTCGACGAAGACAGATGGTAAGCCCAGCTGGCGAGCCAGCTCGTAGCCGAGCACGATTCCCCCGAGCGCGGGGGCCACCACCAGGGTCGGCGCCAACTCGGCCACGCCCGGCAACAACGAGGCTACCAGCCGGGCTGCCCGGCTGGGTTCCATCAGCACCCGCGCGCATTGCAGGTAGAACGGACTGTGCAGCCCCGAGGTCAGCACGAAATGCCCCTCCAGCAGAGCCCCCGCGGCGCGGAACTCCGCCAGCACCTCTGCTTCCGTCATATGCGCCATTCCTGACTATCCGAGATTGCGTTCGACCGAGGTGACGCACGCCGTGGCCCGCAACGCCGCCTGCACCTTGACCAATTGCTCCAGGCCGTCGACCTCGACGTCAAGCAGCAACTCGTAGAGCTCCGGCGTGCGGCGACCGATCTTGAGGTCGACGATATTGGCTCCCTGCTTGCCGACCACGGTACTGATCGAACCCAACGAGCCCGGCCGGTTCATCGTCATCACGCTCAGCCGTGCCGCCACCTTGGGCAAAATCTGACTATCGTTCCAGCCCAGGTCGAGTAGCCGGTGCTGCGGTGCTTGGGTGCGGGTGAGCACCGCGCACTCGGCACGGTGGACACTCACCGGCCGCCCGGTGCGGATGAGGCCTGCGATCGCGTCGCCCGGAACCGGTCGGCAACACCTGGCAAACTGGAACGCCACGCCAGCGGGCAATCCGAGCAACGGCGCGTTGGAAGCCGGCGGGGGCGGCGTCGGCCGCCGCAACGACACCACCCGGGTGTCGATCTCGTCCTTGCGCGGCTCCGTGCGCTTGAGTTCGGGATAGACGGTCTCCAGCACCATGCGCGGGCCAACGACGCCGTCGCCGATGGCTGCCAGCAGATCCTCGACCGATTTATGATGCAGGGCATCGAGAGCGCGCTCGAGCTGCTTTTCGGTAACCGTGACCTGCTCCTGGCGGGCGACCTTGCCCAGCATGTCGCGGCCGTTGGCAACATGCTCGTCGCGCTGGCGCAGCCGCAGATGCCGGCGAATTCGCGCCCGGGCCTTGCCCGTGACTACCAGCCGCTCCCACTCGGGCGACGGTGTGCCGCTCTTGCTGGTGATGATCTCGACTTGGTCGCCGTTTTGCAGTTGGGCGCGCAGCTGCACCATCCGTCCGTCGATCTTGGCACCGACGCAGCGGTCGCCGACCTGAGAATGGACGGCATAGGCAAAGTCCACTGGCGTGGCCCCGCGCGGCAAGGCGATCAGGTCACCCTTCGGCGTGAAACAGAACACTTGGTCCTGGAACATCTCGAGCTTGGTGTTCTCGAGAAACTCCTCAGGGCCGGCGGCGTGCTCGAGAATGTCCAGAAGCTCGCGTATCCAGCGATACTGCCGCCCTTCGGGTACCTGAGCACCCTGCTTGTAGGCCCAATGCGCCGCCACCCCGAGCTCGGACAGCTCATGCATGTCGCGGGTCCGGATCTGCACCTCGATCTTGCGCCGTTCCGGCCCGATGATCGTGGTGTGCAGCGACCGGTAGCCATTGGGCTTCGGCGTGCTGATGAAGTCTTTGAAGCGCCCCGGCAACATATGATAGGCACCGTGCACGACCCCCAGCGCCGCGTAGCAGGTGGGCAGGCTGTCGACATGGACGCGGAACGCCATGATGTCGGAAAGCTGCTCGAAGGCGACGTTCTTGCGCTCCATCTTACGCCAGATCGAGTACGGCGTCTTCTCGCGGCCAAAGATCTCGGCCTCAATTCCGGCTGCTTTCAGCACCTGGGTCAGCTCGGCCACGATGCGATCGACGAGGTCCACATCGCCCTGGCGCAGATGGCGCAGCCGGTGCAGAACGCTGTCGCGCGCGTCCGGGCGGAGTTCGGCGAAAGCGAGATCCTCGAGCTCGGCCTTGAGCGTCTCCATTCCGATCCGCTCGGCGAGCGGCGCGTAGATCTCCATGGTCTCGGCGGCGATGCGCCGGCGCTTGTCCGGGTTCTTGATGAAATGCAGCGTGCGCATGTTGTGCAGCCGGTCGGCGAGCTTGACCAGCAGCACGCGGATGTCCTCGGACATCGCCAGCAGCAGCTTGCGGAAATTCTCGGCCTGCGCGGTATGTGCCGACTGCAGCTCGAGCCGGTTGAGCTTGGTGACGCCGTCGACCAGCCGAGCCACGGTCCGGCCGAACAGGCGCTCGATCTCGTCGAGCGTGGCGCCGGTGTCCTCGACCGTGTCGTGCAGCAGGGCGGTGGCTATCGAGGCGCTGTCGAGCCTGAAGCCGGTGAGGATGCCAGCGACCTCGACCGGATGGTGGAAGTAGGGATCGCCCGAGGCGCGCAGCTGCGAGCCGTGCGCCTTCATGGCGAACACGTAGGCGCGGTTAAGCAGATCCTCGTCCGCGTCCGGGTCGTAGGCCTTGACCCGCTCGACCAGCTCGTACTGGCGGATCACCTGCCGCCGCGGCTTGGCCGGGGTCGGCGTCGGAAGCGGGGCAACGACCGGGGCTACGGGTCGCTGCAGCAGCTCGACCGTCTCCCCGGGGGTCATGGGCGGCTCCTCTTCCCGCCGCGCGAGCGTCGTGCCGTCTGCCGTAGGCTCAGTCCTCGTCCGCGAGGTTGAACTCGCTGTAGCTGACACCTTCGGGCATCGGAGCGACGATGCCGGCTTCCTGTGGCGGAATGAGTGATTCGAGCTCTTCCGCGAGATCCATCGGCGTCTCGGGCTCGAGGTCAACGTGGCGGCGCAGGCCGTGAATCAGCTCGTAGCGAAGGTGATCGAGATCGACGGTTCCATCGGCGATCTCGCGCAAGGCAACGACCGGGTTCTTGTCGTTGTCGCGATCGATCGACAGCTGCGACCCGGCGGATATGTCGCGGGCGCGCTGCGCCGACAGCATCACCAGCTCGAAACGGCTGGGCACGCGCAGGACGCAGTCTTCGACGGTAATACGTGCCATAGAGGGGAAACTCCGATGAACGGCGGAAAGGCGGGTTGTGTCTCGTTTATCTGAACTTGCCGATCCAGGCAAACGGCGCGGACGGCAAAGGCGAACCTGTGTACCCTTAGATGGCATCGAGCCCACGAAGTGCAAAGTGGGCACAGGTTGCCGCCTCTGCGCAACGAGCAGCCATGGGTTGCATTCGCCGCCGGCAGATGCTCATATCACACGATTTCGTTGCATCCGCCGCCTGAGTCCTGTTGCCGAGGCCAGCGCGGGCGTTTACGGTCCACTAGTCCTTTTGGATTATCTTTTTTGGAGTTCATCGAGATGGGCATAGCTGCCCCGGAGCGGTTGTTCCACCCGGACGACCGCGTCGCCGTATTCATTGACGGCGCGAACCTGTATCAAGCCGCGAAGGCCCTTGGTTTCGACATCGACTACAAGCGTCTGCTACAGACTCTCGCAGCCGACTGCCGCTTCATTCGCGCTTATTACTATACGGCTCTTCTGGACGAACAAGAGTATTCGCCGATCCGACCCTTGGTCGACTGGCTCGACTACAATGGCTACACTATGGTGACCAAGCCGTTGAAGGAGTTTACGCAGGCGACGGGGCGGCGCAAATACAAAGGTAACATGGACGTCGAGATCGCCGTCGATGTCATGGAGATGAGCCGCCAGGCGACTCACATCGTGCTGATCTCCGGCGACGGAGACTTCCGTCGGCTCGTGGAAGCGGTCCAGCGCCAGGGCGTGCGGGTCACGGTCATCAGCACCATTCGGACCCAGCCACCGATGGTGGCCGATGAACTTCGGCGTCAGGCCGATTTCTTCCTGGATCTGTCCGAGCTGCAAGGACGGGTCGCGCGCGAGTACCAGGCGCGACATGACGACGGCTCCCGGCTGGGCGCGGGCCTGCCTGTGGACGATGATGGAGAGTTCGACGACGAGGAGGCCTAGCCGACTTGCGTCCACAACCCGACGCAACCTGCGGCCTTTGTCCGCGGTTGCGCGAGTTTCGCATCGCCCAGCAGGCTGCCGAGCCGATTTGGTTCAATGCACCGGTGCCGTCGTTCGGTGCCTCGGGCGCTCGCTTGCTCGTGGTCGGATTGGCGCCGGGATTACGCGGCGCCAATCGGACGGGACGGCCGTTCACGGGCGACTTTGCTGGCGAGGTACTCTATCCGGCCTTGCTCCGCCACGGGCTGGCGACGGGCAGCTTTGCGGCACGGATCGATGATGGGCTGGCGTTGCCTGATTGCCGCATCACCAACGCTGTCCGTTGCGTGCCCCCGGCAAACCGCCCGCTCCCGGCCGAGATCGCCAACTGTCGCCCGTTCCTATGCGCCGAGCTCGGCGGTGACGCAGCGCCTTCACTCGTTCTGGCGCTGGGGCGAATCGCTCACGACACGGTGCTGCGAGCTCTAGGTCTGACGCTGAAGGCCTACCCCTTCCGACATGGGGCGGAACATCATCTGCCTGCGGGCCAAACGCTGCTCTCCAGCTTCCATACCTCGCGGTACAACATCAACACTGGGCGGCTTACAACCGCCATGTTCGACACGGTGGTGATGCGAGCCGCCGAGTTGTTGAGAATGCCGCAGCGCGGAGCAGCCGGCGTCAGCTGAGGCTTTCTGTCAGGAACGCGTCGATGGTCGCGAACAGCTGCGCCCGTACTGGCTCGCGCTCATACAGCAGCTCGTGCCGTGCCTCGGCAAACACGGCCAACCGCGCCTGCGGCAAGCGACGCACGAATTCGATCTGCGCTCGGTTGGAGACGATCCGCTCCAGGCCCGCCTGGCACACCAGGATCGGGGTGCGGATGCTCTCGAGGTAACCGGGCCGTCGGATCAACGCGATCGAGCGCAGCGCTGCGCCGAGCCAGCCATAGGTCACGCCACCCAACGCCAGTTCCGGTGCCGCCGCGAGCAGCTGCCCCAGGCTTGCGAAATGCTCCGGGCATGACGTGAGCCGGTTGCCGTCGAAACGGCGCCGGTCGAGATCGAGATCGCTCTGGCCGGGGGCATAGGCGCGACCCGCGCCGAGGCCGATCGCCACCCGACAAATGGCGTCCGCGAGGCGTTCCGGCATCGCGTTCAAGGCGATGCCGAACATCGGCGCGGTCATTGCCGCCGCAGCGAAGGCACCGGCGTGCGCATGCATGTACCGCAGCCCGATATGGCCCCCCATCGAGTGTGCCAGCATGGAGAACGGCTGCGGCAGATCCAGCTGTTTCACCCGTGCCATGACCGCGTCGAGATCGGCCAGATAGGCCTCGACTTGTGGCACATGCCCCCGCAGGCGCCGATCGAGATAGCGGTCGGAGCCTCCCTGCCCTCGCCAATCGAGTATGGCACTGGCAAACCCCAGCTCATCGAGCTTGTCCAGAGTCTCGCCATATTTTTCAATGAATTCAGCCCGCCCAGGCAGCACCACGACCGTGCCGCGCACTGGCGCCGCCCTGGTTGCCCGCCGGTGGCCCAGACGCACACGCATTCCCTCGACGGTCACGAATTCCAGCTCGAGCCCACCGACGGAACTCGGCTTGGGTCGTGGCGGAACAGCGGCGAACGCCGGCGCGGCCATGCGTCACCTCGAAAAGCTTCGTTCGCGGCGACCGTTAACGGTTGCAACTGCCGCCGTCAATTACCGCCCCCACCGGTCGGTTGCCGCCCCATTTCCTGTGCACCCGCTGCTCCGCGCGGGCCAGCGTCGATACCGTGCAGCAGGACCACCGACAGGCGACGGTTGCGCGGATCGTTGGCCCGGTCCGGCAGAAGCGGTTCGGCGTCCCCCTTGCCGACCACTTCCGCCACGCGCCGTGGAGCCAGCCCGGCGGTGACCAGCGCCATGCGTGCTTCATTGGCGCGGTCCGTCGATAGATCCCAGTTGTCGTAGCCGGTACCAGACTGAAAGGGCGTGGCATCGGTATGGCCGCGAATCGAGACCCGGTTCGGCAGGCCAACGATTGCGTGCGCCACCAGCGCGAGCAGCCGGCGAGTATGCGGATACATGACGTCGCTGCCATTGGGGAACATGGGCAGCTGATCGCGATCGAGCAGCTCGATGCGCAGGCCTTCCGGCGTCTGCTCGATCCGCAGGCTGTCCTTGAGCTGGCGAAGATCAGGCGTGACTTGGAGAGCGGCAAGGATAGCCGCCGTCGCCCGATCGAACTCCAGACCTTCCTCGCGCCTCGCCGCATTCGCGGCGGCCGCTGCATCCTCTTCGGGCGGTCCCGCAGATACCCGCAGTTCCTCCAGCGGCTCCTGGTCGAGCTGGGGCGTCGGCAGTTCGGGTCGATCGAAAGGTGACGTCGGCAGTGGCGGGACTTGGCTCTGGATCACGGTCATACCGTCCAAGACGCCGCCAATCCCACCAGGTGGGCCGATGTTCACGGTCGCATTGCTGAAGAATTCCGCCAAGCCCTTGCGCGTCTCGTCGCTGGCGCTGCTGATCAGCCAGAGCAACAGAAAGAACGCCATCATCGCCGTCACGAAGTCCGCGTAGGCAACCTTCCAGGCGCCGCCGTGATGGGCATGCGCACCTGCTTGCTGCACCCGGCGGATGATGATCGGACGGGTGTCGCGAACCATGTCGGTCAGGCCGCCAAGGGGTCGGCCGGCAGCTGGCCGAGAACTTCATCCATGGCATGGAAGCTGGGCTGCAGGGTCGTTGGGACATTGCCACGGGCCAGTTCTACCGCGATCGGCGCTGAGTGCCCTTGGAGATAGCCAACCAGGCAATCACGGATGATGGCGTAGAACTGAGCATCCTCCTCGTAGGTCTGATTCATCTTGGCGGCAATCGGGCCGACAAAGCCGTAGGCGATGTAGACTCCTAAAAAGGTCCCGACCAAAGCACCGCCAATCATGCCGCCGAGAATCTCGACGGGCTGATTGATGGAGGCCATCGTCTTCACCACACCCAGCACCGCTGCGACGATGCCCAGTGCCGGCGTCGAATCGGCGATACTCTGCAGTGCCGCGGCGCGGGCGTGGAGTTCGGCATGATGCTTGCGCAGCTGCCGCTGCATGCATTCCTCGACTTGATACGGATCGTCCATGCTCATGGTCATCATGCGCAAGGTGTCCGTCATGAATTCGAGTGCGAAGTGATCGGCACGGATTTTCGGGAAGCGGCCGAACAGCGCGCTTTCGTGTGGATTGTCGATGTGCGGCTCCAGAGCCAGCACGCCCTTGGTCTTCAGCAGCTTGACGACCAGATACATCAACGACAGCAGATCGCGATAATCGTCCTTGCGCCAGTGAGGTCCTGCAACCACCCGCTTGCTGTCGGCGAGCGCACCCTTGACGACGTCGACCTTGTTGGCGATCAGGAACGTACCCGCGGCAGCCCCACCGATCATCATCAGCTCGAACGGCAGTGCCTTGAGGATGATGCCGAACTTGCCGCCGGCGAGCATGTAGCCGCCGAACACCATCCCGATCACGAGCAAGACTCCGACAACCGCGAGCATCCGCTGCCTCGACTGACGCGTTCGCGGTTCGGTTTAGCAACGGCTCGTTAAGATCGCGTTAGTCCGAGGCTCACAGGCCGCGGCGACCCCACGCTCACTTCGGACGAAGCAGCCGCAGCTTCTCGCGGTTCCAATCGCGCTCCTTGATGGCGGCGCGCTTGTCGTGCAGCTTCTTGCCCTTGGCGAGGCCGAGCTCGACCTTGGCCCAGCCACGCGAGGTGAAGTAGAGAGCCAGCGGAATCAGGGTCATGCCGTCACGGCGGACGGCACTGAACAGGCGGGCCACCTCGCGCTTGCGCAGCATCAGCTTGCGGGGCCGCCGGGTCTCGTGATTGAAGCGGTTGCCACCGTGGAACTCGGGGATGTAGGCGTTGAAGAGCCACAGCTCACCGCCCATCTCGCCGGCATGCGCCTCGCTGATCGTGGCACGCCCTTCGCGCAGCGACTTCACCTCGGTGCCGCTCAGCACCAGACCAGCCTCGATGCGGTCCTCGACGGCATAGTCGTGAAAGGCGCGCCTGTTCTGCGCGACGACCTGACGTTCCGCCTGAACCCGGGCCATGTCGCCTCAGCCCGCCAAACCCACGGCCGCCAACGCCGCGTCGACCTGGGCCTTGGCGCGCTCCCCGAGTGGTACCAGCGGCAAACGCACCTCATCGGTGCAGCGCCCCAAACGGCTGAGCGCGTATTTGACGGGTCCGGGGCTCGTCTCGCAGAACAGCGACTGATGCAATGGCAGCAGCCGCCGGTGCACCGCCAGCGCCTCGGCCGGGCGCCCTTCCCGCCAGGCCCGGTGCATGTCCGCGCAGAGCCGGGGCGCCACATTGGCGGTCACCGAGATGCAGCCATGGCCACCATGGGCCAGGAACGCCACCACGTTGCCGTCTTCGCCGGACAGCTGGCTGAACTCCGCTCCACAGGCCGCATGGGTGAGCAGCGGCCGCATGATGTCGGCGGAGGAGTCCTTCACGCCGACGATGTTCGGGAGCCTCGCCAGGCGCGACATGGTCTCCGGCGTCATGTCGACGATGGAGCGGCCGGGAATGTTGTAGATGATCAGTGGCAGCTCGACCGCGTCGTGGATCGCGCGAAAATGGGCGTAGAGCCCCTCCTGGGTAGGCTTGTTGTAATAGGGCGTGACCACCAGGGCAGCGTCGGCACCTGCGCGCTTCGCGTGACGGGTGAGGCTGATGGCTTCCGCGGTCGAGTTCGAGCCGGTGCCGGCGATCACCGGCACGCGCCCACCGACCGTCTCGATGCAGAGTTCGATCACGCGCTCGTGCTCGGGATGGGTCAAGGTCGGGCTTTCGCCCGTGGTCCCCACCGGCACAAAACCTTGCGTGCCTTCCGCCAGATGCCACTCGATCAGCCGCTGGAACGCCTGTTCATCGAGCTCCGCGTTGCGGAACGGCGTCACGAGCGCCACAATTGAACCCTGGAACATGTTGTTCCGCCTTCCGGATCTTAGTCAACTATTAGTAGAATACCATCATAACCGGCCGTGGCAGGACCGACAAGCGTGGCTAGGCGGGACAAAGTCCCGTGGTGTAGGGCGGACATGGATGCGGCGTAGTAGCGACTGCGGTAGGCGGCGGCAAGAACGGATGTTGCGGCTGTTGGGGTTGGGCGCCCAGGTGGTGCTCGTCTTCGGTGGCATGGCGTCGATCTCGCTCGCGGCAGGCAATGCCGAGAGGGAGCGGCTCCAGCTTATCCTCGCCGACATCGACAAGGGCGAGTGGCAGGGTGCGCAGCGTTTGGCCGATGGCCCCAACGCCGCATTGCTGCAGCCTTATGTCCGGTGGCGCGAACTCCTCGAGCGTACGGATACGCTACCGTTCACGGCCTACGTCAGCTTCATGCGAACCACCCCGGACTGGCCCAGCCTGGGGACATTGCAGATCCGCGCCGAAGACAGCCTCGACGCCACGATCCCCTACAAGACTCGCCTCGCCTTCTTCGCTGATCGTGCGCCACGCAGCCGCCAGGGGCGTCAATTTCTGGCCGAGGCGCTGATCGCGACGGACCGGCAGCAGGAGGCAGGGTCTCTGCTGCGGCAGAGCTGGGTGTACGACGATTTCGATGCAACTGGGGAGCGCACCTTTCTCGACCGTTTCGGTACCTATCTCCATCCAGCCGACCATTCGGCGCGCCTGGACCGGCTGCTATGGGACGGAAGAACCGATCAGGCTCGCCGGGTGCTCCCGCGTGTAGGCAGCCGTGAGCGGGCCGTCGCCACGGCGCGTATCGCTCTCCAGGAGTCGGCCCCAGACGTCGAGAAGGCAATAGCCGCCGTACCGGAAGCAGCGCAAAGCAACGCTGGACTGCTGTTCGATCGATTGCGCTGGCGCGCGGAGCGCGGCAACGACGCCGGTGTCCAGGAGATACTGGTTCATCCCCCGAAGGCGCTGGGTCGACCTGAGAAATGGTGGGATCACCAACAAAGGGCCATCCGTGCCGCCATGGGAAAGCGCTCATTCAAGCTCGCCTACCGGATCGCGAGCTCGTCGCACCAGCCGCCGGGAAGCGCCTATGCTGAGGCTGAATGGCTGGCTGGATGGCTGGCACTGAGATTTACGGGCCAGCCCAAACTGGCCACCGGACATTTCGAGCGGCTTTGGGCAGCGGTGACGACGCCGATCAGTCGGGCCCGTGCCGGCTACTGGGCCGGCCGCGCCGCGGCTGCGAATGGCGACCGATCGGCCGCAGCCGAGTGGTACCATCGCGCTGCCGCCTACACCCACACCTTTTACGGCCAGCTAGCGGCCGACGAACTGGGGATTGCCCGCGTCGAGCGGGTCCATCCGTCACCACGGCACAGTCCGGCAGCCGCCAGCGCCCTGCGCCGGCGTATGCCGGCTCAGCTGGCCGGGTTCCTTTGCCGTTTGGGCCAACCGAACGCCGCCCAACCCTTCTTTCGCCATCTGGGCTTCGAGGCGGCTGGAAATGCAGACGAACTCGCCGCCGCGGTGGACCTTGCTCGTGACTGCGACCGGGCCGATCTCGTCCTGACCGTGACCAGGGCCGCAGCCGCCAACGGCGCTTATCTGGTCCGCGACTCCTTCCCGCTTCCGAACACGCCCGCGTTCGTGGCTCAAGATGCGGGCCTGCCGGAGCCGGCACTATTGCTGGCAGTGGCACGCCAGGAGAGCCTGTTCAATCCCGCAGCGCGGAGCCCGGTGGGTGCATTGGGCCTCATGCAGCTGATGCCGGCCACCGCGAAAGCCGTTTCGACAGCACAGGGCATGCCCTATTCACGTCCCCGCCTGACCAGCGACCCCGACTATAATGTGAGTTTGGGGGCAGCCTATTTGGGCAGCCAGCTCAGCCGATTCGACCGGGAGCCCGCGCTGGCACTGGCGGCTTACAATGCCGGCCCGGGCCGCGTCGCCGAATGGCTGCGTATCAACGGCGACCCGCGCGGGGCGGACCGCCACGGTCTCGTGGATTGGATCGAGCTCATTCCGTTTGCCGAGACACGCAACTATGTGCAGCGGGTGCTGGAAGCTCGCGACATGTACAGGAGCATCCTCAAGCCACCGGCGATCCCATCCGAACGCATCGCCGAGGATGGCGCCCCAGCGGCTCAGCCGCGCCGCAAGCCCGCATCGTGATAAGGTGGAACGCTTGCGGCTCGCGACCGAAAGGCTCGGTGCATTCGAACACCTGCCCACGGTCGCTTGCACCGGCATGGCAGTGCCACTCCACGACTCGGTGACGGCCTGAGCTGCTCCTCTGCTTGCCATGCGGCCTCTTGGTCGTGTGGGGATTTTCAAGCGGCTCCCCATATCCTATCAGATGTCGGTGGATCGTGGCTGGCGCTGAACTGACTGGCGTTAATCGCACCTGGGTCCATCGACCCGTATGGTCCGACTGGGGCCGTGGCAACTCATCAATGATCTTGCGAGCTTTTCTAGCCCTACCGAGCCACCCCCGCATGCAGGACCGACGTGCCGATGACCGCCTTGTTGAGTGATCTGCCGGTACACGCCACGGACGTGATGGCCGCAGCCGAGCGCCTGCGGGGTGCCGCCGTGGAAACGCCGCTGCTCGAGAGCGATGCGCTGAACGCTCTGGTCGGCGGTCGGCTGCTGATCAAACCGGAGGTGCTGCAGCGAACGGGCTCCTTCAAGTTTCGCGGCGCGTATAACGCGATTGCGGCGCTGCGGCCTACGGCCGTGGTCGCCTACTCATCGGGCAATCATGCGCAAGGTGTCGCGCTCGCTGCCCGTCTGCTTGGAGCCGAGGCGACCATTGTGATGCCGGCGGATGCGCCGCGCGCCAAACTCGAAGGCACTCGAGCATGGGGTGCCACCGTCGTCACCTATGATCGGCAACGCGACGACCGCGAGGCGATCGGACGCGAGATCGCCGAGCGCACTGGTGCCGTGCTGATCCGACCCTACGACGATCCCCTGATCATAGCCGGGCAGGGCACGCTCGGGCTTGAGCTCGCCGATCAAGTCGAGCGCGCCAATGCCCGGCTCGATGCCGCTCTCGTCTGCTGCGGTGGCGGTGGACTCATCGCCGGCTGCGCGGTGGCGCTGCACCATAAAGTGCCCGGTATCGCCGTCTACGCGGTCGAGCCGGAGGAATTTGACGATACGAGGCGCTCGCTGGCGAGCGGGCATCGTGAACGCAACGCTGCTGGCGCCGACTCCTTCTGCGACGCTCTGTTGGCACCCATGCCTGGCGAGCTGACCTTCGCCATCAACAGTCGCTTGCTCGCCGGTGGACTGGTGGTGAGCGATGCCGAGGTCGCTGTGGCGATGCGCTTGGCGTTTCGCCATCTCAAACTCGTGATTGAGCCGGGAGGCGCCGTCGCTCTGGCCGCAGCGCTGGCCGGCAAGGTGCCCACGCGCAATCGCACCTTGGCAGTCGTCCTCTCAGGTGGGAACGTGGACGCTGAGCTGTTCAGCAAAGTCCTCGGTGATCAGGGCTTGAGCCGACCATCTGAAGAATACCCCACCGCTTGAAATCCGGCCTTGCAGTTCCGCGGCAGGAGCAAGCCTCTTGGCGACAGCGATGAGCCTGTGAACGAGGCCGGAACCATGCGCTGCCTTCGGCACAGCTCGCGGCCGCGTAGAAGCAACCAAGTTGCGCGGCAAGCTTGCGTTGTGGCGCATCCGGCGAGATTGCCCAATCCGGTCCGCCATCCACCCCGCGTTCAATCCGTTGGGACGGCCCTAGCCAGGGTTTCGGAGTCCCACCCGACCGCGTCGCCTATCTGATCGAAGCCGTCGCGAGCCAGGCTCGCGTCGAGTTCGGCCAAAATCCGTTCGATCAGCGCTGGACCCTGGTAAACTAAAGCCGTGTAGAGTTGCAGGGCCGTGGCCCCGGCACGGATCTTGGCGTACGCATCGGCGCCACTGGCAATGCCGCCCACACCAATCAGCGGCACACGGCCGCCGAGCCGAACCGCCATCCGGGCAAGTAGTCGAGTCGATCGCTCGAACAGTGGTCGCCCACTAAGGCCGCCGGCTTCACGGGCATGAGGCGAGCGCAATCCAGGTGGCCGGGCGACGGTGGTATTGCTCACGATCAGCGCGGCCAGACCATGCTCGACGCAAAGCGCCGCAATGTCTGCTTCGTCGTCCGGCTCGAGATCCGGAGCAATCTTGAGAAATAGCGGAACGGCGCCACGTGCTGACGCCAGGGCCGCGAGGAGGCGGTCGAGAGCCGCACGTTTCTGCAATGCCCGCAGGCCAGGCGTGTTCGGCGAAGAGACGTTGATGGTAATGTAGTCTGCCAGCGGCGCGAACATCTCGAGGCCGTGCAGGTAGTCGGCTGCGGGGTCCGGCGTATCCTTGTTGATGCCGATATTGACCCCCACGATCCCCCTGCCGCGATCGCGTGCGGCAAGGCGACGGGCGAGGGCTGCAGCACCGGCATTGTTGAAACCCATCCGATTGACGATCGCCCGGTCCGGGGTCAGCCGGAACAGACGTGGCCTTGGATTGCCCGGCTGGGGTCGTGGCGTGACCGTGCCGACTTCGACCAGGGCCAAGCCCTGGCCGAGCAGGGCCGCATGAGCTTCGCCATTCTTGTCGAAGCCGGCGGCCAACCCCAGCGGATGCGGCAGATCCAGCCCTGCCAGCCGAGTGCGCAACCGAGGTCGCGGGCGCAAGCGATGCGGCCGGAGTAGTGGCAGCAGCCCCAGCGCCAGCCGGTGTGCTGCCTCGGGCGGCAGCAGGTGTAGCAGGCGTACCGCCATAGGAAACGGCGACGGTTCGGCCTTGGCGCCTACGCCAGTCAACCGCCGAAGGCGATGAAGCCAGGATTGCGGAAGCTGGGCTTGACGTAGAGGAAGGGCTCGCCGTCCGTGGTGAGGACGCGCCCACCCGCAGCCCGCAAGACAGCATCGCCCGCTGCCGTATCCCATTCCATGGTCGGCCCGAAACGTGGATAGACGTCGGCCCTGCCCTCGGCCACGAGGCAAAACTTGAGCGAGCTGCCTGCCGACACCGTGTCCTCGATCCCTTCGGCCTGCAGCCAGGCGTCGGTGGCGGCATCGCGATGCGAGCGGCTGGCCACCGCCACTGCCGCCTTTGCCGGCCGGGAGCGCACTTGGATCGACCGCACCGTGCCGTCCTCGCGGCGATGCGCCCCAAGTCCGGCCGCGCCCCACCAGGCAAGGCCACGCGCCGGCGCCAACACCACCCCCAAGATCGGCGTGCGCTGTTCGATCAGCCCGATGTTCACGGTGAACTCACCGTTCCCGGAAATGAACTCCTTGGTGCCGTCGAGCGGGTCGACCAACCAGAAGGGAGTGTCGCCGACATCCGGGATCCGGCCCGCCGCCACGGCCTCCTCCGCCACGATCGGCACGTCCGGCGTGAGCTCGCGCAAGGCGGCAAGGATCACGGCCTCGCCCGCTTCGTCGGCGGCGGTCACTGGCGAGGCATCGGCCTTCGTTCTCACCGCGGTGCCCGTCGCATAATGCTCGAGGATCACGGCACCGGCCTGCTCGGCAATTTCGAGCACTCTGGGCAGGAGCTGGGCGGGATCGAGCATACGGTCACCTCGGCTGGGGAATGAAGGGCGGTTCTGGCAGCGATCGGTCGCGACGCCGGCTGAAGCGCCTCGGGCGGTATCAGGTCGGCTGCGCACTGTAAAGGCGACGGTCGTTGGTGTGCCCAGGGTAACGTCTCGTTAGCCTGGGCACGAGTAGGCTGCACCAGCGCCCCACCTGGGTGCCAGTATCGCCATCAGACCGAAGGCGCCGCATGCTTGACCGATCGCTTGCCGCTGACCGCGAGGCTGACACAACCCTAACGCCCATCGCTCTGCCGCCGGAGGAAGACCGCGCCATTCTTGCTCAGGTGGAACGATGCCGTCAGGCGTTCCTGGAGGTAGGGTCCGACACTGCGAGAGCCGGCCTGCAGGTCGTCGACTTGAGCCGTCTGCGGCAGAGGCTGGGGTCGCGCTGGCCTGCGCTCAGAGAGCGTGTGCTGGATGTTATCCAAAGCACCATCACCCGTGAGCTTGGCGCCAGCGATCTTTGCATCGCCAGTGGTGACGGCCAGCTCTATCTGCTTCGGGTTGGCCCTGACAGAGCGGAGCTGGCCCGGCACAGTGAACTCCTGGCGGCCGAGGCCACTGCCAGGCTGTGCGGTACCATTCCCGGAGGGACCGCCATCCGTGTTCACACCCACCCGTTCGATCTCGGTCGCAATCTGGCGGACATTACCTCGGCGGCCGCCCTGCGCGCTCGAATCGAACGCTGCACCGAGCCTTCCGAGAACGGCGGATCAGCATCGCTCGAGCATCGCCTGCAATGTCGCTTCCGTCCGCTGTTGAACCCTCGCAAGCGGCTGGTCTCGGCCTATCAGCTGGCCGGCTTCGTGTATGGCAGCGACAATGTCCTGACGCCGTTCCACCTAACCCGCTCGTCCGACGTCGACGAGATGTCGGCAGTGGAACTGGACCAATGGAGCCTGAAGCAGGCTGCACCCGCTCTGATGCCGGCTCCCACACGAGCGGCGGTG
The DNA here is from genome assembly GCA_049292515.1 of Geminicoccaceae bacterium. Taxonomy (GTDB): domain Bacteria; phylum Pseudomonadota; class Alphaproteobacteria; order Geminicoccales; family Geminicoccaceae; genus Benzoatithermus. The sequence goes on from JBATRI010000309.1 coordinate 21,529, forward strand.
GGGCTGGTGGTGCAGGTTCACTATCCTACACTGGCAGCCATGCGCTGGCGCGAGGAGTACAGTCGGCTCTGCCGCCGGCTGCCACCCGACTCCGCTCGTCGGCTGATCTTCGAGGTGCTTGAGTTGCCGGCATGGCTGCCACAGTCACGTGTACGCGAACTGATGGCCTATGTTCGCCCATTCTGCGGTGCGATCGTCATTCGGCTGCGGACCGCTTCGATGAGCATCGAGCATCTTGTCGCGACCGGCATCAGCGGCCTCTCGTTCGCAGGTGCGCCTGCTGCAATCGACGCGCTTGCGTCGGCAGCGAGCCTCAGGACTTTCAGCAATCTCGCGAGAAGCCATGCGATGCGCAGCCTCGTGGTTGAGCTGGACTCACCGAGCGGCGTACGCGCGGCAATGGCAGCGGGGATCGACTATGTCAGCGGCGATACGCTCATCCCCCCGCTGCGGCGTCCGGAACGCCCGTTCCTGCTCACGATGCGCCACTGAGTGAGGCGATCCGGATCTTGGCATGGTCGGATGGCAACCCCGACCCCCGCTCCGCTCCATGGTTTCAATGAGCCTGACGGTTGATAGACTGCTAGCACAAAATCGGGATTCCGGATATTCCACCTGTCAAACATATTCACATGGGCAAGGTTGGGGAAACCATTTTGCGCATTCGGTTCATGCTCGCGGCGGTGCTCGCCGTTACGCTCTGGCCTGGCTCCGGCAGCGCCGCCACCATCAGCGAACCGTTGAGCAGCAAGGCGTCATCGGCACCCGGCGCCTTCCCTGGCTTGCCATTCGCCAAGGACATGCCCGCAAACGGACTGCTCGCTCTGGCCAGCGCCGACACCAAGGTTGCCGCCACGGCGCCTTTTGACGGGCTGCAGTATATCGCCTCCTACCCCGACCTGATTCGCGCCCTGGGAGCCAACCGGGCAGCCGGTGAACGCCACTATCAGCAATACGGCCGAGCCGAGGGCCGCGCGCAGGATAGCTTCAACGAGCAGCAGTATCTGGCCAACTACGCCGACCTTCGAGCCACGTTCGGCAGTAACGTCGAGCGGGCCACCATCCACTACATCACCTATGGTTACTATGAGGGGCGCACGGACAAGGGGACGGCCCCCGGAGGCCAGCCGAATTTCGTCGTCTTTTTCGTCGATGACGTGGGCTATGGTGAAGTGGGCGCAGTACATCAGCCCGACGTCTCGACCCCGAACATTGACGCCATCGCCGCAGCCGGCGTTGTCGCCACAAGTGGCTACGTGATGGCACCACTTTGTGCACCCAGCCGAGCGGGTCTGCTCACCGGCCGCTATCCGCAGACTCTGGGGATCTATAAGAACCCACCACCGGAGACCAGCCCGGGTCGTCTGAACGGTGGGCTGCCCAGCACCGCCGGCACCGTGGCCGAAGGCCTACGGACGCTGGGCTATGCCACCGGCATGGTCGGCAAGTGGAACGTGGGCTACCGCCCCGATCAACATCCGATGATGCGTGGCTTCGACGAGTTCTTCGGCGTGCTCGGCAGCGACCATCCTTACTACGGCGAGATGCCGGGCAATCCGGTTCTTCGTGGGTTCACGCCGGAGCCGCAGGCAGACTATCTGACCGACGCCTTCGCCCGCGAGGCGGTCAGCTTCATTCGCCGCCATGCCGCTCAACGGTTCTTTCTCTACCTGCCGTTCACGGCGATCCACACACCGTTGCAAGCAAAGCCCGACAAGCTCGTGCAGCACGCCGGCATCGCGGATAGCCGGCGTCGCACGGTGGCGGCCATGCTCAGCTCACTCGACGATGCGGTCGGGGCCGTGCTGCAAACGCTGCGCGAGCAGGGGCTTGCCGGCAATACGGTAGTAGCCTTCCTCGGCGACAATGGTTGCGGCAACTGCAAGAATGGACCGTTGCGGGGAGGCAAAGGCACGTTTTACGATGGCGGGATCCGCGTGCCGTTCATCGTATCCTGGCCAGGCGCCCTGACGCCAGGCAGCCGCTCCGATGTGCCGGTGAGCGCGATGGATCTGACGGCTACCATTCTTGAAGCCGCCGGCGGCAGCGCCGCCGGGCTCGATGGAGGCAATGTACTCAACGGCCTGCGCGGCACGGCCGACCCGAACGCCTGTCTGTTCTGGGGTGCACGAGAAAACGGCGCGGCCCGGTGCGGTGATTGGAAGTTGATCGAGAGGTCGGGCCATTCCCCACAGCTTTACGACCTGAAAAGGGATATCGGCGAGAGCCGCAATGTTGCCCCTGACAATTGGACGGTCGTCACGCGGCTACGTCAGATGCGAGCGGACTGGTTGAGGACTTTGGCCCCGCGAACCTGGTGACAGCGTCATCCCAGCCGGGAGGCAATGCCTAGTATCCGGTCGGGATGACATGCTGTTGGCCAGCTGCGTCGTGTCGACACCTGGCGTCAGCGCATGGGGGCGAAGCCTGAGGGACCCACGTATCAAGAACGCTACAGCATGCTCGGCAGCACCCGATCGGGCGGGCGGTGACCGTCGATGAAGGTCTTGATGTTGATGATGACCTTCTCGCCCATGTCGATCCGGCCTTCGATCGTGGCCGAGCCCATGTGCGGCAACAGCACCACGTTCTCGAGCTGCCGCAGACGCGGGTTGATCGCCGGCTCGTGCTCGAACACGTCGAGCCCAGCGCCGGCAATCTTCTTCTCCCGCAAGAGCCGGGTCAGCGCCTGTTCGTCGACCACCTCTCCGCGACTGGTGTTGACGAGGATCGCATGTGGCTGCAGCAGGGCCAGTCGGCGTGCCGACAGCAGATGGAAGGTGGCGGGCGTGTGCGGGCAATTGACACTGATCACGTCCACCCGAGCCAGCATCTGGTCGAGGCTCTCCCAATAGGTCGCCTCGAGCTCCTGCTCGACGGATTCGTGCACCCGCCGTCGGTTGTGGTAGTGCACGGACAAGCCGAATCCCTTCGCTCGCTGGGCCACCGCACTGCCAATCCGGCCCATCCCGACGATGCCCAGCCGTTTGCCCCAGATCCGATGCCCAAGCATCGAGGTCGGACTCCAGCCGCCCCACTCACCCGAGCGGGCGATGCGCTCGCCCTCGACCAGTCGCCGCGAGACGGTGAGGATGAGTGCCATGGTCATGTCGGCGGTATCTTCGGTCAACACTCCGGGCGTGTTGGTGACGGTGATGCCACGTTTGTAGGCGGCCTCGACGTCGATATTGTCGACGCCGGTGCCGTAGTTGGCGATCAGCCGCAGACGCTCGCCAGCATGAGCCAGCACGGCGCTGTCGATCCGGTCGGTCACCGTCGGCACGAGGACGTCGCAGCTCTTCACCGCCTCGATCAGCTCCGGTTTCGTCAGGGGCTGATCGGTGGTGTTCAGCCGCACCTGGAACAGCTCCATCATCCGCGTCTCTATCGCATCCGGCAGTTTGCGCGTGACAATGACGATCGGGCGGGTGCGCGACATGACAATCTCCTGCGGCCGGGCGCGGTGCCGCTAGGGACTAGCAGAAAGCACCCGCGTGCTCAAACCCGCCGCCCGCGACATCCAAGCTTCAAACGCGTGCCCGGTCCGTGTAGAGCGAGGATCCTGATGACCTCGTCGAGGATTCGATTCGTGGCAGCTTCGGTTTTGTTCTTGCGCAGCCTTGCGGTGCTTTTGCTGCTGACAGCAGGCTCGCTGCCGCTGGCGGCTCAGACAGCAGCGCAGCGGAGCACCGGCGCCAGCGGCCTGCCGCTACCGCGATTCGCGTCGCTGGCGGCCCCGGAGGTTAATGTCCGCACGGGCCCGAGCATGGACCACCCGGTTCGGTGGGTCTATTCGCGCCTCAAGCTGCCGGTACGGATCGTTGAAGAATATGACGTGTGGCGACGGATCGAGGACCCGGACGGCGAAACGGGCTGGACCCACTCGAGCTTGTTGTCGCAGCGGCGCACGGTGCTGGTCAAAGGGTCGGGCATACAGGAGCTGCACCGATCACCCGCTGTCGACGGGCGCGTGGTGGCCCGTGTCGAGCCCGGCGTGATCGGGGAGCTGGTCGACTGCGCGGCAGACTGGTGCCGGATCGAGGTAGCCGACGAGCGCGGCTGGTTGCCGCGCGCGGTACTGTGGGGAATAGCTGACGGAGACTAGAGACCTCAGTCTCGGTCCGCCTCGGAACCGCCTCTATAGGCGGCCGTGCGATTGGTTGCACTGCGAATGCGCACCACCACGTCGATCCGGTCGATCACCTTGCCCGGCGGTGGCTCGGGTAGGCGCAGAAACTGGATGGCCTCCTCCGGCACATCGATGATCTCACCGGTCGACTTGTCGAAATAGTGGTAATGCGAGGTCGGATTGGTGTCGAAGTAGCTCTGCCCACTACCGGCCACCACTTCTGTCATCAGCCCGGCGGCGGTGAATTGGTGCAGCGTGTTGTACACGGTAGCGAGCGACACCGGGATGCCGGCGGCACGAGCTTCCTGGAAAAGCTCCTCCGCAGTGACATGTCGAGGACCGGTTTCCAGCAGGAGGCGTGCCAATGCGACACGCTGACGGGTCGGCCGCAGCCCGCTCTCTTTGAGCTTACGCACGGCGATCAGGTTCGGGCGATTGGGATGCATGAGCTGGGCAACTGACCTGGCTAGACCGGGTATAACCGGCGACTGATACCGGACTGATTTGGTCCAGATTTACCGCGAGGTCAAGGTCCCCCCGTATTTAAGGCCCCGCGCTCAGTGTCCAGTGAGGATCCGCTGCACCAGTTGCTTCACCGTCGGCACGAAGCCGTTGGCGTAGAACGGGTCATCGCGGAAGCGGTAAACATTGTGCCCGGCAAACATCAGTTGGTCGTCCAGCGGCGCGCCACGACCGTGAGCGATCTCCTGCAGGGTCTTTTGAATGCAGAACGACCGTGGGTCGGCGGCCTTGCCGGTGGTGTGGTCGCCATGATCGCGCCAGTTGCTGAACTTGCAGTGGCTCAGGCAGCCCATGCAGTCGGCTTGGTCACGGCGGATCTCGCGCGCGTTCTGCGGTGCCACGAAGATCAGCGTGTCGTCAGGAGTCCGCATCGGTTGGGTATAGCCCTCAGCCAGCCAGCCCTGCAACCGAGCCTGGTCAGCGGACGAGACGAAGACGCCATGACCCGAACGGCCGTAGGCAAAGAAGGCAGTACGCCCGTGCGCGCTGTCCTCAGCTTCGGAGAACTCGACCTGCCGCTCCGAGCGGGCCACAAGGTCATTGAGAAAGCGGTTTTTGACGGCAGATGAGTAGAACCCGGTCGGGCTGAAGCGATGCAACAGCACGTCGCCAGGCACGAGATCGAGCAGCCGCTTCTTCCAGTCTTCCGGAATCGGGCTTTCATGGGTCAGCAGTGGCCGGGTACCGAACTGGAAGGCGATCGGACCGAGTTCGGGATTGCCGATCCAGTCCTTCCAATCCTTGAGATGCCAAACACCGCCAGCCATCACAATCGGCACGTTGCCGAGGCCTACGGCCCGCATCAGCTTTCTCAGCTCGATCACTCGAGGCAGCGGCGATTGCGGCTCCTCGGGATTCTCGACGTTGGACAGGCCGTTGTGCCCGCCGGCGAGCCAGGGGTCCTCGTAGACGACGGCCCCCAGCCAGTCCTGGAACTTGTGATAGGCGCGCTTCCACAGGGCGTTGAAGGCACGCCCCGACGATACGATGGGATAGTAGTAGACCCCGTAGCGCGCACAAATCTCACCCAAACGATAAGGCATCCCCGCCCCACAGGTGACCCCGTGGATCAGGCCCTTGGCCCCGTCCAGCACCCCCTGCAAGACGCGCTCGCAGGAGCCCATCTCCCACAGCACGTTCATGTGGATACGGCCCTCACCCTGGCGCGTATCGTGAGCGATCCGGGCCTGGCTGATGCCCCCCTTGATCGAGTAGGCGATCAGTTCCTCGTGTCGCTCGAGCCGGTCGCGGCCACGGAACACGAGTGGGATATATTCGCCGTTGGCATCCAGCGCGTCGGGATTGACGCCGGAAAAAGTACCGACGCCCCCGGCCGCAGCCCAGGCTCCGGCAGAGCGGCCGCTGCTGACCGCCACACCTTTTCCGCCCTCGACCAGCGGCCAGACCTCGAGGCCCGAGACCACCATCGGCTGCACGACGCTCATCTACCTACTCCCAAACGCCGAGCCCGCCGGCCGAAGCCGGCGTGTCGTCGTTTTTTCGTTTCGACCGCTCAAGCACCGCGCTCACGGCGCCTACGGAAGCCACCATCAGGAGCCCCACCCGGGCGCTCGCCACCGTCGCTGTCGCGCGGCGGACGAGGCGGACGCGGGGCCACTTCGACGGACTCACCGGTGACCTGATCAACCGCCCGCATGCTGAGCTTGATCTTGCCGCGATCGTCGATCGCCAAGACCTTGACCTTCACCATGTCGCCTTCCTTGACGACATCCGAAACCTTGCCCACGCGCTCGTTACTGAGTTCGGAGATGTGGCAAAGGCCGTCGATGCTGCCCAGCAGGTTGACGAAGGCGCCGAAGTCGACCACGCGCGCCACCTTGCCCTCGTAGATCGCACCGACCTCGGGGCTGGTGGTGAGGCCGCGGATCCAGTCGACCGCCCGCTGGCTGGCGGCGGCATCGGTCGAAGCGATCTTGACCGTCCCGTCGTCCTGGATATCGATCTTGGTCCCGGTCCGCTCGGTGATCTCGCGGATCGTCTTGCCGCCACCACCGATGACCGCGCCGATCTTGTCGGTCGGGATCTGGATCGTGGTCACCCGTGGCACGGTCTCGCGCATCTCGGGGCGCGGCATGCCCAGCGCCTTTGCCATCTCGCCCAGGATGTGCATCCGGCCGTCACGGGCCTGATGCAGGGCGATCTCCATGATCTCAGGCGTGATGCCGGCGATCTTGATGTCCATCTGCAGCGAGGTGACGCCGTGCTCGGTGCCGGCGACCTTGAAGTCCATGTCGCCGAGATGATCCTCGTCGCCGAGGATGTCGGTCAGGACGGCGAACCGGTCTTCTTCCTTGATGAGGCCCATCGCGATACCGGCGACGGAACGCGGCAAGGGTACGCCCGCATCCATCAACGCCAGCGAGGTGCCGCACACCGTGGCCATCGAGGACGAGCCGTTGCTCTCGGTGATCTCCGACACCACGCGAATGGTATAGGGGAACGCCTCCTTAGACGGCAGCAGCGGCCGGGTCGCCCGCCAGGCGAGCTTGCCGTGACCGACCTCACGCCGCCCGGGCGAGCCCATCCGGCCCGTCTCGCCGACCGAGTAGGGCGGGAAGTTATAGTGGAGCATGTAATGCTCGCGCTTGTCGCCTTCGAGCGCGTCGATCACCTGCTCGTCCTGGCCGGTGCCGAGCGTGGCCACGCACAGAGCCTGCGTCTCGCCACGCGTGAACAGCGCCGAGCCGTGCACCCGGGGCAGCACGCCGACGACGGCCTCGATCGGCCGCACGGTCTTCAAGTCGCGGCCGTCGATGCGCAGGCCCGAATCCAGGATCTGGCCGCGGACGACGTCGGCCTCGAGGGCCTCGAACTGCTCGCTGACCAGGGCCGCACGGACGGCGTCGTCGCCGGCAAACTGCTCCTTCGCGCGGGCGCGCACGGCGTCGATCCGCTCGTGCCGGGCCTGCTTGACCGGCTCGGCATAGGCGGCGCGCAGATCGGCCTCGAGATCGCGCTTCATGGCACCATAAAGCTCGCCATGGTCCGCCTGGACGAGATTCCACGGCTCCTTGGCGCAGTCCTGGGCCAGATCGATGATCAGGTCGATCACCGGCTGGAACTGGCTATGGCCGAACACCACCGCCGCCAGCATGGTCTCCTCGGAAAGCTCCTTGGCCTCGGACTCGACCATCATCACCGCATCGCGGGTGCCGGCGACCACGAGATCGAGATCACTGCCACGGGTCTGTTCGATGGCCGGGTTCAAGATGAACTCGCCGTTTGCGTAGCCGACCCGAGCCGCGGCGATCGGGCCCAGAAATGGCACGCCGCTGATGGTCAACGCCGCGGAAGCGGCGACCATGGCCAGAATGTCGGGATCGTTCTCGCCGTCGTGCGCCAGCACCGTGGTCACGACCTGGGTCTCGTTGCGGAAACCTTCGGGGAACAACGGCCGGATCGGACGGTCGATCAGGCGCGAGGTCAGCGTCTCCTTTTCAGACGGACGCCCTTCACGCTTGAAAAAGCCACCTGGAATCTTGCCGGCAGCGAAGGTCTTTTCCTGGTAGTTGACGGTCAGCGGGAAAAAGCCCTGCCCCGGCTTCACGGACTTGCTGGCGACCGCCGTGGCCAGAACGACCGTCTCACCCAGTGTAGCCAGCACGGCACCATCCGCCTGGCGGGCGATGTGGCCGCTCTCCAGGACGAGCTTGCGGCCGCCCCAGATGGCTTCCTTACGTGTTATCTTGAACATTCATTTTACCTTTCTTGGCGGCAGCCCTGCCGCCGCGGCCGGCCCCAAAGCGCGTGCACTAGCCTCGAATGCGCGGGCGCTTGGGGGCCGTATCGGGTCAACTAGCTTCAGCGCCGCAGACCCAGCCGCTCGATCAACGTCTGGTAGCGCCCGGCGTCGGTACGGCGCAGATAGTCGAGCAGCCTGCGACGCTGACCGACCATCATCAGCAACCCGCGACGCGACGCAAAATCCTTCTGATGGGCCTTGAGATGCTCGGTCAGGCCCAGGATGCGGTGGGTCAGGATCGCCACCTGCACCTCGGGCGAGCCGGTATCGCTCTCATGGGTCTTGTAATCGCCAATAATGGCCTGCTTGTTCTCGGCGGTAATCGTCATTCTCGGTTTCCGGTCGGCATCGGGTCAGTCTGAAAAACGCGCATCGGGCTGAGTTCCATACCCTCGAGCCGCGCCAAGGCGATAAGCTCGCCTGCGCGGACCGCCCGTACCGTCGCCGGATCACCCACCCCGTCGCCGACTAGCGCAGGCGGGATGTAGACCGGCTGTCCGGCCCGGAGCCGAAGCGCTTGTGGTTCAGTAACCGCCAACGCCGGGATGCCGGCCAGCGCGGTGGATACCGGAACCAAAACCTGCAGCAGCGCGTCGTCCTCGACGATACGCGCCAACACATCGAGAGAGATGGCATCCTCGGCCCGAAAAGCACCCACTTCGGTGCGACGAAGCGCCGTAACGTGAGCGTAACAGCCGAGCATCTGCCCCAGATCCCTGGCGATGGAACGGACATACGCCCCTTTGCCGCTGCACATGCGAAACTCCGCATGATCGGCGTCAGGGCGAGCCGTCATCTCCAGCTCATCAATCCTTATCTCGCGCGGCGCCAGCTCAACCGTCTCGCCGCGACGGGCAATGTCGTAAGCCCGCTCACCCTGCACCTTGACGGCTGCATATTGTGGCGGGACCTGCTGGATCAAGCCGATGAAGTGCGGCAGTGCCGCCTCGATCATGGCGGCGCTCGGACGGTCGTCGCTCTCGGCGATCACGGCGCCTGTGGAATCGTCCGTATCGCGCGCCTCGCCGAAACGCAGCGTGAATTCGTAGGATTTCCGTGAGTCCATGACATAGGCCACGGTCTTGGTGGCCTCGCCCATGGCGATCGGCAGGACGCCGGTGGCAAGCGGGTCGAGCGTCCCACCATGCCCAACCTTCTGTGCCTGGGTCAGACGCTTGACCACGGCGACCACCTGGGTCGACGTCATCGACGGCGCCTTGTCGATCACCAGCCAGCCATTGATCCGACGGCCGACGGGCTTACGGCGTGCCATTGTTCTCATCCTCCGCCGCCGGCGGCGGGAGCTGTGCGTCATGCAGCAGCGCGCCGATGCGCGCGGCATAAGCGAAGGTCTCGTCCTGCACGAAGCGGAGTTTTGGTGCGTACTTCAAATGCATCTGCCGAGCCAGCCAACCGGCCAAATGTGACGCTGCATGCTGCAGAGCCTCGATCGCCTCAGGACTGAGCTCGCGCCCAAGTTCGGTCGTGTAGACCACGGCTGTCTTGAGATCGCGGCTGCACCGCACTTCGGCAACCGTCAGGCTACGCCCGACCAGTCGCGGATCGTGCAGATCGCCGCGCAGCAGAAACTCGGCGAGCAGATGCCGCATCTGCTCGCCGACACGAAGCTGCCGTTGCGATGGCGCCTGAGCACCGCGGGTCATGGCCTGCCCTCGAGTGAGCTGGCCGAACCCAGGGTCGTCCTCATCCGCCCCGCAACGTCGCGGGGGCTAGGGTGGTCGGTCACAGTGAGCGCGCGACCTCCTCGATCTCGTACGACTCGATCACGTCGCCCTGGCGGATGTCGGTGTAGTTGTCGATCGACATGCCGCACTCGAAGCCTTCCTTGACCTCGCGAGCATCGTCCTTGAACCGCCGGAGCGAACCCAGGGTGCCGTCGTAGACGACGACATTGTCGCGCAGCAGGCGGACCCGCGAGTTACGCCGGAACAGACCGTCGGTGACCATGCAGCCGGCGATCTTGCCGATCTTCGGCACATTGAAGATCTCGCGGATCTCGGCATGGCCGAGGATGCTCTCCCTCGACTCCGGCTTGAGCATGCCCGAGAGCAGGCCCTTCATCTCATCCAGAAGCTCATAGATGATCGAGTAGTACCGAATCTCGACCCCGTCACGCCGCGCCATGTCCCTGGCCTGGGCATTGGCACGGACGTTAAAGCCGAGAATGGCCGCCTTCGAGGCCGCCGCGAGCGTCACATCCGATTCCGTGATCGCACCGACGCCGCCGAACAGGATCCGCACCTTGACCTCGTCGGTACCGATCCTCTCCAGGCCGGCACTGATGGCCTCGAGCGAACCATGCACGTCGGACTTGAGGACGATCGGCAACTCACCCGAATCGCCGACCCGAAGCTGTGTGAACATGTCCTCCAGCGACCCACGGGCGCCGGTGGCCGTCACGTGCGCCTGGTCGCGCCGCTTGCGCTGGCGATACTCGGTGATTTCACGAGCACGCTTCTCGCTCTCTACCGCTGCCAACAGGTCGCCCGGCTCCGGCACGCCGTCCAGGCCGAGGATCTCCACCGGCGTCGATGGACCGGCCTCCTCCACCGGCTGACCACGATCGTTGAGCAGCGCCCGCGCCCGGCCCCATTGTGCGCCGGCGACGACAAGATCGCCGACCTTCAGGGTGCCGCGCTGCACCAGCACCGTGGCGACGACGCCGCGACCGCGATCCAGACGCGCCTCGATGATCGTGCCGTGCGCCTCACGTTCGGCATTGGCGCGCAGGTCGAGAAGCTCGGCCTGGAGTTGCACTGCCTCGATCAGCTTATCGAGGTTGAGACGCTGGGTGGCGCTGACCGGAATGCCCAGCACGTCACCACCGAAGTCCTCCAGAACCACGTCGTGGCTCAACAGCTCCTGCTTAACGCGTTCCGGGTTGGCGTCCGGCCGATCGATCTTGTTGATCGCCACCACCATCGGGACCTTGGCGGCCTTGGCGTGGCTGATCGCCTCGATCGTCTGCGGCATCACCCCATCGTCCGCGGCAACGACCAGAATCACGATATCGGTGACCGATGCACCTCGAGCCCGCATCGCCGTGAATGCGGCGTGGCCCGGCGTATCGATGAACGTCACCGGCCGTCCAGAGCCGATATCGACCTGATACGCGCCGATATGCTGCGTGATGCCGCCAGCCTCCCGGGCCGCGACATCCGTGGCACGCAAAGCGTCCAGCAACGACGTCTTGCCGTGGTCGACATGGCCCATCACCGTGACGATAGGCGGACGCGGGGTCAGCCTCTCGTCGGTGTCGGTGACACCCTCAAGACCTTCCTCGACGTCAGCCTCGCTCACGCGCTTCACCTTATGGCCAAACTCGGTGACCACCAGCTCGGCCGTATCTGGATCGAGGCTTTGGTTGATGGTGGCCATGATGCCGTTCTTCATCAACGCCTTGACCACTTCGGCGCCACGGACCGCCATACGAGCCGCCAATTCCTGGACGGTGATCGTCTCCGGCAGGATCACCTCGCGGACAATGAACTCCGCCGCACCTGACGCTTGACGCTTCTCGCGCTCACGCTGCCGCCGCAGAGCAGCCAGACTGGGCCCACGCCGCTCCACCAACTCGGCATCGCCGCCGATGACCAAGCGATCGAGCCGCTTGGGCACACTGGTGTCGCGGTCCGACCGGCGAGCCGCAGGCCGCTTCTCCACCTTGCCGCCACGCGCCTTGCGGCGATCGTCGGCGGATTCCTCCGGCACCAACTTCTCGGTCTTGGCGGCAGGCCGCCGACCCGTCTCCGGCTCCGCCGCAGTGGCTTCAACCGGAGGACGTGCACGACGCGTCTCGCCTTCGACCGGCGCCTTGGCACCAGTTTCCCGATCCTTCTGGCGCCGCTCGTCGTCGGCCAGCAGCTTCGCCGCCAGCTCTTCGGCCTTCTTGCGAGACTCTTCCTCTTGGCGACGACGTGCCTCCTCGTCAGCCTTGCGCTTGGCGGCCGCTTCTTCCTCCGCCCGCCGCCGTGCCTGCTCCTCGGCAGCGCGGCGTGAGTTTTCATCGGCCCGGAAGCGGGCTTCCTCCTCGGCTTTGCGCGCCGAGCCAAGGGCCCGCAGGCGGACGGCCTTTTCCTCTTCGGTCAGCGGCTTGAGCACCATCGGGCGGCGCCCGGACCGAGCGGCCTCGGCGGCACGTGCATCCGATGGGCGAACCGCCGGACGCTGCTGACCACCAGTACCCGTACGCGTGGGCGCAGGGGCCGCGGTAGAGGTGGAGCGCACTGGGGGCGAAGCAGGCCGTGCCGGCGGGGGCGCAGTCATACGAGGCCCCGAATGTGCGGCTGCGCGTGGGGGCACACTTGCCGCCTGTCCGGGCAGAGTGCTCGGCGTAGGTGCCACTGGAGCAGCTACCGCGGCGACCGTTGGCACAGGCTCAGGCGCGGGCTCGGACGGCGGTGCGATTTCGACAGCCGGCGGGGCCGCGGCGACCTCGGGCTGCGGGGCCGTCTCCACGACCGGCGGACTCGCAACGGGCGCTTCGACTGGTGCTGTCGGAGGC
>JBATRI010000310.1:0-3991 GCA_049292515.1 Geminicoccaceae bacterium
GCGCATGGCGGCCCGGTCCGCCCCCTTGCCGACCGTGCCGCGCTCGAGGGCCCGCAGCTCGCGCGACATGCTCAAGCAGCCCGCGGCAGGGCGGGTGCGATCATGAAACCGGCGCCATGTTGGAACAATGAGGCGGGCGAGGCTTTTGGTGTTGCAGTGCGTCGGAGTTCGTACACGCACCACCGCACCGAGTGCCAACCCACCGACCAAGGGGAAATCGAATGGCCCAGACCAGCAGCCGGGACACCGCCCGGCACGACGTCAAGCAGACCGGCGAGGTCGCCGCCGAAGCGATCGACCAGACGGCGGATCAGGCCCACGAGACCGCGGAGACCCTGGCCACGGCCACGGAGGCCGCCCTCGAGCGGGGGCGTAAGGTCACCGAGAGGGCGGCAGCACCGATGATGCGGCTGGTACTCGACGAGGCCGGCCCGGCCATGCGCGATCTGGTCAAGGCCGAGACCGATCTGGCGGCGTTCTGGATCGAGCTCGGGCGCGAGCAGATGCAGCGCAACGTGCAGACCATGCAGCGTCTGGCCACCACGCGCGACTGGCGCGAGGCGCTGGAGATCCAGCACGACTACGTCCACCAGACCATGACGCGGCTGGGCCAGGGCATGACCCGGCAGATGGAGATGGCCGGCGACATGACCAGCCGGTGGCTGAGCACCCGGCAGGACGGCCTGAAGAAGAAGGCCGCCTGACGCCCCGGCAGGCCGGTGCCGCGGCGCCGGCCTGTGCCTTGCGGTAGGGGATCGGCCGGGGTTCAGCGATCCTGGCCGATTTCCCGCGACAGGGCCCCGATCCGCAGCCGCAGCGCGTTCAGCCGGATGAAGCCCTCGGCGTCGCGCTGGTTGTAGACGGTGTCCTTCTCGAAGGTCGCGAAGGCCTGGCTGTAGAGGGTGTGCGGCGCCTTGCGGCCGACTACCTGGGCGGAGCCCTTGTAGAGCTTCACCCGCACAGTGCCGGTGACGTTCTCCTGGCTCTGGTCGATCAGCGCCTGCAGCATCTCGCGCTCCGGCGCGAACCAGAAGCCATTATAAACCAGCTCGGCATAGCGCGGCATCATCTCGTCCTTGAGATGGGCCGCACCCCGGTCTAGCGTGATGCTCTCGATCGCCCGGTGCGCCACCAGCAGCACCGTGCCGCCGGGTGTCTCGTAGACGCCGCGCGACTTCATGCCGACGAAGCGGTTCTCCACCAGGTCCAGCCGGCCGATGCCGTTGGCCCCGGCGAGGTCGTTCAGGCGGCGCAGCAGGCTGGCGGGCGACAAGGGCTCGCCGTCGACGCTCACCGGGTCGCCGCGCTCGAAGCCGATCTCGACATAGGTCGGCCGGTCCGGGGCCGCCTCGGGCGACACGGTCCGCGTGAACATCTCGTCGTCGGGCTCGACCCACGGGTCCTCGAGCGCCTTGCCCTCGTAGGAGATGTGCAGGAGGTTGGCGTCGGTCGAGTAGGGGGCCTCGCCGCGCTTGCCGCGCGGGATCGGGATCTGCCGGCCCTCGGCGTACTCGATCAGCTTGTCGCGGCTGTCCAGGTCCCACTCCCGCCAGGGGGCGATCACCTTGATGTGCGGGTTGAGCGCGTAGCTCGCGAGCTCGAAGCGGACTTGGTCGTTGCCCTTGCCGGTAGCACCGTGGGCGATGGCGTCCGCACCGGTCTCGGCCGCGATCTCGATCAGCCGTTTGGCGATCAGCGGCCGGGCGATCGAGGTGCCGAGCAGGTAGCAGCCCTCGTACAGCGCGTTGGCGCGGAACATCGGGAAGACATAGTCGCGGACGAACTCCTCCTGCACGTCCTCGATATAGATCTGCTTCACGCCCATCATCTCGGCCTTGGCGCGGGCGGGCTCGAGCTCCTCGCCCTGGCCGAGGTCGGCGGTGAAGGTGATCACCTCGCAGCGATAGTAGTCCTGCAGCCAGCGCAGGATCACCGAGGTGTCGAGGCCACCGGAATAGGCCAGGACGACCTTCTTGACGCCGCTCTGCATCAGCACTCTGCCTTCCGTCGATTCGTTCCGGACAGGGCGTCGATCGCGCCCCCGTCCCCGCCGGCAACCGCTGCCGTCAGACCGTGGTGTCGACCTGGCTGCCCGGGCGCGGGCTGCCGTCACCGCCGGCAGTACCGGGTAGTGCCTTGGCCACGCCCACCAAAGCCGGGCGCAGCAGCCGGTCGGCGATCACATAGCCGCCCTGGATCACCTCGGCAATGGCCCCGGCCGGCAGGTCGCCGGTGGGTACCTCGAACATCGCCTGGTGCAGCTTATGGTCGAATTTCTCGCCCTTCTGCGGCTCGACCCGGCGCACCTGATGCTTCTCGAAGGCGCTCTGCAGCGAGCGCTCGGTCATCTCGACGCCCAGCACCAGATTCTTCATGAAGTCGCTCTGCTGGCGCGCCTCCTGCGGCACCGAGGCCAGCGCCCGGCTGAGATTGTCGCCGACCTCCAGCAGATCGCGGGCGAAGCCGGTCACCGCGAACTTGCGCGCGTCCTCGACCTCGCGCTGGGTCCGGCGGCGCAGGTTCTCCATCTCGGCCAGGGTGCGCAGCAGGCGATCCTTGAGCTCCTGGTGCTCCTCGGCCGTCGGGGCCGCCTCGGCGGCCGGGGCGTCCTGGCCGTTCAGCAGATCGGGGTTCTCTTGGTCGTTGCTGTCGTTCATCGCCTCGTCTCGGAATCGGGAGTGCCTAGGATGCGGCTGACCACGCGCGCGGTGTAGTCGACCAGCGGGATGATGCGGGCATAGTTCATGCGGGTCGGGCCGATCACGCCGATGGCACCCACAACCTCGGCGCCGCGCCCGCCCTCGGCGCCGGCACTGTAGGGGGCCACGATCATCGAGCAGCCCGACAGGCCGAAGAGCTGGTTCTCGGCGCCGATGAAGATCTGCATGCCCTTGGCGGACTGGGTCAGCTCGACCAGCCGCAGGATGCTCTGCCGCGCCTCGAGCATGGCGAACAGGCCGCGGATGCGCTCGAGGTCGGCGAGATTGGTGACGTCGTCGAGCAGCTTGGCGTGGCCGCGCACGATCAGGAACCCGCTCTCCCGCTGGTCGGAATCGCCGCTCCAGGTAGCCAGGCCGGCCGAGACCACCTTCTGCGTCAGCGCGTCGAGCTGGCTGCGGTGCTGCTCGATCTCCTCGAGGATGCTGAAGCGGGCCTCGCCGAAGCTGCGGCCGGCGAGCCTGGCGGTGAGGTAGTTGCCCGCCTCGATCAGCGTCGAGACCGACATGCCCAGCGGTACGTCGATGACCCGGTTCTCGACCATGCCGTTGTCGCCGACCACGATGACCAGCGCCCGGCCCGGCGACAGCAGGACGAACTCGATGTGCCGGAAGGGCCGCTCGTTGACGGGTGCCGCCACGATGCCGGCATAGCGCGACAGTGCGGAGAGGGCGTTGGACGCATCCGACAGCACGCCCTCGAGGCTGCGGCCGCGCACGGCGCAGCGGCCCTCGATCTCACGCTGCTCGTCCTCGGTGAGGTTGCCGACCTCCAGCAGGCCATCGACATAGAGCCGCAACCCGGCGTCGGTGGGCACCCGCCCGGCCGAGGTGTGCGGCGCGTAGAGGAGGCCATATTCCTCGAGGTCCGCCATCACGTTGCGGATGGTGGCAGGCGAGACCTGCTCCTCCAGCCGCCGCGCCACCGTACGTGAGCCTACGGGCTCTCCCGTGGCGACGTAGGCGTCGACGATCTGGCGAAAGACCTCTTTCGATCGGGCATTGAGCTCGACGATCATCCCGGTGCAGGGCCGATCCTTGAATGTTGGCCCCGTATGTAGGGGCCGCACCCGCACCGGTCAACGGAAGGGGCGGCAACCATGGCGGCTGCCGCCGTTGCACCCTGCATCTCAGAGCAAAAGCCGGCGCCCACCCCGCCAGATCGGCGAGAGCGGGCCACCGTCGAACGAGTCAGCTCAGTAGCGCGGGCCGGAGCGCGGGCCGCGCGGGCCACGGCCGAAGCCGCCGCCGGGGCCACCACCCATGTCGTCACG
>JBATRI010000311.1:0-1948 GCA_049292515.1 Geminicoccaceae bacterium
GGCGATAGCCGCGCTCCAGCGCGTCGAGGCCCCGGCCCAGCCAGCGGGCCACACGCCCTTCCTCGGCGTGGGCCGCGAGCAGGCGCGAGCACATCATGGGTGTCAGGGTGAGCGCCACGAAGCCCGAGACCAGCACGGCCCCGGCCAGGGCCAGCGCGAACTCGATGAACAGCCGGCCGGTGCGGCCGGGGGTCAAGGCGATCGGCGCGTAGACGGCGGCCAGCGTCAGCGTCATCGCGATGATGGCAAAGACGATCTCGCGGGTGCCGATCATGGCGGCATCGTACGGCTGCTCGCCGGCCTCGATATGGCGGTAGACGTTCTCCAGGACGACGATCGCATCGTCGACCACGAGCCCGATCGCCAGCACCAGCGCCAGCAGGGTCAGCGTGTTGATCGAGAAGCCGAACGCGTACATCAGCGCGAAGGTGGCGATCAGCGAGACCGGGATCGTCACCACCGGGATGATGGTGGCCCTAAACGAGCGCAGGAACACCAGGGTCACCAGCACGACCAGGACCACGGCCTCGGCGATGGTGGTGAACACCGCCCCGATCGAGCGCTCGATGAACACCGTGGTGTCGTTGGCGATCACCGCCTCCATGCCCGCCGGCAGGTTCTCGATCAGCTCCGGCATGGCGGCACGGACGGCACGGGCGACGTCGAGCGGGTTGGCGGTGGCCTGCTTGATGATCCCGATGGTGACCGAGTTGCGGCCGTTGAAGCGGGTGACGCGGCGGTCGTCCTCGGGCCCGATCTCGACCCTGGCGAGGTCGCCCAGAGTCACCGCGAAGCCGTCGGCATCCTTGACGGTGATCGCCGCGAACTGCTCGGGCGTGGTGAGCCCGGTGCGGGTCAGCACCGAGAACTCGCGGTCCGTGCCCTCGATCCGCCCGGACGGGACCTCCAGGTTCTGGCGCCGGATCGCGCCCTCGACGTCCTGCACCGCGAGCCCGTAGGCGGCCAGCCGGTCGCGGTCGAGCCAGATGCGCATCGCATAGCGCCGCTCGCCCAGGATCTGCACCTCGGCCACGCCGGCCAGATTCTGCAGCCGGTCGCGCGCGTCGCGGTCGACGAAATCGGTGATGTCGAGTGCGGAGATGCGATCGCTGGTGAAGGCGAGGTAGAGGATCGGGTCGGCGTCGGCCTCGACCTTGTTGATCACCGGCTCCTCGACCTCGTCGGGCAGGCGCCCGCGCACGCGCGAGACCCGGTCGCGCACGTCGGCCGCGGCATCCTCGGGGTCGGTGTCGAGCGTGAACCGGACGGTGATCCGGCTGGTCTCGCTGCGGCTGGTCGAGGACAGCACGTCGATGCCCGGGATGCCGGCGATCGACGCCTCCAGCACCTGGGTGACCTGGCTCTCCATGATCTCGGGGCCGGCGCCCGGATAGCTGGTCACCACCGAGACCACCGGCTGGTCGATGTTCGGGTACTCGCGCACCGGCAGCCGCTCGTAGGCGACGATGCCGACCAGGACCAGCAGCAGGCTGAGGACGGTGGCGAAGACCGGGCGGCGGATGCAGATCTCGGGCAGGCGCATCCGCGCTCAGCCCTGACCGGCGGGGCGGACGACCTCGACCCGGATCTGATCGCGCAGGCGAACATGGCCGTTGACGATGACGGTCTCGCCGGCGGCGAGGCCCTCGGTGATCTCGACCATGCCGTCCCGGCGCACGCCGGTCGTCACCGGCGTCTGCACCGCCTTGCCGTCCACCACCCGGTAGAGCATCGCCCCGGCCTGCTGCAGCACGATCGCGGCTTCGGGCACCAGGACGGCCTCGGGCCGGGCATCGAGCTCGAGCGTCACGCGCGCGAACAGGCCCGGCCGCAGGACCCGCTCGGGATTGGGGACCGATGCCCGCAGCTGGACCGCGCGGCCGTTGACGTCGACCTGGGGGGCCAGCGCCACGACCCGGCCCTCGAACTGCTGCCCCGGCACGGCGTC
>JBATRI010000312.1:0-2091 GCA_049292515.1 Geminicoccaceae bacterium
CTTCGTAGAAGGCCTGTCCCTGCTCGATCTGCGGGGCGGCGAACAGCCGGGCGCCCTGCTCCGTCGCCTGCTGCAACGCCGCGAGGGCCAGCCGCAGCGACCGGTCGGCCGCGGCGATCTCGCCTGCGGGGACGACGAGCTCCATGCCCGGCTGCACGTCGGTGATCGAGCTCAGCCCGTTGGCGCGCAGGATCTCGGTCCACAGATCGGGATCGCCCAATTGCTGCTGGGCGATGTCGCGCAAGGTCTGCCCGGGCTGTACGCGGACCTTCACGTTGTCGGCGGCTGTGGCGCAGTCGAGCCAGGCGACAACAAGCATCACCCCACCAACAACAAGGTGCAGCGCAATACGCCATGCGGTTGTCCCGCAGCGCAACTTTTAGCCTCCCAGTACTGCCGTCTCGCAGACTTCTCGCAGTGCCGACGTTATCGTAGTGCACACCGGATCGGCCGAATAGTGGCTGCAAGCCAGATCCGCCGCAAATTGCATACAACTGGCGGCATGCGGATCGGGATACGGTGCAGCGGCGCCGCCGGGCTAGGCCTGCAGCAGGACCAGCACGACCGTGAGGGAGAGAATGCCCAGCAGATGGCTGGCGAAGACGATGGCCGCCGCCTGACGCTCGAGAACCCCGTAGCGCTGCGCGATCACGAACACGCTGGCGGCCGTGGGCAGGGCCGTCGTCACCAGCAGCGGTGCCGTGAGGTCGGCCGGTACCGGAACTTCCTGCAGCACGAGCCAGGCCAGCGCCGGCAGCAGCATCAGCTTGGCCAGCGTGACTGCGGCGACCAGTGTCTTGTCCTGCGTCAGCGCGCGCCCGCGCAGGGTGGCACCAAGGGCGAACAGCGCGCCGGCCCCCGCGGCGGGACCGAGCAGGCCCAGAAATCCGGTCACCGGAGTCGGCAGGTCGACCCCCGTCCACGCGACCACCCCGCCCGCGATCACGGCCAGGATCAGCGGATTGCGGATGACCGCACGACCCACCGCCCCGACCCCGCCGCGTCCGGCATTGCCGCCGCTCTCCAGCAGCAGGATGGTGATGCTCTGCAGGATCAGCGTGTCGAGCACGACGGCGATGACGCTGGGCAGTGCGCCGGCTTCGCCGTAGGCGGCGATCAGCAGCGGCACCCCGATATAGCCGACATTGCCCCACGACGCCGCGAAGGCGCAGATCGCCGCCTCGCGCAACGGGCGGCGCGCGATCCAGCGAACGCCCACCAGCACGATGGCGTAGACCAGGAGGCAGGAGCCCTCGTACCCGACATAGAGGGTCCAGTCGGTCAGCCGCTCGAAGGCCGTCGTGGCCACCTTGTGGAACAGCAGCGCCGGGAGGGCGAACCAGAACACGAAGGCATTCAGGCCCAGCAGGCCGGCATCGTCGAGCAGCCTAAACCGGGCCGCCAGCATGCCGCAGACCAGGACGGCGAAGAACGGCAGCGCCACGCCGATGATGGTGGCCAAGCGCGCACTCCCGCAGGCACGATCGAGATGTGCCGCCTTCCTAGCGGTTAGCGCCGCCGCCCGGCAATGCTCCCTAGGCGCGCACCTCGCGCGCAAGGTCCGTGATCTCGACGCCGCGCCAGCGGTCGATGGCGCGCAGGAAGCAGGTTCCACTGCCGGTGCGCAAGGGGACGAACGGCTTCTCCAGCCGCCGGCACAGCTGCTTGGCCAGCAGGCAGGCTTGGTGGCTGACGCAGTCGATCGGGCAGAACACCGCGTCGGCGCGGCCGATGAGGCGCTCCAGCACGTTGACGCCTTCCTCGTCGCCACCATCATGGTGCAGCAGCACCAACCGGCGGGCATCGGCATGGCGGCGCAGATGCGGCAGCAGGCTGCAGCGTCCGCCGACATAGAGCAGGCAGCGCTCGGCGCCGTCGTCGACCGGCGGTGCGGCCGGAGCGGGTGTTGGCGGGAGGGCCATGCCGGCATTGTCGCTCAGCAGGTCGAGCAGCTGCCGGAGGCGCACATTCTCGGCTTCGACCTGCCGGAGCCGGGCGCGGGCGGCGAGCACGCGGCGCTCCAGCTTCCCGGGGTCCACACCCCGCGAAGCAACCGTTGCCCGGCGGACCCGAACGGCGCGGGCCATGCGG
>JBATRI010000313.1:0-2307 GCA_049292515.1 Geminicoccaceae bacterium
GCCGCTTGACCGCTGCCGCCTTGAACTCGGCCGTGAACCGACGCCGGGTTCCCCTCTCGGCCATACTGCCCTCCTCGAGTGTTCAGGGTTCGTTAGCAAACCCTCCACTCCCAGGGGGCAAGTCCACGGGTACCAGATCTGCTCGAGCAGATCCCGAGCGACGCGGTGGACGGCGCCTATGACGGCGAACCGGTCTACCAGGCGATCGCGAGCCGGTAGCGAGGGTGGACGCCCACCGTCACCATACCACTGTGCTCCACGGCGGTGCCCGGTACCCAAGCCGACAGGTCGCCAAACCAACGCGACCGGCACATCCAGCTCATCGGAGATCGGGGTCGTATGGCTTGGCAGAAAGCCACCGGCTACGATCGCCGCAGCTTGGCCGAGACCAGAAGCGGCCGCCATAAAGCCACCATTGGCCCGCGGCTGCGCGCCCGCACGCTGTCCGGTTAACAGGGCGAAGTCGCTCTGGCTATCAAGGTGCTTAACCGCATGACCCGTACTGCCAAGCCGGTTTCTCTTCAGTTAACCTAAAGCCAAGCACCCGCTGGCCCTACAATATTGCACCAGCCTCCGTGCAACAATACCCCACTATTGGGGAAATTCGCTTGGCAAGCAGCCTCGACACATTATCTGCTGGGATCTTCACCTACCGCATCGACGACTGGTGGCCACATGCGCGGCCCGGTCCTGATCAGGCGATGGAGGGCGGGTAGCAGGTCGGCCATCAAGGGCGGACGGTCGGCCGGGCGCGGCGCGAGACACGCCGCGACCAGCGCGGCGAGTTCTTGCGGTGCCGTCGGCAGATGCGCACGCAGCGGCGCCGGCGGCACATGCAGCTGCGGGAACGGCTCGGCCTTGTCGCCGGCGGGGAATGGTCGAGCGCCGGTGAGCATCTCGAACAGGGTGACACCCAGGCCGTAGATGTCGCTCGCCGGGCTCGGCACCTTGGCCCGGCATTGCTCGGGCGACATGTAGGCGTCGGTACCCTGGGGCGAGGGGAGCTTACGGCCGTTGGCGCGCCGCGCGGAGCCGAGGTCGAACAGGACGGGGCGGCGGCGGGTGACGATGACGTTGGCGGGCTTGAGGTCGAGATGCAGGTAGCCGCACGCATGCAGGTGCGCGAGCGCCGCGCCCAGGTGGATGGCGGTCCGCAGGGCGTCGGGCAAGCTCAACCGTCCCTTGGGGCGGGACCGGAGCAGCTTGCGCAGCGACGGCCCTTCGAGGAACTCGGTCAGCATGTATCTGGGCGCGCCGTCCTCGAGGAGTCGGACGATCCCCGGATGCGCCAGCCGTCCCAGCGCCCGCGTTTCCCATCGGGCTTGCGAAGGCTTCCTGAACAGCTTGCAGCACATCGGGCACCAAGCGGCGTGGTTCCAGACGATGTAGACCGGGTCGCGGCCGCCCTCGTCGATCGGGCTCACCACCGTGATGTGCTCTGCCAGCCGCTCGCCGGGCATCGGGCGGGTTACCGGCTTGCTCATGCGGTGGTGACCCCAGGCGACAACTGGCTCGCGAACAGCTGGCGGCAGCGGCTGGGTGTCTCCAGCAGCAGACCGGGGGGGCCGCTTTCGACGATCCGGCCCTCCTCGATCACCACGATGCGGTCGGCGCGACGGACCGAGGCCAGCCGGTGGGCGACGACGATGATGGTCCGGCAGCCGGCCAGCCGGTCGATCGTGTCCTGCATCATGGCCTCGGTCTCGCCGTCGACCGCGGAGGTCGCCTCATCGAGGACCAGGATCGGCGCCTCGCGGATCAGCGCCCGGGCCAGGGCCACCCGTTGCCGCTGCCCGCCGGAAAGTCCCTCGCCGCGCGAGCCGAGCTGGCGCGCATAGCCGCCGAGCCCTCGCGACACGAAGCCGTGGGCATGGGCGGCGGTTGCGGCGGCGATCAGCTTCTCGGGCGGCGTTTCCGGGCAGCCATAGGCGATGTTCTCGCCGACCGACGCGCGCAGCAGATGAGCGTCCTGGAACACGACCGCCACCGCCCGTCGCAGCGATTGCAGGCTCAGGTCACGCAGATCGTGGCCGTCGATCGCGATCGTGCCGCCGTGTGGGTCGTAGAGCCGCAGCAGCAGCTGGACCATGGTCGATTTGCCGCCGCCGCTCGGGCCGATCAGGGCCACGGTCTCGCCGGGTGCGATGCGCAGGTCGATGCCGTGAAGAACCGCAGGCCGCCGCGGGTAGGCGAAGATCACGTCGCGGAACTCCACCAGTCCACGTGGCTGGGTCAGCGTGCGGGCGGTCGGCCGATCGCTGACCAGGCTCGGCACGTCGAGCAGGCTGGCGACACGCTGGGCACCGG
>JBATRI010000314.1:0-6947 GCA_049292515.1 Geminicoccaceae bacterium
CGGAACCCCGCCAGCAGGTTGGGGCCGAACGTATGGGTGATTGGCACGTCGGAAGCGTCACGGCCGCGACCGATCAGGATCCGGCCCATGCGCGGCTCGTTGTTGCGCGGGTCGAAGGTGTGCCAGCGGCCGCCGAGATAGACCTCGATCCAGGCGGCGAAATCCATCGGCCCGAACGGCGGCGTCTGGCCGATGTCACTGAGATAGCCGGTGCAGTAGCGGGCCGGGATGTTCATGCAGCGGCAGAACGCCAACGCCAGATGGGCATAGTCGCGGCAGACGCCGACCTTCTCGGCATAGCCCTCGGCGGCGGTCCGTGTCGGCCGCGAGTGCTCGTAGCCGAAGGTGATATGGTTGTGCACGAAGTCGCAGATCGCCTGGACGCGGCCCCAACCCGTGGGCCCGTTGCCGAACAGCTGCCAGGCTGTCTCGGACAGCCGGTCGGTCTCGCAGTAGCGGCTGCCCAGCAGATAGGTCAGGGTTTCGCCGGGCAGATACTCCACCGGAATCTGCTCGGCGGCATAGTTCTGTGGATCTGCCAGGCCTTTGTCCCTGATCACGGCATCGGCCCACAACCGCAGCCGCCCGGCCGGGGCGACCAGACGATTGCACCAGTTGCCGAAGCCGTCGCGGTAGGCCTCGACCTCGAGCGCCGGGTCGGTGTGCAGGATGTCCGGGGTCTCGAGGTCCGGCACGCGTGAGTAATGCACGTTGAGCATCAAGATCATCGGTGTCGGCTGCGGACACTCGTAGATCAGCTCGTAGCCGACGCGGATACGCATCAATTCCCTCCGTGGCCCCAATCGGGGCGCGATACCGCCCGCCGCCGTTCGGCGGGCGCAGCTCTGGCGAACGCCTAAACTTCAAGCCCTGGCCGTGTCCTCGGCATCGATCGCGCGCAGATTGACTGCCCGCAGCCGGCCGTCAGGTCCCGGGGCCGTGTCGTATTCGACCAGTGCACCCGGCCGGAGCCCATCGATGGCCCCGTCACGCCCGATGCGGACGCTGGTCGAGCCGTCATCCGGGGCGATGAATCCGTACCTCATGATGGCGTGAAACCACTTCACCGCGCCTCGAGCCATGGCCGATCCCCCAACGATCGATGCTGCGCGCCCGCCGAGCGGCGGAGGCCCGGCGGATTTCCGCGGATATCTTTCTTATGGGGCAGATTACCTGCACACTCAACGCATGGATTTGGGCTGGCGGCTCCAGTGGCGGGCAAACCTGGAATCCAGGGCCGTCCCGCCCCAGCTATGGTCCTGTGGCGCGAGGAGCGCAATCGAGGAGCGGGGCGATGGCGCGCGATGTGCGGAATTGGATGTGGGCGGAAGCATTGCAGCTGCTCGATCAGGCCGAGCGGGTGCATCGAGAGGCGTTTCGGCCCGGCTCCGGCAAGCGTACCGCTTGCTGGGAGCCGCCCGTCGACGTGTTCGAGACCGATGGTGCCATTTGGATCCAGGTGGCGCTGCCGGGCGTCCGGCCCGACCAGCTCGAGGTTCGGATCGACGGGGCGTCGCTCGTCGTGTCCGGCGAGCGCACTTTGCCGACCCCGCGCGGTGCTGGCGTGATTCGCCGGCTGGAGATGCCTTACGGCGGGTTCGAGCGGCGGATCAGCCTGCCGTCGGGCCATTATGAGCTGTCCGGGCGCGATCTGGCCCATGGGTGCCTGACGCTGACCCTACGCAAGCTCGGCTGAGCAGGAGATCACGCATGGCCGACGAACTCAATTTGACCGAGCCGGGCGAGCCCAGGACGCTGCCAGCTGACATCATGCCGTTGGTGCCGGTGCGCAACCTAGTGCTGTTTCCGGGCACCGTGGTGCCGGTGACGATGGCGCGGCCGCGCTCCATCGCCGCCGCCCAGGCGGGCGTGCGCGCGGAGCGGCCGATCGGCGTCGTCCTGCAGCGTGAGGCCGGCGTCGAGGACCCGACGGGGCTCGACCTGCACCGGATCGGGACCACCGCCAACGTGCTGCGCTACGTCACCGCGCCCGACGGCAACCACCATCTGATCTGCCAGGGCCAGCAGCGCTTCAAGGTCCTGGAATTCGTCGGCGGGTACCCGTTCCTGGCCGCCCGCATCGAGCTGATCGACGAGCCGGAGGGCCGCGACACCGAGATCGAGGCCCGCTTCATGCTGCTGCGTGAGCGTGGGCTCGAGGCGGTGGAACTGCTGCCGCAGGCCCCGCGCGAGCTCGCCGACACCATCCGCGGCATCGGCTCGGCGGCCCAGCTCGCCGACATGATGGCCAGCACCATGGACATCGAGCCGGCCGAGAAGCAGGAAGTGCTGGAGACGGTTGACCTGGTCCGCCGCCTCGATCGGGTGCTCGAGTTCCTGAACCAGCGCCTGAGCGTGCTGCGCCTGTCGCGTGAGCTCGGCGAGGCCACCCGCGGCACCCTGGAGAAGCGGCAGCGCGAGCACCTGCTGCGCGAGCAGCTGGCGACGATCAGGAAGGAGCTGGGCGAGGACGAGGGCACGGAAGCCGAGGTCGAGGACCTGAAGAAGGCCATCGCCGAGGCCGGCATGCCCGAGGAGGTGCTGCAGCAGGCCAACAAGGAGCTGCGCCGGCTCGAGCGCATGCCCGAGGCCGCGGCTGAGCACGGCATGCTGCGCGGCTATCTCGACACGCTGATCGAGCTGCCGTGGAGCAAGGAGACCGAGGACCGGATCGATGTCGTCGAGGCGCAGCGCGTGCTCGACGAGGACCACTACAACCTGGCCAAGATCAAGAAGCGGATCATCGAGTATCTGGCGGTGCGCAAGCTGGCGCCCGAGGGCCGGAGCCCGATCCTGTGCTTCGTGGGCCCGCCCGGCGTCGGCAAGACCAGCCTCGGCCAGAGCATCGCCCGGGCCATGGGGCGCAAGTTCGCCCGCGTGTCGTTGGGCGGCGTGCACGACGAGAGCGAGATCCGTGGCCACCGGCGCACTTATGTGGGAGCACTGCCCGGCAACATCATCCAGGCGATCCGCAAGGTCGGGGTCAGGAACCCGGTCATGATGCTGGACGAGATGGACAAGCTGGGCACGGGCTTCCACGGCGACCCGTCGGCGGCCCTGCTCGAGGTGCTGGACCCGGAGCAGAACTCGACCTTCCGCGACGCCTACTTGGCCGTGCCGTTCGACCTCAGCCACGTGCTGTTCATCGGCACCGCCAATATGCTGGACACGATCCCCGGGCCGCTGCGCGACCGGATGGAGGTGATCGAGCTGCCGTCCTACACCGAGGACGAGAAGGTCGGCATCGCCCGGCGCTACCTCGTGGCCCGGCAGCTCAAGGCCACGGGCCTGACGCCGGAGCAGGTCGAGGTCACCGACGATGCGCTGCATCATCTGGTCCGCGACTACACGCGCGAGGCCGGCGTGCGCAACCTGGAGCGGACGGTTGGTGCCGTCCTGCGCTCGGCCGCCGTCCGCGTCGCCGCGGGCCATGAGGAGAAGATCGTGATCGATGCCGCCGACCTCGAGGCCATTCTCGGTGGCCGCCGGTTCGAGAGCGAGATCGCCGAGCGGACCAGCGTCTCGGGTGTCGCCACCGGCCTCGCCTGGACCCCGGTCGGCGGCGGCATCCTGTTTATTGAGGCGACCCGCATCCCCGGCAAGGGCAGCCTGATCCTGACCGGCCAGCTAGGCGACGTGATGCGGGAGAGTGCGACCGCGGCCTTGAGTCTGGTCAAGTCGCGCGCGGCCGATCTCGGCATCGACGAGAAGCTGTTTGAGCGCTCGGACATCCACGTCCACGTCCCGGCCGGTGCCATCCCCAAGGACGGTCCATCCGCGGGGGTGGCGATGTTCACCGCCCTGGCCTCGCTGATGACCAACCGCAAGGTCCGCGCCGACGTTGCCATGACCGGCGAGATCAGCCTGCGCGGCCTCGTCCTGCCGGTGGGCGGTATCAAGGAGAAGGTGGTGGCGGCGCATGCGGCCGGGATCAAGCGGGTGCTACTGCCGGCCCGCAACCGTCGCGATTACGAGGAAATCCCGGAGGGCGCCCGCCAGGGCCTGGAGTTCGTCTGGTGCGAGCGCGTCGACGACGCGCTGGCAGGCGCCCTGGAGGAATGCACGCCGGCCCAGGCACCGGCCGCCGCCTGAGCGAACGGAACCCGGCGAGGCCGTCATGGCCGCGCCGGGTCGCCGCAGCTCGGGAGGTCGATGCGCTGGTGGGAGCCGAAATTGTCGGCGCCGCGGGTCGGCCGATCGTCCGGTGCGCTAGACGAACCGCAGCGCCCGCATGTCGTGGGCTTGGACCTGCTGCGGCTGGATCTCGTCGGTGACGACCTCGAAGTGCGCAAGCCGTGACGGGCCGAAGCTAGTCGACAGGGCGACGTCGGTGGCGTCGCGACCCACGGCCATCAGGATCCGCCCGACCCGCGGCCGGTTGTGGCGCGCGTCGAACGTGTACCAGCGGCCGCTCAGATAGACCTCGAACCAGGCACTGAAATCCATCGGATCGGGGACCGGCGGGACCATGATGTCACCGAGATAGCCGGTGCAGTAGCGGGCCGGGATGTTCATGCAGCGGCAGAGCGTGATCGCCAGATGCGCGAAGTCGCGGCAGACGCCGGTGCGATCGATATAGCCGCCATGGGCCGTGCGCAGCGAGTCGGCGTTCTGGTAGTTGAAGGCGATATGGTTGTGCACGAAATCGCAGATCGCCTGCACGCGGCTCCAGCCCGGCGTGGTGTTGGCGAACTGTGCCCAGGCGAAGTCGCTGAGACGGTCGGTGTCGCAGTAGCGGCTGCCGAGCAGGAAGACGAGAATGTCGTCCGGTAGATTCTGGATGTCGTGCTGCACGGCGTCGAACGCCACCGGATCGGGCTCGCCGCTGTCATAGATCTCGAAGTCGGTCGTGATCGTCGTCAGGCCGGCCGGAGCCACGATCCGCGTGCAGGCATTGCCGAAGCCGTCCACATAGCCCCAGACGCTGGTGGGCCGATCGAAGCTCAGGATCTGGTCGGTCAACAGATCGACGCGCCGCGACGGATGGATGTTGAGGGTCAGCAGCATCGGTGTGGGCTGCGGGCAGTCGTAACTCAAGGTGAACCCAGCACGTATCTTCATCAAAGCTCCGGCGACACTCGCTCGATATTCTGCCTGGATGGCAAAACCTACGGACGATGAACGTCGTCGGCCGGCGACAGTTCCATCGCCGGGTCGCGCGGCGGCTGCGGCGCCTCGTCGGCCGATATCGTCGTCACGTTCACCTGCACGGCGATGCCCAGATGATCGGACGCCCGGCCGTGAAAGCTGCCGGTCAGCGGCATCGCCTGGCGGGGGTCGCGGGCGACCGCGACGCGGATCAGGTCGCGATTGCCGACGATGCCGTTGGTGGGGTCGAACTCGACCCAGCCGGCGCCGGGCAGATAGACCTGGCACCAGGCGTGCGTGGCGCCGCCGCCCAACGTCGTCGAGCCGTCGCGGCTGGCCACGTAGATGTAGCCGCTGACGAACCGCGCGGCCAGACCCAGCGAGCGCACCGCCTCCATCATCAGCAGTGCGAAATCACGGCAGGTGCCGCGGCGCAGCTGCAGCGTGAGCTGTGGCGGCTGCGTGCCGGGCTCGGTCCGGCGCGCATAGGCGAAGCTCTCGTGGATCGCGAAGCACATGGTCATCAGCAGCTTGCCGGTGTCGGTGCGGCGGCCCGCCGCGACGAACCGCCGAGCCCAGCGCGCCACCTCGTCCGTGTCGTCGGGATAATGCCGCCGGATGGCGCTGGCGAGATCCGACATCTCCTCGACGCCATAGGCGAACGGGTAGGTCCGCGCCTCGTCGTCGATCTGGAAGTCCGGTGCCGCCTGGGGGGTGTGATCGAGGCTGATCCGGGTCTCGAAGCGCAGCTCCGCCGCCGGGCGTGAGATGCGGATGCGGGCGACGCAGTTGCCGAACACGTCGTGGATCCAGCGGATGCTGCTGGGCTCCGGGTCGACCAGGATGGTGGCCTCGAGCAGCCGCTGGTCGTAGCTGTCGCGGGGCCGGAACAGCAGCCGATGCTCGCCGAACGCCACGGGTTTGGCGTAGCTGTAGGTCGTCAGGTGTCGCACGGAAAAAAGAGTCATGGCCTCGACAGCTCGGCACTTCCGGTGCCCAGAGGTTAGGGCAACGCGCGACGGGTTCAATCGACACCGCCGACTAAGTAGCCCGAACGCGACAAGTTGCACGCATGTCGACTTGCGGCGCGGCGACAGTCGACCGGGTTGCTGCTACAGCTGCGCCTCGCGCCGCGGCGGCGAACGGCTGCGCGCTCGGGGAGGGAATCATGCGCAAGACGGTGGCCGGCGGCTGCATCCTGGCAGCATTACTGGGTGGCTGTGCTGGCGCCGGGCCGGGCGCCGCGGTCGTGATGCCCGCGCGACCGGTGACCGTGACCGCGTTCGGGCCCACAGCACCGGCCAATGCGCCGGGCCAGTCGCTCTATCTCGTCCGCTACGAGATCGCTCCCGCCACCCGGCTGCAGCCGCACCATCACGAGGGCGCCCAGATCGGCATGGTCGAATCGGGGGAGCTGACCTACCACGTCCTCACCGGCGCCGTGCCGGTCTATCGCCACGGCGCCGATGGCGCGCCGGTGCACGACCGCACCGTGGTGGCCGGTGCGGTCGACACGCTGACCGCCGGCGAATGGGTCGTCGAGGAGCCGGGCGACCATCACTGGGCGGCCAACGAGGGCACCATACCCCTGGTCATCTACACCGCGACCCTCTTGCGCGAGGGCGCCCCGCTGGCGACGCCGGACCCGCCCTGACCGGATCGACGGCGGCTCAGCGCCGGGACAGCAGGACCGTGACGATGGCATCGCGCTCGGCCGCGAGGTCGCCCTTGGGCATCGGCTGGCCGGCCCGCCGGTACCAGTAGCCGGCGTTGCCGAGATCGCCCTCGACCCGATGCAGATGCGCGTGCACCCAGTCGTGGGCGGGCTCCCCCTCGCGCTGCTGGGCGATGCCATGCGC
>JBATRI010000315.1:0-2069 GCA_049292515.1 Geminicoccaceae bacterium
GAGGCCGGCCAGCGCGAACCGTGCGGGGGCCGTGGCCAGGACGCGGGTCGCCATGGCGGCGATGCTGCTGTCGGCGGAAAGGTCGGCGACGACGGTCTCGGCCACGGCAGCCAGGGCCGGGAGCTGCGGCGCGAACAGGCGGTGGTCGCAGAGCAGGCCCGGCAGCAGCAGCAGCTGGGGCCGCATCTAGCGGATCAGCCGGCTGAGCTCGCGAAAGTGCGGGGCGGCGGCGTCGCCGAGCCACTCGAACACCACCATCTCGCTGTCGACGATGTCCACACCGTGGGCCTGCATCCGCTCCAGGCCCAGCTGGCGGCGCTCGGGCAGGCGCGAGCCCACGGCGTCGGCGGCGACCGCCACCTCCCAGCCGGCCGTCCTCAGGCCGAGGGCGGTCTGCAGCACGCAGACATGGGTCTCCATGCCGGCGAGCACGACCTGGCGCCGGCCGAGGCTCTCGAGCCGGTCGCGGATCGCGGGATCGGCCGCAGCCGAGAAGGCCGTCTTGGGCAGCACCACGGCGCTTTCGGGCAGCGGCAGCAAGCGCTCGTCGGTGTGGCCGAGCCCTTGCGGGTACTGCTCGCTGACCAGCACCGGGACGCCCAGCCGGTCCGCGGCCGTGAGCAGGATGCGGGCCCGGGCGATGACCGCCTCGGCGCCGTCGATGGCGGGCGCCAGGCGGGCCTGGATATCCACGATGAACAAAACGGCATGTCGAGCGTCGAGCAGCATGGCCGTGTGGACCTCCCGCTTGCGGTATTTTGGCGACCCTTGACAAGTTTTAGGCCCGAGGTCGACCATTTCCAACACATGGCTACGCTGCCGCGCCGGCGCTGTCGTTGACAATGTCGGCCGAGCCACTACATGCAGCACCGTTGTCAACATGTGATCGGTACGGTTTTTCCTTGATACCAAACGCAGTGGAACTGCCCGGCTTTGCGGACCTAGGTCTCGACGAGTCGATTCTGAAGGCTATCGCCGACGCGGGCTATACCACGCCCACCGCCATCCAGGCCGGCGCCATCCCCGAGGTGCTCGCCGGCCGCGACGTGATCGGCATCGCCCAGACCGGCACCGGCAAGACGGCCTCGTTCGTCCTGCCGATGCTGCACGTGCTGGCCAATGGCCGCGCCCGCGCCCGGATGCCGCGCTCGCTGATCATCTCGCCGACGCGCGAGCTGGCGACGCAGACGGCGCAGAATTTCGAGATCTACGGCAAACATCTCAATCTCACCATGGCGCTGCTGATCGGCGGCGTCGGCATGGGTGACCAGGAAAAGGCGCTTGAGCGGGGCGTCGACGTCCTGATCGCGACGCCCGGCCGGCTGCTCGACTGGTTCGAGCGCGGCAAGGTGCTGCTGGGCGGCGTCAACATCCTGGTCGTCGACGAGGCCGACCGGATGCTGGACATGGGCTTCATGCCCGATGTCGAGCGCATCCTGACGCTGCTCACCGGCCGGCGGCAGACGCTGCTGTTCTCGGCCACCATGCCGCCCGGCGTGCGCCGGATCATCGAGCGCTTCCTCAACGATCCGGCCCGGATCGAGGTCAGCCGACCGGCGACGACGGTGGATGCCGTCGATGCGGTGGTGGTGGCCGTCCCGGGCGGTGATCTCAAGCGGCGCGCGCTGGTGCGCTTGATCGCGCAGCAATCGGTCGAGAAGGCCATCATCTTCGCCAACCGCAAGCGCGAGGTCTCCAGCCTCAACCGCTTCCTGCAGGGGGTGGGGCTGAACGCGCGCGACATTCACGGCGATCTGGAGCAGGCGCACCGCCAGGCGACGCTCGATGCGTTCAAGGCGGACGAGGTCGACTTCCTGGTGGCGACCGACGTCGCGGCGCGCGGCCTCGACATCTCCGACATGCCGGTGGTGATCAACTACGACGTGCCGTTCAACGCCGACGACTACGTGCATCGCATCGGCCGCACCGGCCGCGCCGGCAAAAGCGGGCGCGCGTTCACGCTGACGACGACGGCCGAGGCCAAGTCGGTGGCGGCGATCGAGCGGCTGATCGGCAAGCCGATCCGCATGCTCGACGTGCCCGGCGTCGAGCCGGAAGCGGCCGTGGAG
>JBATRI010000316.1:0-11029 GCA_049292515.1 Geminicoccaceae bacterium
GCCGCTTGACCGCTGCCGCCTTGAACTCGGCCGTGAACCGACGCCGGGTTCCCCTCTCGGCCATACTGCCCTCCTCGAGTGTTCAGGGTTCGTTAGCAAACCCTCCACTCCCAGGGGGCAAGTCCAAACCTCTTCCCTCACGCCAAGACAAGTCGGAAGGTGTGCGTTACGCCTATATCGGCCTCAAGCATATTGGGAAGGACAAGGACGGGAAGGCGAAGCCGCCCAAGAGTCCTGACGCCTTGTCTGTCGACTTCGTCAGCAGCGTGCTTATTTGCCGGCAGGGCGCGAAAGTCATGCGGTGGCAGAGAGCCTTGGAGATGCTGCAGGCGGACCCTATTTTCCGCGATGCGGAGGTAATTTTGCTTGCTCAATCGGGCCTTGATATTGTTGAGGTTAAAGCAGAGGCCCGGCGACTTTTTAAAAAACTGAGCTCGGGTCATAAGATCGTTCTTCTGACAATTACTAGACTGGTCGAGACTGTCGAAGAAAAGACACTCGTCCTCCTCGACGAACCGGAGGCCCATCTTCACCCGCCCCTCCTGTCAGCCTTCATCCGAGCGCTTTCGGACCTGCTCATCAACAGGAACGGCGTCGCCTTGATCGCAACGCACTCTCCTGTCGTGCTTCAGGAAGTTCCAGCTAGTTGCGTTTGGATGGTGAGGCGCTCAGGCACACGTTCGGTAGCGGACCGTCCTGAAATTCAAACGTTCGGCGAGAATGTCGGCTTGCTCACCCGGGAGGTATTTGGTCTGGAGGTAACGCAGTCGGGCTTCCACAAGATGCTCCGAGAGGCTGTAGCTGAACTCCCAAGCTATAATCAGGTGGTACGTCGTTTCAGCGACGAACTTGGTGATGAAGCACGCGCCATCATCCAAGGGCTGTTGGCCGCGCGAGGCAATCCAGAAGATGAGGATTTCTGATGTGGTCGCTCAAGCGGCCAGGCTACTCGGCTAGGTCAGCATTCAATACCTGCATCAGTCGGGTGCGCAACCCTGGACTTGCAGCGCGCCTGACAGCGGCGACGCCAAGCATTGTCACCGCGTCAAAGCAATTCGATCGCGCGGCGCTCCGTGATCGGCTTCATGAGATCGCCCCCCATGCCACTGTCGATCCCGATATCACGGTTGGCGAAATGGAAAAGGTCTACACGCAGCGAATGGCGAAAAGTGGCGCGCCCGGCCGCGACATCTACGACGAGATCTTCGCGTCTTCGCCGGCCGGTCGATGCCCGCTTTGCATGCAACGCTCCGTCGCTACGTTGGATCATCACCTGCCCAAAGCTTTTTTCCCATCGTTGGCAGTAGCGCCATTGAACTTGGTCCCAGCGTGCTCCGACTGCAATAGGGCCAAACTCGACGCGATCGCGACGACCGCAGAAGAGATTCCACTGCACCCCTATTACGACGAGTTGGGTGACGGCATTTGGTTGAGCGCCATCGTGATCGAATGTCGGCCGACCGCTCTACGGTTCGTTATCACGCGCCCCGCCGGGTGGAGCGATATTCTATCGGCGAGGGTCGATAGCCACTTTCGATCACTCGGCCTAGCTGCGCTGTTTGCTTCTGAGGCGGCAGAAGAACTCGTGAACATTCGTCACCAACTGAGCATGCTGAGAGATGCCGATCCCATAGATGGGGTTCGGTTTGAAATGGAACGACGTGCAGCAAGCTGTACGGAGGCGCGACCCAACGGTTGGCGAACGGCGGCGTATCGTGCTTGGTTCGGCAGCGACTGGTTTTGTGACGGAGGCTTTCTACCGGCCCGCTAATCCAATTGGCTTCACTACTAGTTGAAATAGGCGTGAGCGCGCAGGACTCCCCAAGCGCAGGCAAAGCGCTATCCTTATCACCTCAAGGAGGGGGACGGTGCCGCATTTCTTTGTCCCACCAGTCGAGCCCGAAAAGGGGGTAGACGCGTACCAGCAGCTTTGCACGCTCTTCGGCGCGAACGCGGTGCCTGTTGGGGATCGCATCTATTTGATGAACTGGAGCTATGACAATGTCGTCTGAACCGCGACCGTTGGCGAACAGCCGCGAGGTGTCGCCACCATTTCGGTGAACTTAAGGGGTCGGGACTAATTTCGTGACCAAGCCACTCGCTCCCACTCGATCATCCCGGCGGTTTGCTGGTGAAGTCGTAGACGACGCGGTTGATGTCCTTGACCTCGTTGATGCTGCGGGTGGCGACCCGGCCGAGTAAAGTAGATTTGAAGGGCGGCGTTGACGGGGCGGCAACGGTTTTCCGGCATGCTGGCGGATCGTGGAACAGGGGGCGGCACCCGGACGGAAGCCCGAGCGCCGCGAGGGCGGACGGGCAGTGGAATGGCTCGGGTGGGGCTGCGGTGGCAGGCGGGAGGCGAGGTGGCGGCCGGGCGGAAACTCCTAGCTTCGCCCATGCTCGCCGACGGATCGCCCATCGGCGAGCGAACGCGCAGAGGCGTTCGAGCGAAACGAGCCTCACGGCGCCGTACTCACCCGCAGAGTCAGAGCACCTTTGTTTCGCCGCCATCGACGCGCAACGCCGTGCCCGTCACCCACTGGCTTTCAGCTGCGAAGAGGAAGGCGATCGCGTTGGCGATATCTTCCGGCTGCCCGTAGCGGGCGATGCCCATCTCGGCCGCGAAGCGCTCCGTTGCGGCATCGAGGTCGAGCCCGTGCGTGTGGGCATAGCCCTGCAGCATCGAGCGCCGCCGATCGGTCATGACCGATCCCGGCAGGATGGTGTTGACCTGGACTCCATCGTTGATGCCCCGATCGGCAAACGTCTTGGCGAGTGCCAGGATGGCCGCATTGATCGTGCCGACCGCAGCCAGCGACGCCTTGGGGGTTAGTGCCGAGGTGCCCGATGTGATCGCGACCGAGCCATGCGATGCCTTCAGGGAATCCCAGGCTGCGACGGTGAGCCGCCTGGCGGAGTGGAATTTGAGCGCAAGCCCGTCTTCCCATTGTGCGTCCGAGAGGTCGAACAGGTCCTGCTGCGGGACGGCGCCGGCGATGCAGGCGATCGCGTCGATCCGGCCAAACCGTTTGAGCGTGGCCGCGACGACCGCGCCCGCTGCCTCCGGCTCGCGCAGGTCGCGTGCCAGTACCAGTGGCTCGGCGCCAGCCGACCGGACCGCTGCGGCGGTCTCGGCCAGCGTCTCGGGCGTTCTTGCGACCAGCGCCACGGCGCTGAAATCACGGGCGAGGCGGATAGCGGTGGCGCGGCCGATGCCGCGGCTCGCACCGGTGACGATCGCGACGCGGGCCATCACCGGCGCGCCTCGGCGATCGCGAGCGTGTCGATATATTGGCGGAAGCGGGAGATCCTACCGCCGCGCACGGTCCAGACATGGGCATAGCGAGCCTCCGAGCGCTTGCCCGTCGTGGCATGCACGCCGGTAAAGTCACCCAGGGATACGACGCTCTCGCCTTCGGTGATGAATTCGGTCGGCACGAGCGAGAAGCTCGACCATTCCGCCATGAGCGGTTTGAACAGTCCTTCAGCGACGCGCTCGGGGCCACGGCCGTCCACCTTGTAATGCCACATGGTGATCCACTCGATGTCCGGCGCCATCAGGTCGAGCGCGCCGGGCGCATCGCCGCTCGAGAGCTTGTCGTAGAAGCTGCGGACAATGTCTTGGGCAGTAGTCATGGTGGCAGTAGTCATGGTCAGTCTCCGGAATGGCTCCGGCGGCGGAAGGGAAATCACCGTCGCCGAGGGGTGGCCCGGGCACCGAGGGGAGCGGCGCCCGGACCCGGGGGATCAGCCGATGTGATTGGCAAGGAACCCGCGCATCACCGCGCCGATCTCGGCGGCGTGTGTCTCAAGCGCGAAGTGGCCGCTCTCGACGAAGCGAATGTCGGCCGCAGGCACGTCGCGCTTGAATGCCTCGGCGCCCGGCGGGATGAAGAACGGATCGTTCTTGCCCCAGATCGCCAGCACGGGCGGCTGACGCACGCGCAAATAGGCCTGGATCGTAGCGTAAAGCGCGACGTTGGACTGATAGTCGAGCAGCAGGTCGAGCTGGATCTCGTCGTTGCCTGGACGCGCCAGATAGAAATCGTCGAGATTGCGGCCATCCGGCGAGACCATGCTCGGATCGGCAACGCCGTGCGTGTACTGAAACAGCGTCGTCTCGGGGGCGAGGAAGCCGCGCAAGGCGTCACGGTTGCTCTGGGTCGGTTCGTTCCAATAGGCCTGGACCGGCGCAAAAGCCTCCGACACGCCTTCGAGATAGGTGTTGCCGTTCTGGGTGACGATCGCCGTGATCCGCTCGGGATGCTTCACCGCGAGGCGAAAGCCCACCGGCGCACCGTAATCGAAGACATAGATCGCGAACTTGTCGAGCCCGAGCACTTCGGTGAAGCGGTCGATGACGTTGGTGATGTTCTCGAAAGTATAGCCGAACTGGTCGCGGGCGGGCTGCTCGGTCATGCCGAAGCCAGGCAGATCCGGGGCGACCACGTGGTAGTTGCCGGCCAGCTCGGGAATGAGGTCACGGAACATGTGGCTGGCGCTCGGAAAGCCGTGCAGCAGCAGCACGGTCGGGCGGTCCGGATCGCCGGCTTCGCGGTAGAACAGCTTGAGGTCATCGACATCGACGGTGTTGAAACGAACGGTCATGGGAAGTCTCCTTGATGTGTGGACGCAAGTTCCGGTTGGCGGACGCGCGGTGTGCGTGCCTGCATCGGGGTGCTCGGCTTGGGTCCGTTCAGGTGGCGTTGCGTGCGCCTATGCGGGGAAAGTCGATGTCGGTTTGCAGCGCAATGTTGGCGGTGCCGGCGAAGACGTTGACGGCGACATGCGCGATGATCTCCACGATCTCGGCATCCGAATAGCCTGCCTCTTTCACCGCTGCGAAGTCGGCATCGGTGACCTCGCCGCGCCCTCGCGCCAGCTTGGCCGCGAAACAAACTGCGGCGTTGGCCCGGATATCGTTCGAGGCGCCGTTCCGGTTGGCGGTAATCTCGACATCGTCGGGCAGATGCCCCGCGCGGACGCGGTAGGTCTGCGCCGACAGGCAGTAGTCGCAGCCATTCGCCTCGGCGACGGCCAGCGCGATGCGCTCGCGGGTGAGCGGATCCAGATCCCCTTTTTCGAGAGCGCCGTGGAAGGTGACCAGGGCTTCCAGTGCTGCCGGGCTGTTCGCCACGATGCGATAGAGGTTGGGCACCCTGCCCAGGCGCTCATTGGCCTTGGCAAGCAAGGCGCGTGAGGCTTCGGGTGCCTCCTCGACGCTGGGGATCGGCATGCGCGACATTGATGAACTCCTGAACGGGCTGCCTTGCCCTTGCAGGATCGACATACCGCCTCCCAAAATGGTCCAGCAGGCGCCAACTTCGAAACCCTGACTTCCGTAAAGCGAGAGGGACAATGGACAGGTTCGAGGCGATGCGCACGCTGGTGGCGGCGATCGATGGCGGCAGCCTGTCCGCGGCTTCCCGGTCGCTGAACGTCCCGCTCCCCA
Organism: Geminicoccaceae bacterium; assembly: GCA_049292515.1. Lineage (GTDB taxonomy): Bacteria > Pseudomonadota > Alphaproteobacteria > Geminicoccales > Geminicoccaceae > Benzoatithermus. The sequence goes on from JBATRI010000316.1 coordinate 5,453, forward strand.
CGGTCAGCCGGCGCGTTGCCGATCTCGAGACCTTGCTCGGTTCCCAGCTGGTCGTTCGCACGAGCCGCAAGCTCCTGCTCACCGAGGCCGGCACGGCCTATGTCGTCTCGGCACGGCGGGTGCTCGAGGAACTGGCCGAGGCGGAGCGGGCCGCCTCGGGCGAGTATCGTGCGCCGCGCGGCGAGTTGCTGGTCACGGCGCCGATCGCGTTCGGCGCGCTCAACGTCGCGCCGATCGTCCACGACTTCCTCGCCGCCTATCCCGACGTGACGGTGCGGCTGGTGCTGTCCGACAGCGTCATCGATCTCATCGACAGCCATGTCGATGTCGCGGTCAGGATCGGCCGCCTGCCCGACAGCGCACTGGTCGCGCGCAAGGTCGGCGAGATTCGATGGGTGGTCTGCGCAAGCCCGGATTATCTCAAGCGACGCGGTGAGCCGGCAACGCCGGCGGCGCTGGCCGAGCACGCCTGCATCGCGTTCGAGGGACTTCAACGCTACCGGGAATGGCCCTTCGGCGATGGGAATGAGGCACAGCAAGTGACGATCAACCCGCGCTTCTCGGTCAACACCGCCGACGGCGTCGTGGGCGGCGCGGTCGCGGGCGTCGGGATCGCGCGCGTGCTTTCCTACCAGGCGGTGGAAGGCGTCAGGGCGGGGGCGCTGCTGCCGATATTGGTGGACCAGGCCCCGCCGCCCATGCCGGTCCACCTCGTCCATGCCGCACACCAGCAGCAGCCGTTGAAGTTGCGCGCCTTCCTCGAGTTTGTCGCGCCGCGACTGCAGCAACGGCTGCAAGCCATATCGGACGACGTTGCCGGCTCCGGGCAGGTCCGTGCCACGGTCCTGCCGTCGCATGACGACGCGACACCCGTGACCACCAGCGCCTCGCCCTCGGCCTAGGATCTCGCCCGAAGCGTCAGGGCACAACCGCTCGCCCGCGCGGTCGTCACTGACGTCTAGTCGTGCTGCCCGCAGGGCCGCCGGGATCGGCGTGTCGACCTTACGACCAGTTGCCTCTGCTTGCCCGGCTATCCAGAGCGCTCGGACGAGACCGAACATCGATCGCCCAACAGGCGGCACTCGGCAAGGGCGCTCGGGTTCGGGCGTGCGCGCTGCGGGAGGATGCGTGCGGGTCCGGGCGCCATGGCGGCCTCTCGCTGATAGGATCTAAAGCCTTGTAGCGTGCCATGAACCGGCGGGGGAGTCGAGGGCGGCAACGCGGTTCCGGGTGAGGGTATCCCCGCATTGCCTGCGGGCTGCGCCTACCGCCGGGGCGGGGTGGTTCAGGTCGATGCGGGGCCCGCGATCCGGTCGAGCACCGTGATGGCGTCCGGCGGCAGCTGGAGGTCGACGGCGGCCAGGTTCTCGTGCAGGTGGCCCAGCGACGCGGTGCCGGGGATCAGCAGCAGGTTGGGGGCGCGCTGGAGCAGCCAGGCGAGGGCCACCTGCATCGGCGTCGCACCGAGCCCTGCCGCGACCTCGGACAGGGCGGTCGACTGCAGCGGCGTGAAGCCGCCGAGCGGGAAGAACGGCACGTAGGGGATGCCGTCGCGGGCGAGCTGGTCGATCAGCGCATCATCGGCCCGGTGCACCAGATTGTAGAAGTTCTGCACGCAGACGACCTCGCAGATCCGGCGGCCGTCCGCGATCTGCGTGGGCGTGACGTTGCTGAGGCCGATATGGCGCACGAGGCCCTGCCGCTGCAGGTCGGCCAGCACGTTGAGCGGCTCCTCGAGCGAGCCTTCGGCGGGGCCATGGACGTCGAACATGCTGCGCAGGTTGACCACGTCCAGCACGTCCAGGCCGAGATTGCGCAGATTGTCGTGCACCGCCTGGGTCAGCTCCGCGCGCGAGAAGGCGGGGATCCAGGCGCCATCCTCGCCGCGCCGGGCGGCGAGCTTGGTGACGATGACCAGACCCGCCGGGTAGGGGTGCAGCGCCTCGCGGATCAGCTGGTTGGTGATGTGCGGGCCGTAGAAGTCGCTGGTGTCGATGTGATCGACGCCGGCCGCCACGGCCGCGCGCAGCACCGCGATGGCCCCGTCACGGTCCTTCGGCGGCCCGAACACGCCGGGCCCGGCCAGCTGCATGGCGCCGTAGCCGAGGCGCTTCACGGTGCGGTCGCCGAGCGCGTAGGTGCCGGCTTTGCCGATGTCGGTCATATCCTGTCTCCTCCGGGTTGAGGTCTAGATAGACCGAAGCGAGGTGCAGGATAATGGGGCTCGGGTTCGGATGTGCGTTCCTAGAATTCGTTCGGACGATCCGGCGGGGGCGGCTCGGGTGGCTTGGGTTCGGGCGTGTCGTGGGAATTCGTTCGTGCATTTCGGCCGGTGAGGGCCGGTGCTCGGGTTCGGACGTGCGGGAAGTGAATTCGTTCGTGCAGAAAGACGCTGCGCGGCAGCTGGGTCGGGTTCGCGTGTGTGCGGGCGGAAATCGTTTGTGCAGAAAGCGCCGGGCGGCTGTGCAGAAAGCGCCGGGCGGCCGCGCGCGGCTCGGGTTCGCACGTGTGCGTGGCGGGAGGACGGGTGCGGGTCCGGGCGCCATGGGGGCCTCGCGGCGATAGGATCAAAAGCCTTGCACCATGCCATGAACTGGCGGCGGAGTCGAGGGCGGCGTTGACGGGGCGGCAGTCGATGCTCTGTCGGTTCCGGTAGCGGCGTGAAGGCGAGCGCGGAGCCCAGGGCTGGTACTGCCAACCGTTAATTGAGGTGGGTATCCCCGAAATCCAGATTTAGGTGGATGTCCCCGAAATCCAGATTTTTCGCATCAACGTCGTGGTCGAAGGCCGGGCATGACGCCGCCCGGCATTACGTCCGGGCGACCACAAATCCCGGGAGCGCACACCCAAGGGTAAAACACTCCTGGGTGCAGCGGTCTCGTGGAATGAACGCCTAGATGTCCGGGTGCAGGTTGCGAACCGGGCTCACGCCCTCCAGCAGCGAAGCCACGTGCAGGATCGTGGACTCCGCCTGCCACTTGCCGACGATCTGCACATTGATCGGCATCCCTTCCTTGCTCGTGCCAAACCGCATCGCCACGCCGGGCAACCCGGTGACGTTGAGCGGCACGGTCGCGCCCTGAAGGTAGGTGGCATCCACGGTCTGGCCGTCGATGGTGAACTCCTCGACGCCATGCTTGTGGGCTGGGATCGGTAGCACATGCGTGATCAGCACATCATAACGGGAGAAGTAATCGGCATAGCCGTCGCGCAGCCGCTCGGCCGCCTGCTCAGCATCGATATAGTCCTTCATCGACGTGTCGGGCAGCGAGAGCATGGTCCTGGCCATCTTGTACATTTCGTTCTCGTGGCCGGCTGTCACCTCCGCGAACGCGGGCTTCATCTCCATCACATGTAGGCGGTTAAAAACGTCGAGGGCGAAATCGTGCTCCAGCGCCGGGATGCCCACCTGCTCGACAAAGACCCCGATTTCTTTCAGCGCCGCGGCCGCGGCCTTGACGGTCGCCGCCACCTCGGGATCGACCGGCCCAAAGCCAGGTCCGACCATCCAACCCACCCGGAGCTGGCGGGAGAGCTGACGGCCGATGCCCGCATCGAACTGGGCGGTGCTCGTGGCGAATGCGTCCCGGCCGTCAGGCCCGACCAGTTGCGAGAACGCGAGCGCGATGTCGCGAACCGAGCGGGCCATCGGCCCGACGTGCCAGAAGCGGCGCGGCGCGCGTGGCCAGATGCCGGTCATGGGCACACGGCCATGCGTCGCCTTCATGGAAGTGATGCCGGTTTGCGCCGCTGGGCCACGCACGGAGATGGCGAGATCGGTGCCGAGACCGATCGGCGACATTCCCGCCGCGATGGCTGCCGATTCACCGCCGCTCGAACCGCCCGGAGTGCGGGTCACATCCCAAGGGTTGTTCGATCGGCCGGAGAGAAGGTTATCGCTCTCGATCCAGTAGGAGAATTCGGGAAGGTTGGTCTTCGCCAGCAGGATGCCACCCGCCTTCTTCATGCGCGCCACGCTAGTCGCGTCGGCGTCGGCGAGGCGGCCCTTGAAGATCGGCGATCCACGCTGGGTAAGCACGCCGGCGGTGTCGATGGAGTCCTTCACCGTAAAGGGCACACCATGCAGCGGGCCGAGTTCTTCTCCTGATAGAACCGCCGCCTCCGCGGCCTTCGCCCCTTTCAGCGCGTCCTCTGCCACCGTGACGATCGCGTTGATTGTGGGGTTGACGGCTTCGATGCGATCGAGATGTGCTTGCATGACCTCGACCGGCGAAATCTCGCGGTTCCGGATCAGCTCAGCCAGCTTGGTTGCGTCAGAATAAAAGATTGCGTTGGTCATTGTCATTCTCCCTACCTGTCACTTGATAGGTGAAACTTGGGCCTTCCCTTTTCCGCTGTCAACGCCTATCTGTCACTTGGTAGGTGTTCTTAAAAATGGGTAGAGATCGAGAATGAGCACCAACGCCAGGGAAGCCATCCTGGAGGCCGCCAAACGGACGGCACAGGCACATGGCTATAGCGGCTTGAATTTCCGCGAACTCGCGGCCGAAGTGGGCATCAAGGGCGCGAGCATCCACTATCATTTCCCAACCAAGGCCGACCTCGGCGCAGCGGTGGCCAAGCGCTATTGGGAGGACTCGGTGGCTGTATTGGAGGCATTGTGGGCCGAATGCTCAGATCCTGTCCGCTGCCTGCGCCAGTACCCCGACACGTTTCGCAAATCGCTCGAGAATGGTAACCGCATCTGCCTCTGCAGCTTCATGTCTGCCGAGTATGATGACCTGCCAGACCCGGTCAAAAAAGAGGTGCTGGCTTTTGCCGACGTCAATGTGGCCTGGCTAGCCAAGGTTATATTCGCCGCGACCAAAATGAACGTCGACGAGAGCGAACAGCGCGCTCGCGCCATTTTCGCAGCCGTCGCCGGCGCTCAGCTTATGGCACGGAGCCGCTCGGACATCTCAGTATTTGACGCGTTAATCGATAGCTATCGTGTAGCTGGACTACTGCCGGTGTAGCGGCCGCAATGATGAAGAAGCGCACCCTTTAGAGTCCGATAACGCAGGGAGAGATATAATGAGAGTTTTGATAATTCTCACATTGCACGATCAGTTGGGAAATACGGGCCGGAAGACCGCCTTCTGGCTCGAAGAACTGGCCGCGCCTTACTACGTGTTCAAGGAAGCTGGCGCAGAGATCACGCTCGCCTCCCCTAGGGTCTTCTGACAGACTGCGTGCTGGGTAGCGGAGCGGCGGATCGACGGCATCTTGAGGGGTTGGCCCACCATCCTCGAGATCACTGCAGATGCCCCGACATCGTCGGCGCGACGCCATCTGGGCGTCGCTCCATACCAAGCTGCGCGCCGTGTCCGGCATCTGGAAGAAGGACAGCGAACGCCTGCGCCAGTTCGTGGAAGCCGTCGTCTACGTCTTGCGCACCGGCGTTGCCTGGGAGGACCTGCCGGAGCGGTTCGGCAAGCCGAATTCACTCTATCGCCGCTTCCGGCGCTGGTCGCAGCAGGGCATCTGGGACGCGCCGTTCACGGCCGGCGTGCCGGAGGACGTGCTTGAGACGGTGATGGTCGACGCGACGATCACCAAGGCGCAGCGTTTCGCCAG
>JBATRI010000317.1:0-1507 GCA_049292515.1 Geminicoccaceae bacterium
GCCCTGTTCGCATCCTTGGGCTGCGCCGCCTGCCATGCACCGAAGCTGCCGGCGGTGACCCGGCGTGGAACACCCACCACCATCGAGCCCTACACCGACCTGCTGCTGCACGATCTCGGGCCGGAGCTGGCCGATCAGGGGGCGGAGAACGAGCCCGTGGCCCGCCTCTGGCGCACGGCGCCGCTGTGGGGCTTGGGCACGGCCGGCGCGGCCGGGCCCGTGACACTGCTGCATGACGGTCGTGCCCGTGACCCTCAGGAAGCGATTCTCTGGCATGGTGGCGAGGCGCTGGCAGCCCGCGAGCATTATCGTGGTCTCGCCGCCGACGACCGCGCCCGCCTGCTGGCATTCCTGGCGAGCCTTTAGGAGAGTCCCCTTGCTGCGTGCCCTCGTCCTCCTGGCGCTCGTGCTGTCGTGCCCGACACGGCCGGCGACCGCGGCCGACCTCGACACGATCGGCCAGCTGCTCCGTGCCGAGGTGCTGACCCCGCTCTATGACGGCTATGCCGACGCGGCCGGGCAGCTTGCCGAGGTGCACCCCGACTGTGCCGGCGACTGGCGGGCAGCGATGCGGCCCGCCTTCGTCGCGAGCCTGCTGGCCTGGGGCCGCCTCCAGGCGGTGGGCACCGGTCCGGCGGCATCGCCCGAGACCAGTGCCCGGGTCTATTTCTGGCCGGACAAGCACGGCACGGCGACCCGTCAGCTCGGCGCGGCACTGCGGGACCGGCCCGCCAAGTTGGAGACCGCGGCCGGGCTCGCCGGCCAGAGCGCCGGCCTGCAGAGCCTGGCGGCGCTGGAGCTGCTCCTTTACGGCGACTTGCCGGACGGGGCCGCCGGCTTCGCCTGTCGTTATGCCCAGGCCATCGCCGACTTCCAGACTGCGCTGGCTGCAAGGATGGGCCGCGACTTTGCGGCCGACCCCACCGCCGGCGCGACGCTGGCACACGCGCTGCTCACCGGCATGCAGACGACGCTCGACATCATCATCCAGCTCGATCTGGACCGCCCGCTGGGCAGCGACCTCGCTGCGGCGCGGGGAGAGCGGGCCCGCGCCTGGCGCAGCAACCAGTCCCTGCCGCTGATCGGCGCCGCCGTCGACACGGTCGAGGCCGTCTACACCGCCCCGGGCGGCTTCTCCGCCGCCATCGTGGCCAGCGCCGAGCTCGCCGCCTTCGATGCCGTCCTGCGCCGCCACCTGGAATTGGCCAGGGACGCGATCGCGGCGGTCCCGGTGCCACTGCAGCAGGCCGTGGCCGATCCCACGGCCCGCCTCCAGGTGGAGCAGCTCAAGGAGGAGATCGCCAGCGTGCGCCGCCTGCTGGTCGAGCGCCTCGCCCCAGCACTGGGCTTGGCGGCCGGCTTCAACGCCATGGATGGAGACTGACGCCATGACCCATGACGCACCCACGGCCGAGCGTCCCCCGATGCTGGAACCGCTGACACGGCGGGCAGCGCTCGTCGCCGCCGTCGGTGGGCCGGCTGCCTACCTGGCGCTGCGGGCATGCGG
>JBATRI010000318.1:0-2552 GCA_049292515.1 Geminicoccaceae bacterium
AGCTCGCCGCTGACCGACGGCGCCGCGGCACTCCTCGTCACGTCGGGCGAGTTCGCGCGGGCGCATGGGCTGGGCATCCTGGCGCGAATCCGCAGCGTCGCGGTCGCCGGCTGCGCGCCGGAGATCATGGGCATCGGCCCGGTGCCGGCGGTCCGCAAGGCCCTGCAGCGGGCGGGCCTGCGCCTCGAGGACATCGATCTCGTCGAGCTGAATGAGGCGTTCGCGGCCCAGGCCCTGGCGGTGGTGCGCACGCTGGGCATCGACCAGGACCGGCTGAACCTCGACGGCGGGGCCATCGCCCTTGGCCATCCACTCGGGGCCAGCGGCGCCCGGATCACCGGCAAGGCGGCAGCCCTGCTGCGGCGCGAGGGCAAGGCCCTGGCGCTGGCCACGATGTGCATCGGCGGCGGCCAGGGCATCGCCACGATCCTCGAGGCGGTCTGAGGCCGTGGCGATCAACCGGGTCGCGGTGATCGGCGCCGGCGTCATGGGCAGCGGCATCGCCGCCCACGTCGCCAATGCCGGTGTGCCGGTGCTGCTCCTGGACGTGGTGCCGGCGGGTGCCGGGGATCGCAGCACGCTCGCCCGTGCGGCGATCGCACGGCTGCTGAAGGCGTCACCGGCCGCCTTCATGGCACCCGACGCGGCGCCGCTGGTCACGCCCGGCAATCTCGAGGACGATCTGGGCGCCCTGGCCGACGTCGACTGGACCATCGAGGCGATCGTCGAGGGCCCTGCCGCCAAGCGTTCCCTCTATGCGCGGCTGGAGCAGGCGCGCCGCCCCGGCAGCATCGTCTCCTCCAACACCTCGACCATCCCACTGGCCCACCTGACCGCGGACCTGCCCGCCAGCCTGCGACGCGACTTCCTGATCACCCACTTCTTCAATCCGCCGCGCTACATGCGCCTGCTGGAGATCGTGGCCGGCCCGGCCACGCGCCGGGAGGCGATCGACGCCGTCGGCGACTTCGCCGATCGCCGCCTCGGCAAGGGCGTGGTTCGGGCCAAGGACACGCCCGGCTTCATCGCCAACCGGATCGGCACCTACTGGCTGCAGACGGCGCTCGACCTTGCCATCGAGCTCGGGCTGGACGTCGAGGAAGCCGATGCCGTGCTCGGCCCGCCGGTCGGCATCCCCAAGACCGGCGTGTTCGGGCTGCTCGACCTGGTCGGCATCGACCTGATCCCCAAGGTCGCGGCCAGCCTGCAGGGCCAGCTGCCGGCCACGGACCGGCTGCGGGCCGGCCAACGCCCGCAGCCACTGATCGAGCGGATGCTGACCCGGGGGCTCACTGGCCGTAAGGGCAACGGGGGCTTCTATCGCCTCCGCCAGGAGGGTGCGAGCCGGGTCAAGGAAGCGATTGATCTCCGTACAGGAGACTATCGGGCAAGCCTTAAGGCTCGCCCCGACAGCGTGGCCGCCGCCCGGGTCGGCGGGCTGCAGGCACTGCTCACCCATCCCGACCGCACCGGGGGCTACGCCTGGGCGGTGCTGAGCGAGACGCTCGGCTATGCGGCCGAGTTGGTGCCCGAGATCAGCGACAGCATCGACGGCGTCGATAGCGCGATGCGGCTGGGCTACAACTGGACATGGGGCCCGTTCGAGCTGATCGACCGGATAGGTGCTGCGTGGCTCGCGGACCGCCTGCAGGCAGAGGGCCGCCCCGTGCCGGCGCTGCTCGCACGGGCACGCGAGCGGCCATTCTACCGCGACGGGGCGGCTGGACGCGAGCAACTGGGCCCGGACGGCGCCTACCAGCCGGTCGAGCGGCCCGCGGGCATGCTCCGGCTCGCCGACGTCAAGCGCGGCGCCCGCGCCTTCCTCGCCAACGGCTCAGCCGCTCTGTGGGATCTCGGCGACGGCGCGCTCTGTTTCGAGTTCACCTCCAAGCAGAACACACTCGATGCCGACAGCCTGGACCTGCTGGCGGCGTCGATCGAGCTGGTGGCGGCGCGGCACCGTGCCCTGGTAATCTACAACGACGCACCCGACTTCTCGCTCGGCGCCAATCTGGGGCTGGCGCTGTTCGCGCTCAATGTCGGCCTGTGGGGCCTCGTCGAGGATCTGGTCGTCAAGGGGCAGCAGGTCTATCGCAGGCTCAAATACGCGCCCTTCCCGGTGGTGGGGGCGCCGGCCGGCATGGCGCTGGGCGGCGGCTGCGAGATCCTGCTGCATTGCGCCGCCGTGCAGGCCCACGCCGAGACCTACATGGGGCTGGTCGAGACCGGGGTCGGCCTCGTGCCGGCCTGGGGCGGCTGCACGGAGATGCTGCTGCGCCACATCAGCGAGCGGCGCCGGCCCGGCGGGCCGATGCCGCCGATCATGCAGGTCTTCGAGACGCTGGGGCTCGCCACCGTGTCGAGCTCGGCGGCCGATGCGAAGCGCCTGCGCTATCTCCGCCCCGAGGACGGCGTCACCATGAATCGCGACCGGCTGCTGGGCGACGCCAAGGCCCGGGCGTTGGCGATGGTCGACGGCTACCGGCCGCCGGAGCCCCCGTCCGACCTCCATCTGCCCGGCCCCACGGCCAGGGCGGCGCTCGAGCTCGCCC
>JBATRI010000319.1:0-24387 GCA_049292515.1 Geminicoccaceae bacterium
AAATCGTGCCCCTTGGGCTTGCGCGCGATGCCGGCCACGATCGCCGCCTTCAGCGGCTCGTCGCCCTCCGAGGCGCGCAGCGGCGCGCGCAGGTCGGCAGCATCCTCCTGGCCCAGGCACATGTACATGGTGCCGGTGCAGGTGACCCGGACGCGGTTGCACGATTCGCAGAAATTGTGCGTCAGCGGGGTGATGAAGCCCAGCCTGCCGCCGGTCTCCTCGACCTGCACGTAGCGCGCCGGCCCGCCCGTCCGGTAGGGGATGTCGGTCAGCGTCCAGCGCTGCGCCAGCTTGGCCCGTACCAGCGACAGCGGCAGATACTGCTCGGTCCGGTCGCCGTCGATCTCGCCCAGCGGCATGGTCTCGATCAGCGTCAGATCGAACCCCTCCGCACCGCACCAGGCGACCATGTGGTCGAGCTCGTCCTCGTTGACGCCCTTCAGCGCCACGGCATTGATCTTGACCTGGAGACCGGCCGTTTTCGCCGCGTCGATCCCGGCCATCACCTTGTCGAACTTGCCCCAGCGGATGATCGCCTCGAACCGCTCGCGCTGCAGCGAGTCCACCGAGACGTTGACCCGGCGCACGCCGGCGCGGAACAGGTCGACCGCGAACCGCTCGAGCTGGCTGCCGTTGGTGGTGAGCGTCAGCTCGTCCATCGCGCCACTGCGCACGTGCCGGCCCAGCTGCTCCACCAGCCACATCATGTTGCGCCGGACCAGGGGCTCGCCGCCGGTCAGCCGGATCTTGCGCACGCCCAGGCCGACGAACGCCGTGCACAGGCGATCCAGCTCCTCGAGCGAGAGCAGGTCGGCCTTGGGCAGGAACGTCATGTCCTCGGCCATGCAGTAGACGCAGCGGAAGTCACATCGATCGGTGACCGACACCCGCACATAGCTGATGGCCCGGCCGAACGGGTCGATCACCATCGACAGCAGCCTCCAAATCCGTCTAATGGCCGTGCATCCTAGCCGCATATAAGCGGCCTGTGAACGATGTCATCGGCGGCTGGCCAGGAAGAAATCTCGATGCGGATCGCCATCCGCGCCGCGCCCACCGTCGAGGCACAGCGCGCGCTCACCGAACTTCAGGCCACCTATGCCACGGTGGCACCTGAGGATGCCGACGTGGTGGTGGCACTCGGCGGCGACGGCTTCATGCTGGAGACGCTGCATCGCTACCTTGATCAGCGCATCCCGATCTACGGCATGAATCTCGGCACGGTGGGCTTCCTGCTCAACGGCTACCGCCCGGTGGGGCTGCTCGAGCGCATCGTCGGCGCCACCCGTGTCGGCCTCTATCCGCTGCGCATGCGGGCCGTCCGCCCGAACGGTGCGGTCCACGAGGGGCTGGCCATCAACGAGGTGTCGCTGTTCCGCGAGACCCGGCAGGCGGCCTCGGTCGCGATCGAGATCGACGGCGTCTGCCGGATGCCCGAGCTGGTCTGCGACGGGGTGCTGGTGGCGACGCCGGCCGGCAGCACCGCCTACAACCTCTCGGCGCACGGGCCGATCATCCCGCTCGGCGCCAATCTTCTGGCCCTGACCCCGATCAGCCCGTTCCGTCCCCGTCGCTGGCGCGGCGCGCTGCTTCCCAGCCGCTCCCGCTTCGCGCTGCGCGTGCTCGACCCCGCCAAACGCCCGGTGAGCGCCGTCGCCGACTTCACCGAGGTCCGCGACGTGGCCTCGGTCGAGATCTGGGAAGACCGCACGCTCTCGCTCCGCCTCCTGTTCGACCCCGAGCACAATCTCGAGGAGCGGATCTTGAAGGAGCAGTTCGTGCCGTGAGCCGGAGCCTACGTTCCTAGCGCGCAATCGTCATGAGGTTGATCGCTCGGCCATCCTCGGTCATGCCCGACCGCGGTCATGTTCGAGTGCCCATGAAGAAGTCGAGCCCAGACATGCAAGATGAAGTCAAAGCGTCAGCCCGCATCCTGCGCACTGTAGCCCTGAGCGCGGCCGTGCTTGTCGGCCTGCAGCAGACGCCTGCCGCCCACGAGCAATCAAAAACGAACGCCCACGCCCCTTTGATAGCTTGCCCAACGGTCGGAACGCTGGGCGACGGGAAACGCCATCCATTGGACAGCCCTTTTGACGGACAGGCCCAGTTCGAGGAGCTATCCTCTACCGATCTGTGGAAGCATGTCGCCGCCCATCTCTGGGTCAACCGGGATCGGGTGGAACCCTGCTTCGGCAGCAGCGACACCGAAGTCTGGACCAAGGCGGTCTCCGGTATTCCGGCGGATATCGTCGGCTTGCAGACGACGAAGGATCGAAAGCAGTTGCTGGCCTATACCTCCGGCATTCCCGACTATCTGATGGAGACGCCCCCACGCTTCGTCAGCTTCAAGCCTGAAAACACTTTCGGCATCTTCCGAATTTCGGCTGAGCCCACGCCCGATGACAATGCCATCCACGCATTCGCCGGCCGTGGGGCGATCGGATTTTTCGTCAATGGCGTCGGGATCTTCAATTATACCGATACGTTCTCGTACAACGACAAAGGTGCATGGGCCTATGACGCCAACGTCGCCGAGGCCTTGATCGTCAACTCGGACGTCTCGCACGCCACTCCCAGCGACCTGCCACTGTTCCCCAAGAGTCGGGGCACCTTCCATAACCATCAGATGTCCATCGATCTGCTCAAGCAGCTTCACGACCCCTTTGTCCTGGGGGCGCCGGACCATTCGAAGCTCGTGGGCTTTGCCATCGACAGCACCCCGATCTACGGCCCGCTCGGCTTCAAGACGCTGGACCAGGCTTCGGGAATCGGCGTCCTGAAAAGCGGCTACGTGAAACGTGGCTGGCTCGCTGCCGGCCAGACAGGCACCGGCCATCGAAGCTCCCTGCCCGGATGGGCCGTGAACAATGGGGACGGCAGCAACGAGAGCGGCATGAATCTGGTCAATCTGTTCCAGAAGCCGAAAGCCGACATGCTGTACCGGGACGGCGCTATCGATGGGCCGATTACTTACAGCGGCGAGGACGCCAGGCTGGCCGCCGAGATCAAGCTGCTGAGCGAGAAGACCACGCTCCACCGGGACAGCCAGGGCTTTGTCTACTGGGAGAGCCAGGTCGTGACGTCGAGCGGCGCGAAGGTATCGACTAGGAACTATCTCCTCGGCTCGTCGGCGCTCTGGGGGCCGGATCTCGATGCGGAAATCCTGCCGGTCAGCTACCAGATCGCCGACAAGGATCTCTTCTACTTCAAGTCAGTCGTCGGCACGTTCGCGGAAGACTACGAGTTCATCGATGGCTACGGCGATCTCGACTTCTACAATGGCATCGACAGCTACCTCCCCGAGCGGAAGAGACATGCCTATCACTACGTCACGTCGTTCGATGCCGAACTGTCCGACAGTGACCGCCTGAGCAGGGCCGCTTTTCCTTACTTCGTCGGCATCCAGTACAAGAACAAGGTCGATCCCTTCAACAACAACGTGGACGACACCTTCAAGCGTCAGTATGTCGCCGAGCATGGAAGCGGGCTCGAGACCATCTTTGATCTCGGCATCGTCGGCAGATCGAGCACGAACGAGTTCGAGCGCGATTCGGTCATTCGCCTCCGGCAGAAGGAGCTTGCCGGGAACTGATCTATCACAAGGTGTTGTGCTTGTTCTCGGCACGCCACGACCGCTGCCGTGGATCAAGCCGCCAGGCTCTTTGCGCGGCAAGGAACTGAATGGATATGCCTGCCCCGCAACAACAAGAAAAAATTCTGTATCTCTACTTGAAATTGTAAGTATATACCCGATCCCAGGTTCCACTGCTGCTTATTACATAAATTGCGACATAGTTACCTAACGCACACTGCGAACTGAATGCATTCTGAATATTTAGATTGTTGGTATAGAACACTCCACCCTCTTCTGGATAGATATTGAGCCACGTATAGGTGCCCGTATAATACGTAAGACAGTGCGTGGCATGCACGACATTCCATCCAACGCTGTATGCCGGAGCAATAGTGGCGGCAGAAATACGATCCAGGGATTCGGCACTTACCTGTCGACTACCGCTGCTTATTTTTCCACCTTGGGTTAGAGCGTTGTGCGCAACTACCGAAATGGCTGGCGGCGCTGCCGGTGGGGTGGTGCCGGTGATGGGCGACGATTCCTGAGCCAGTGCCATACCGAACGAGCCAACGAGAAATGGTAGAGCTGCGAACATCAATGGTTTGATTTGCATATCGATCTACTCCCTTAGGTTGATCAATAACCCCGGTGCATTCTGGACGCCGGAGCTGTCGTATCTCCATGCCAATACACTTAAAGGTTCTGTGCTTTTTCGCACTTCCGGGTATTTCGAGCTGTAACAACTGGTCCTGCCCGCGGGACGTCGCATCACCGACGGCTGTGTCGTGCTTGCATGACATCGGCTCCATGGAGGGAACCGAGCTTTACGACGCAGGGTTGTGCTCGCAGCGAACTGCAGGGCACAGTCATGAACGAGACCGCTTTGATCGGCATACGCAAGGCATGGTGCACCCATGCCGTGACGGTGGCAGCCATCGTCGCCCCATTCTTGTTGAACCACCCTGCACGCGCCGCCGACCCGGAACCGCTCGTGGAGCGCGGCCGCTACCTGGCCACGGCCGGCGACTGCGTGGCCTGCCATACGGCGCCGGGCGGGCAGCCGTTCGCCGGCGGCCTCTACATGCCGACGCCGTTCGGGGACATCCCCACGCCGAACATCACGCCCGACAAGGCGACCGGCATCGGCAGCTGGACGGACGATCAGTTCTACCGGGCGATGCACGAGGGGATCGGCGCCGACGGCGAGTATCTCTATCCCGTCTTCCCCTTTCCCTGGTTCACCAAGCTCACCCGCGACGACGTGCTGGCGATCAAGGCCTATCTGTTCTCGCTGCCGCCGCAAGATGCGCCGCGCCAGCCGCTCAAGCTGGCCTTCCCCTTCGATATCCGCACCGGGCTGCTGGCATGGCGCACGGCCTTCTTCGAGGCCGGCACGTTCGAGCCCGACCCGCAGCAGAGCGAGGCGTTCAATCGCGGTGCCTATCTGGTCGAGGGCCTCGGCCACTGCGGTGAATGCCACAATGGCAACAACCTGTTCGGCGCCTCGAACTGGAGCGGGCGGCTGCAAGGCGGGCAGATCGAGGGCTGGTATGCGCCCAGCCTCCAGGCCCACAGCCGCGACGGGCTGGGCTCCTGGAGCGATGCGCAGCTGGTCACCTACCTGAAGACCGGGGCGGCGCCCGGCAAGGGCGTCGCGCTGGGACCGATGCAGGAGACCATCGACCGGAGCCTGAGCCAGCTGTCCGACGCCGACCTGCAGGCGATGGCGACCTACCTCAAATCGGCGGCCAATCCGGATGCTGCCAAGGCCGAGGAGCAGGCCGCACCGGCCGAGGTCGTCGCCGTGGGTGCCGGGCCGTACCTCAGCCATTGCGCCTTCTGCCACGGCGTCGACGGGCGCGGCATGGCCGGCATGATCCCGGCCCTGGCCGGCAACGGTGCCGTCCAGGCGCAAGGGCCCGAGAATGTCGTGCAGGTGGTGCTGGGCGGGCTGGAGGCGCGCCATGACCAGGGCCCGATGCCGGCCGTCGGGGTCGGCATGTCGGACCAGGATATCGCCGACGTCACCAACTATGTGCGCACCGCCTGGGGCAACAATGCCCCGGCCAATGCCGAGCCCGGTGCGGTGGCCGAGCTGCGCGCGCAGACACGCACTCTCCTCGCCGGCAACCTGGACGGGGGCTGCCCGACCATCGACGACCCTGAGCTTGCCGCCATGGTCGAGCAGGCGAGCGTCACCGACCAGCTGCGCGGGGCCGCGCCCGCCGACATGCTGGAGCGGATCGACGCGATCCTGCCGGAGCTGCGGGCGCCGGGCGTCGGCGACGATGCCATCGTCAACGCCCTGACCATCATCTACTGCCCGGCGGTGATGGCCGAAGCCGGGGACGATCAGGCCAAACGGGCCGAGCTTCTCGGCAATTACAGCGTGCTCGCCTACGGCCAGATCACGCACGGCGAACGGCATCCGTGACCGCCGCCGGCGCTCGGGGCGCCAGCAGCGACAGCGGCGGCGAGACTGCCGGCCAGGACTCGCCGCACCTCGACGAGCACGAGCAGGCCCAGGCGGCGGAGCACACCGCCCCGCAGGCCCTGGTCATCCACGAGGTGCTGCGCGAGGAGGGCGAGGGCGAGTTGCGCCGCGCCAATGCGGCCCTGCTCTGGTCAGGGCTCGCGGCCGGGCTGTCGATGGGCTTCTCGCTCCTGGCCATGGCGCTGCTCCGCTCCGGCCTGTCGGACGAGCCGTGGCGGCGGCTGGTGGAGGCACCGGGCTACAGCGTGGGCTTCGTGATCGTCGTGCTCGGCCGGCAGCAGCTGTTCACCGAGACCACGCTCACCGCGGTCCTGCCGCTGATGGTCCGGCGCGACCTCGCCACGCTGGCCTCGTTGCTGCGCATGTGGGGCGTCGTGCTGGCAGCCAACCTGATCGGCACCATCGCCTTCGCCTGCCTGATCTCGTGCGACGGCGTGTTCCCGGAACCCGTCCGGCACTCGTTGGCAGAGATCGGTCAGGAAGTGCTGGACGGCCCGAACGGCCCGAAGTTCATCAAGGCCATACTGGCAGGCTGGCTGATCGCGCTCATGGTCTGGCTGCTGCCCAGCGCGCGCTCGGCGCGGATCCTGGTCATCCTGCTGATCACCTATGTCGTGGCCATCGCCCAGCTCCCGCATATCGTGGCCGGCTCGGCCGATGTCGCCTATGCCGTGTGGAGCGGGCATGCGACGGTCGCGGACTATCTGTGGCGCTTTCTGGTCCCGACCCTGCTCGGCAACACGGTGGGCGGCGTCGCCTTGGTGACGTTCTTGAATCACGCGCCCCTCGCAGCGGAGCTCCAGGACGAGCCGCCACGTCCCGCCCGGTAGCATCGCGCGGCCAAGACGCGCTTGCACCATCGCTCTGAGCCGTTACACAGTCCGGCCGCTTCAACGGCCCGGCCCGCCGGGCGCGCTCGAACGACTGCCGAGGGAACAGTGACGACAGGAACGGGTGCGCCCGATGCCATCATCTCCGTGCGGGGGCTGGGCAAGACCTACGGCACGGGTCTCACGGCACTGCAGGATATCGACCTCGACATCCACCGCGGCGAGATCTTCGCGCTGCTCGGCCCCAACGGCGCCGGCAAGACGACGCTGATCAGCATCGTCTGCGGCATCGTCAACCCGAGCACCGGCACGGTGCGGGCTGACGGCCACGACATCGTGACCGACTACCGCGCCGCTCGCGCCACCATCGGCCTGGTGCCGCAGGAGCTGACCATGGCCGCGTTCGAGAGCGTCTGGGACACGGTGAGATTCAGCCGCGGTCTGTTCGGCAGGCCGCCCAATCCGGCCTATGTCGAGAAGGTGTTGAGGGACCTCTCCTTGTGGGACAAGCGGGACAGCCGGATCATGGCGCTGTCTGGCGGCATGAAGCGCCGGGTGATGATCGCCAAGGCGCTGAGCCACGAGCCGCGGATCCTGTTCCTCGACGAGCCCACGGCCGGCGTCGACGTCGAGCTGCGCCGCGAGATGTGGGCGCTGGTGCGCGAGCTGCGCGCCAGCGGCGTCACCATCATCCTGACCACCCACTATATCGAGGAGGCCGAGGAGATGGCCGACCGGATCGGGGTGATCCACAAAGGGCGGATCATCCTGGTCGAGGACAAGCACGTGCTGATGCACAAGCTGGGCAAGAAGCAGCTCACCATCCTGCTGCAGAGCCCCATCGCCAGCCTGCCGCCCGGGCTCGACGGCGACCGGCTGGAGCTGTCGGCCGACGGCCTGCAGCTGCTCTACACCTTCGGCGTGGACGGCGAGCAGACCGGCATCGCCGGGCTGCTGCGGCGGCTCGAGAAGCACGGGATCGAGTTCAAGGACCTGCAGACCAGCCAGAGCTCGCTCGAGGACATCTTCGTGGGCCTGGTGGGAGACCGCGCATGAACCTGCATGCGATCCGGGCCATCTACCTGTTCGAGCTCGCCCGCACCTGGCGCACCCTGCTACAGAGCATCGCCGCCCCGGTGATCTCGACGTCGCTCTACTTCATCGTCTTCGGCGGGGCGATCGGCTCGCGGATGCCGCTGATCGACGGCGTCAGCTACGGGGCCTTCATCATCCCGGGCCTGATCATGCTGGCCGTGCTCGGCGAGAGCGTGTCCAACGCCGCGTTCGGCATCTACATGCCCAAGTTCTCGGGCACGATCTACGAGGTGCTCTCGGCCCCGATCTCGGTGTTCGAGATCGTCGTCGCCTATGTCGGCGCGGCTGCCACCAAGTCGATCATCCTGGGCCTGATCATCCTGGTGACCGCCCGCCTGTTCGTGCCGTTCTCGATCCTGCATCCCGTGCTGATGGCGGGCTTCCTGGTCCTGACCGCCGTCACCTTCAGCCTTTTGGGCTTCATCATCGGACTCTGGGCCGACGGCTTCGAGAAGCTGCAGGTGGTGCCGATGCTGATCATCACACCGCTGACCTTCCTGGGCGGCAGCTTCTACTCGATCTCGATGCTGCCGGAGCCCTGGCAGCAGATCACGCTGTTCAACCCGGTGGTCTACCTGGTGAGCGGCTTCCGATGGAGCTTCTTCGGCGTCTCGGACGTGCCGGTCGGCATCAGCCTGGCGATGACCACCGTGTTCCTGGTCGTGTGCCTCGCCACGATCTGGTGGATGTTCAAGACCGGCTACCGGGTCAAGGCCTGATCGGCGGCATCCGCCGCCAGCGGCTCGCATTGGCGCAGATAGCCCAGGGTTAGCGCCGACAGCCGCGCCATGTGCTCCGGGGCAACGAACTCCTCGACATAGACCGTGTTGGCGATCAGCCGGCCATCGAAGATCGAGACGGACATGTTGGGGAACTTCTTCAGCCAGCCCAGCGCATACTCGAAACCGGCCGCCGTCAGCTGTGCGATCTCCGCATGGAAGGCCACCTTGCCCATGTCGGAGACGTTGATGGCCACCGGCACGTCGCGCGGGTCGCCGAAGGTCCTGGGATAGTACTTGTAGTCGTTCAGGATCTTGCCGTTGGTCGAGCCGTCGTGGATGTCCTCGAAGATCGTCCTGGCGATGGCGTAGATGGGCTGCCCGGTGTCGGCCAGATAGGTCACGTGCCCGGTGATCGCGGAGAAGACCAGCTCGGTCGAAAGATGGGGCTCGAGCCGGCGCCGCAGATCGATCGACGAGCGCACCAGGATCTGCTGCGCTGTCACCTCAGAGAGGTCCCTGATCGCCAGGGCCAGCGCGGCCATCAACAGGGCATGGACCGAGACGCCGCGGCTGTGGCCGGCCGCCGCCAGCCGCGTCATGTCCTCGGGCTCGACGACCATGCACTCGAGCCGATGGCGGACCGGCTGGCCCGGGATCGCGGCACCATGCTTCGGCAGCAGCAGGAAATCGCCGGTGTAGTCGGCGGGCGGGAGGGCCGGCTGCGCCGCGTCGCCCAGCAGGGCCAGGCAGTGGTCCACCGCATCGTCGATATGGGGCGGGAACGGCTGGCCCGGGATCTCGGGCGTCAGGCCGCACACCGCGCAGTCGCAGAGATAGATCAGGAATGAATGCAGCTCGACCAGTGAGGTCGCATCGGTGACGGCGTGGGTCGTCAGCAGAAAGATGTCGAAGCCATCGGTGCCGTCGATCACGTGGACGCTGTAGATGCTCTGCGTCAGGTCCAGCTCCGCGTTGAGCAGCCGATCGTACAGCTCGGCCGAGCCGGTGGTCGCCGACGACAGCCATGCCAGCGGCGTGCTCGCGGATGGCGGCCTCTCGACGAAGTGGCCCGCCACCAGGATCGCCCGCAGGATCTCGTACTGCGCCTCCAGCTGGGCGAGTGCGGTCTCGAACTGCTGGCGGGTGACCCGCCCACGCACGCGGCTGCGGCTGACCACCTGCGTCGCGGTCTTGATGTAGATCGCCTCGGTGGCCGACATCGCACGAAATGAGCGTGGTGCTGCTGCCATAGTCGCCGGCCCCGTCGTTCCCCTGATTTATCCGGCATTGCCCGCCGGCAAGAGTTCCAGTCGCATCCGAATGGCCGCCCGGCAAGCCCTCCCGCCGTGGCTAGCCACCCGCATAGCCCAGCAGCGTCGTCATCGGCACGTCCAGGCGCGCGCGCCCCTTGAGGCCCATCAGCTCAATCAGGAACACGGCCCCCACTACCTCGGCGCCGACCTTGCGCAGCAGCTCGACCGACGCCTGCGCCGTGCCGCCGGTGGCCAGGAGGTCGTCGATCAGCACCACCCGGCTGCCCTTGGGCACCAGCCCCTCGGCCACCTGCAGCGTGTCGCTGCCATATTCCAGATCGTAGGCGTGGCTGACCACCGCCCCTGGCAGCTTGCCGACCTTGCGCACCATGGTGAAGCCGATGCCGAGCTGGCAGGCCACCGGGCCGGCGAAGATGAAGCCGCGCGATTCGATGGCGGCCAGCATGTCGGGGCGGTAGGCTCGCACCGCGTCGGCCACCCGGTCGACCGTCTCGCGCCAAGCCTCGCCGTGGGCGAGCAGGGTCGAGATGTCGTAGAACAGGATGCCCGGCTTGGGAAAATCCGGGATCTGGCGGATATGGGCCTTGAGATCCATGGCAGCAGCACCTTCCGTCCGGGCGACCTCGCCCGCCCCTGATCGCACGCCGGCGGCGGCCCGCCAACCCGTTCGGCGGCGCGCCCTGCTGGCGGCGGCCCTGCTGGCCCTGCTGCTGCCGCCCTGGGCCGCGCCCAAGGCCCTGGCGCCGGACGAGCTCAGCATCGTCACCCCCGGCGGAGCGCTGCACTTCACGGTCGAGCTCGCCTCGACCCCCGGCGAGCGCGAGCGCGGCCTGATGTACCGGCGCGGCATGCAGCCCGACCACGGCATGCTGTTCGACTTCCAGACCGAGCAGAGGGTGGCGTTCTGGATGAGGAACACGCCCTTGCCGCTGGACATCCTGTTCATCGACAATGCGGGCACCATCGTCCAGGTGACCCCCGACGCCGTCCCCTATTCCGAGACGCTCATCCCCTCGGCACAGCCGGTCCGCGCCGTGCTGGAGCTCAACGCGGGCACCGCCAAGCGGCTGGGGATCGTCCCCGGCGCCAGGGTCGAGCACCCGATCTTCGCGGCCGCGCCAAGCCCCTAGCGTCATTGATACGACGGAATTCGGCAGTCATCCGGCCGACCCCGCATCGTCCGTCGCCCCATCCACAGCCCCAAGCGCCCGTCGTACGGTTTCGGTATACTGGTGACGCTCGCCGAGCCGGTTCTGGAGGATCGCCAGCGCGCGTAGGCGAAGCTCGCGCGCGCCAATTTTGTCTCCGAGCATGTCCCGCACATTGGAAAGGTTGAACAAGGTGATCGCCACGTCAGGATGGCCGGGGCCGAGCGAGCGCTCCTTGATCGCCAGCGCCCGCTCCTGCTGCGCCAGCGCCCCGGCCAGATCGCCCCTCTGCTGGAGGATGTTGCCGAGATTGCCCAGCGTCCTTGCCACCTCGGGATGGTCGGGGCCGAGCGCGCGCTCCTCGATCGCCAGCGCCCGCTTCTGCTGCGCCAGCGCCCCGGCCAGATCGCCCTTCTGCTCAAGGATGATGCCGAGATTGCCCAGCGTCCTTGCCACCTCGGGATGGTCGGTGCTGAGCGCGCGCTCCTGGATCGCCAGCGCCCGCTCCTGCCGCGCCAGCGCCCCGGCCAGATCGCCCCTCTGCTGGAGGATGTTGCCGAGATTGCACAGCGTCGCTGCCACCTCGGGATGGTCGGGGCCGAGCGCGCGCTCCTTGATTGCCAGCGACCGCTCCTGCTGCACCAGCGCCCCGGCCAGATCGCCCTTCAGCTGGAAGATGACGCCGAGATTGCCCAGCATCCTTGCCACCTCGAGGTGGTCGGGGCCGAGCGCGCGCTCATTGATCGCCAGCGCCCGCACCTGCTGCGCCAGCGCCCCGGCCAGATCGCCCTTCTGCTCAAGGATGACTCCGAGATTGCCTAGCGTCCTTGCCACCTCGGGATGGCCGGGGCCGAGCGCGCGCTCCTTGATTGCCAGCGCCCGCTCCTGCTGCGCCAGCGCCCCGGCCAGATCGCCCTTCTGCTGGAGGATGACGCCGAGATTGCCCAACGTCGCTGCCACCTCGGGATGGTCGGGGCCGAGCGCGCGCTCCTCGATCGCCAGCGCCCGCTCCTGGTACGCCAGCGCCCCGGCCAGATCGCCCTTCCGCTGGAGGATGTTGCCGAGATTGCCCATGGTCCGCGCGAGCTTCGGGTCGTCCGCAGGCAGCACTGCCTCCTCGACAGCCAGCGTCAGCCCAAAGAAGCGCTGCGCCAAGCCATAGCGTCCTGCCTCGTAGAACGGCCGGCCCCGCTCCGCTGCCCAGGCACCTATGCTCTCCTGCTCGTAGACGGCACGGTGATACGCGGCCTCCTCCAGGGCCAGCTCTTGCGCCGGCATGACCGAGCGCAGGTCAGTCGGCCGGCAGCGCTCGTCCCACCAGGCGAACAGGCACCGATGCAGCCGCTCATGCAGCACGGGCTCGTCGGCCGCGGTGCGATCGCACAGAGCCTCGCGCATCAGCGCATGCAGGCTCAGCCAGCCGGCGCCAAGCTCCTCGACAAAGGAGAATGCGCGCAGCTCGCTGAACGAGAACGGCGGCAACCCGCCCATGAATGCCTGCCCGAGATGGAGCCACAGTCTCTCGTCGAACCGCTGGGCATGGCCCAGGACCGTCAGCGCCCGGGCCGCTGCTTCGCCCAGATGGTCGAGGAATCGGGTCAGGATCTCGGGCTCGGTGCCGCCGAACTGAGCCGGCTCGGGCAACCGGTCCTGATTTTTCAAGGCCTCGTAGAGGTCGACCTGAAGGTCGAGATAGAAGGGCAGGCCTTGCGCACCTTCGACCATCCGCGCCCGGATCTCGGGCTCACCAACCGGGACATCGAGCAGGTAGCGCTCGGCGTCCTCGGCGGCGAGCGCCCCCAGCCGGTGCTGGTCGAGCACCCGCCCCCATCCAGTCTCGACCTCGTCCCAGCGCAAGCGGTCCCGGCCGAGCAGCACGAACAGGACGCCCGGGCTCTCCTTGACCAGCTCACGCAGCCATCGGTCGTTGCGGAAGGCGAAGCTGCCGCCTTTTTGCGCCTCGGCGCGGTGGAAGGCCTCCATGGTGTCGCCGAGGACGACCAACGGCTTGCGCTCGCGGATTGGCATGGAAGCGATGGCGTCGGCGAGATCGGCGCCGAGAAAAGACGGCAGCCGCTCGAGGGTCTGGTCGGCCTGAAGTGTCTCGATTCCGCGCAGAACTTCCTTGCCGCGGCGTTCCAGCCACTCGCGGTAGCGAGCATGGAACCGGTGCAGGTTCTTGTAGATCAGACCCAGGCCAGGTACCTCGTCGAGCACGTCGGTCAGGAGCGCCCCGAGTTCGGGCAACAGGTCCAGCGCGTCCTCGGCGCCCTCATGGTAGGCACGAAACAGCTCGGGGTGCCGCTGTCGGATATCGGCGCCCGGATAGGTCTTGCCGAACCAATGGGCGAAGGCCGTGTCGAAGGCGGGAAAGGCCAACCTTGCAGTCCGTCGAAGCTGCAGGCGGATCGAGAGCAGCGCCTCGGCCGGCCGGCGCAAGGCCGCGTCCTCGAAATTGACGGCAGCCCAGCCGGCGCGGCCGGCATACTCGCGCTCCAGAAGGCCGAGCAGATGGTGGACTAGGGCCGTTTTGCCCTCGCCGCCGACGCCGTAAAACACCAACACGCGATGGCCATCGGCCGCGGGCGGCAGGTCGAGCGCGCGCAAAAACAGGGTGACTGGCTTCTCGCGGTCGGTGAAGACCTTGTTGGCCGTAAAGCGGCGCCGGTGCGATGGGATGAAGGGCGAATGCATCGCGGCCGCCTCCTGGAGTAATTCGCGTATCCTAAGGCGTCCAGTGGGGTCGATCCACAGCGGCCAACCAAGGTTCGCGGACGATGGCGACCTATAAAATGAAAACTGAGTGTAGGTGCGGACAGCTGTACGAGGCTGGTCAACAACGCTGGAACAAGCCCTCTGTCGGGCCGGCAGGCGGCCATGCGAGCGCGGCCGCACCTGCCCGAGCACTCGTCAGGGCCTTATTCGGTGAGGTCCGCCGTTCCTTCGAGCTGGCATGAGCCGACATGGCCCGCCCCACTTTGCTTCCGATGGGCCAGCGGTGTCGTATGAAAACGGCGCGAGAACAGGCGGGTGAGATGCGCCTGGTCGGAGAAGCCGCAGGCCACCGCCACCTCCTTGATGGGCATGGCCGTCTCGCCGAGCAGGCGCCGGGCGCGCTCCAGGCGGCGCTGCATCACGTAGGCGTAGGGTGCGATGCCGAGGGTGCGGCGGAAGTAGCGGGTGAAGGTGCAGGCGCCCATGTTGACCTCGGCGGCGATCGAGCTCAGGTCGATGGCGTCCTCGAGATGGGCTTCGATGAAGTCGAGCACGGTGCGGCGCTGGGCCGAGGTCAGCGTTCCGGCATGCTCGGTGAGCCGGAAACGGAGTGCTGCATATTTGCGGAGCAGCAGGATGACGAGCTGGCGTGCCGCGGCCTCGACATAGAGCGGCCCGCCGAGGCCGGAATGCGCCGCCTCCGCGGCGATCTCGCCGATCGCCGCCGCCATCAACGGGTCGTCGGTCCGCAGCACGTCGGCCAGGGCCACATCGGCCACCGTCCGGCCCGCGACCTCGAGCGCAACGTCGGCCACGAAATCCTGGGTCAGGTAGACGTGGGTGACGTCGACGGGCTCGGTCCAGTGCCAGTGCGACTGCTGTGAGCGGGTCAGCAGCGACACCGCACCCGGGCTGCAGGTGGCCTGGCTCCATCTTCCATCGAACCGGCGCTGCATGGGCGTGACCCCGGCCTGGTAGGACACCAGCATGAAGTCGCGCATCGGCGGTATCTCGACGTCCTGCCCCTCATAGGCGTAGGAGCGGAGCATGACGCCCTTCCAGCCGAGACCGTCGCTCTTGCAGAGCACCCTTCCCGGAACCCATAGCGGCAGGTCCTCGGAGGCGATGGGCTCAACCACGATACCTTCTCCCTGACCGGCGTCGTTCGTGGCGACGATCCTGTGAGCGAGAATATCCCATGAACATGCTTCGTGCATCATCGCCGCCGATGCCCCGCCGACCGATCCCGGATCGTTCAAATCATCGCCGGTAGTCTTCAAGACCGCCCATCCGCGAGGCCTTTAAAACCTGCTTCCGACGCCGTGCAGGCCCCGTGCCGCCGGCTTGAGGACAAGCAGTGGAGGACGAGCAAATATGGACGAGAACGGCGGCGGATTGCACGGCGGCGCACCTGCGGGCCCGGTCACGCGGCTCGACGCGATGATCATCGGGGCCGGTGTCGCCGGCCTCTACCAGCTCCATCAGCTGCGCGCGCTAGGTCTCGACGTGCGCGCCTACGACAATGCCGCCGGGGTCGGCGGGACCTGGTACTGGAACAGGTATCCAGGCGCCAAGTTCGACTCCGAGAGCTACATCTACCAGTATCTGTTCTCCGAGGAGCTCTACAAGGACTGGAGCTGGAGCGAGCGCTTTCCCGGTCAGCCGGAGATCGAGCGCTGGATGAACTATATCGCCGACCGGCTCGACCTCAGGAAGGACATCCAGCTCGAGACGACGATCACGCGGGCGCAGTGGAACGAGGCTGCCGGGCGCTGGCTCGTCAGCACCGACCGAGGCGAGACGATCGACACGCAGTTCCTGATCACCTGCTGCGGCATGCTATCGGCGCCGATGGGCGACCTGTTCCCCGGCCAGGACAGCTTCGAGGGCCAGATCTTCCACACCGCCCGCTGGCCCAGCGAGCCGATCGAGCTCAACGGCAAGCGC
Organism: Geminicoccaceae bacterium; assembly: GCA_049292515.1. Lineage (GTDB taxonomy): Bacteria > Pseudomonadota > Alphaproteobacteria > Geminicoccales > Geminicoccaceae > Benzoatithermus. The sequence continues at coordinate 15,800 of JBATRI010000319.1, forward strand.
GTGGGCGTCGTCGGCACGGGGGCCACCGGCATCCAGGTGATCCAGACCATCGCGGACCAGGTCGACCTGCTCAAGGTGTTCGTCCGCACACCGCAATACGTGCTGCCGATGAAGAACCCGGCCTACGACGCGCCGGCGGCCGCCGCCTACAAGAGCCGGTTCGACGAGCTGAGGTCGACGCTCCCCCATACCTTCACCGGGTTCGAGTATGATTTCGGGCCGGCATGGGCCGAGCTCACGCCCGAGCAGCGGCAGGCGAGGCTGGAGGACATCCACGCCGACGGCTCGCTCAAGCTCTGGCTCGCCTCGTTCGCCGAGATCTTCTTCGACGAGGCGATCAGCGAGGAGGTCTCCGCGTTCGTGCGGGAGAAGATGCGCGCCCGGCTCAAGGACGAGCGGCTGTGCGATCTGCTGATCCCCAGGGATTACGGCTTCGGCACCCACCGGGTGCCGCTCGAGACCAACTATCTGGAAGCCTATCTGCGGCCCAACGTCGAGGCGGTGAGCGTCCGCGACAACCCGATCGTCGGCGTGACGCCCGACGGGATCCGGACGGCCGACGGCACCGTGCACGAGCTCGACGTCATCGTCCTCGCCACCGGCTTCGACGCCGCCACGGGGGCCCTGACCCGGATCGACATTCGCGGCCGGGACGGCCGTTCCTTGAAGGACGACTGGGGTCGCGAGATCCGCACCACCATGGGGCTGCAGCTGCACGGCTACCCCAACCTGTTCACGACCGCCGTGCCGCTGGCCCCCTCGGCGGCGCTCTGCAACATGACGACCTGTCTGCAGCAGCAGACCGAGTGGATCGCCGGCTGCATCGCCCACATGCGCGCGCAGGACAAGCGCGTGATCGAGCCCACGGCCGAGACGGAGCAGGCCTGGGTGGACCATCACGAGACCACCGCCGGCGCCACGCTGATCGCCCGCACGAACTCCTGGTATCTGGGCTCCAATGTCCCCGGCAAACCCAGGCGTGTGCTATCCTACACGGGCGGCGTCGGGACCTACCGCCGCAAATGCACGGAGGTCGCAGAAGCCGGCTATCCGGGCTTCGCGATGCAGTGAGCCCGCAGGTCGGGCGCCGAGAATGAACAAAGGGAGGCCAACATGAACTCGACGAGCCTGAAAAGCCGAGCCGACGCGATCCTGGCCGGCGCCGTTGCCGGGAGCCCCGGCGTGCCCGGCGTGGTGGCGATGGTCACCGACCGGGAGCGCAACATCTACGAGGGTGCGGCCGGCCAGCGCGTCGCCGGCGGCGCCGAGCCGATGACGACCGATACGGTATTCGCGATCTTCTCGACCACGAAGGCGATCACCGGCACGGCCGCCCTGCAGCTGGTCGAGGAGGGCAGGCTCGATCTCGACGCGCCGGCCAGCCGCTACGCCCCCGACATCGGCAAGCTGCAGGTGATCGAGGGCTTCGACGAAGGCGGCGCGCCGCGGCTGCGCGCGCCCAGGCGTGCGGTCACGACGCGGATGCTGATGCTGCATACCGCCGGCTTCGGCTACGACTTCTTCAACCAGACCTATGCGAGGCTGGCGCGGGAGAAGGACCAGCCGAGCGTGATCACCGGGACGAAGGCAGCGCTGATGACGCCGCTGCTGTTCGATCCCGGCGAGAAATGGGAGTACGGCTCGAACATCGACTGGTGCGGCCAGGTGGTCGAGGGCATCACCGGCAGGCGGCTGGGCGAGGTGCTGCAGACCCGCGTCTTCGCACCCCTGGGCATCGAGGACATGACCTTCGAGCTCCATGACGGGCTGCGCGCCCGCCTGGCCGGGATGCACAGCCGCAATGCCGACGGCTCGCTCACGCCGATGGCGTTCGAGCTGCCGGCCGCGCCCGAGGTCCACATGGGCGGCCACGGCCTCTACGGCACGGTCGGTGACTACATGAAGTTCATCCGCATGTGGCTGAACGACGGCCGTGGTCCGCACGGCCAGGTGCTGCAGGCCGACACCGTCCGCATGGCCGAGCGGAACCATCTGGGCGACCTCAAGGTCACCGTGCTGCCGGGCGTCATCCCGGCCCTGTCCAACGACGCCGAGTTCTTCCCGGGCCTGTCCAAGTCCTGGAGCCTCACCTTCATGGTCAACGACGAGCAGGCACCGACCGGCCGCCCCGCCGGTGCCCTGGGGTGGGCCGGGCTCGCCAACCTGTTCTTCTGGATCGACCGCCAGAATGGCATCGGCGGCTTCTGGGCGACGCAGATCCTGCCGTTCGGCGACCCTGCCTCGTTCGGCGGCTACATCGACCTCGAGACCGCCTGCTACGCCGCGCTTGCGGGCTGACGCGGCAGCCTCTTCCGTCGGTTCGGGGGCGGAAGAGGCCATCCTCTCCATGGGTTGAGCCCCGAAGCGGCACAGCCTATATCCGCACGGCGCCGGCATTTGTCGGCGGTACGGGGAGGCCTGATGCCCGACTTCGACCTGTTCGTCATCGGCGGCGGCTCCGGCGGGGTCGCCTGCGCCAGGCGCGCCGCGTCGCACGGTGCCAGGGTCGGCATCGCCGAGGCGAGCCGGGTCGGCGGCACTTGCGTCATCCGCGGCTGCGTGCCGAAGAAGCTGATGCATTACGGCGCCCACTTCGCCGAGTGGTTCAAGGCGGCGCACTGCTACGGCTGGGACCTGAGCGAGCCAAAGCTCGCGTTCGAGCGCCTGTGCGAGGCCCGCAACACCGAGATCGCCCGGCTGAATGGCATCTACCTGCAGATGCTGGGCAATGCCGGGGTCGAGCTGATCCCGCATCATGCCCGCGTTGCCGGCCGCAGCGAGGAGGGATTCCGGATCGAGGCCGGCGGGCGCACGGTCACCGCCGCCCGCGTGCTGGTCGCCGTCGGCGCCCGGCCCAGCCTGCCCGAACTGCCGGGCATCGAGCACGCCCTCACCTCCGACCAGATCCTGGAGGACGTCTACCCCCTGCCCGAGCGCCTGGCGGTGATCGGCGCCGGCTATATCGGCCTCGAGCTCGCCAGCATCTTCAACGCGCTGGGCTCGAAGACGACGCTGATCCTGCGCGCCGACCTGCCCTTGCGCGGCTTCGAGCACGATCTGCGCCAGCATCTGGCGGTCGAGGTCGAATCGCATGGGCTCGCCATGTGGAACGAGACCGTGGTCGAGCGCATCGAGCGTGGAGCGAACGGGCTGCGCCTGCACACCAGCCGCGGCCCGCTCGAGGTCGACACGGTGCTCTACGCCACCGGCCGCTCGCCGGTGCCGCAGACGCGTGGCCTCGGCCTCGAGGAGCTGGGTGTCACTCTCCACCGCTCCGGCACCGTGGCCGTCGACGCCGGCTACCGCAGCAATGTCGATGGCGTCTTCGCCGTCGGCGACTGCAGCGACCATGCCGGCACCGCGCTGGACGGCATGGCCTTCGACCTGACCCCCGTGGCCATCGCCGAGGGCCGCGCCCTGGCCGAGACGCTGTTCAACGCCAACCCGCGCACCGTCAACTACACGACCATCCCGACCGCGATCTTCGCCCTGCCTCAGGCCTCCTCGGTCGGCCTGAGCGAGGCCAGGGCGCGGGCCGCCGGCCATGAGGTCACCGTCTATCGCAGCAGCTTCCGGCCGATGTTCAACGCGCTGACCGGGGCTACCGGCCGGACCATGATGAAGCTGGTCGTCGACCGCGCGACCGACCGCGTCCTCGGCTGCCACATGGTGGGCGAGGACGCGGCCGAGATCATCCAGGGCTTCGCCGTGGCCTTGACAGCAGGGGCCACCAAAGCGGTATTCGACTGCACCGTGGCGCTGCATCCGTCGGCGGCCGAGGAATTCGTCACCATGTACCAGCCGGCGCCGGGCCAATGAGCGCCGTTTTGTCGACCAGAAGGACAACCAACATGCCACGCGACTGGCAGCCTGCTTCCTGGCGCAACCGCCCCGTCCAGCAGCTGCCCAACTATACCGATCAGGCGGCTCTGGCCGAGGTCGAGGCCAGGCTGGCCGGCTACCCGCCCCTGGTCTTCGCCGGCGAGGCGCGCACGCTGCAGGACCGGCTGGCCGAGGTCTGCGCCGGGCAGGCCTTCCTGCTTCAGGGCGGCGACTGTGCCGAGGCCTTCGCCGACTTCCAGGCCGACAAGATCCGCGACACGCTGCGCGTCATCCTGCAGATGGCCGTGGTCCTCACCTTCGGCGGCGGCGTGCCCGTCGTGAAGATGGGCCGCATCGCCGGCCAGTACGCCAAGCCACGCTCGTCCGACCTCGAGGAGATCGGCGGCCGCAGCCTGCCCAGCTACCGCGGCGACATCGTCAACGCCATCGAGTTCGAGGACGCCGCCCGCGCCCCCGACCCCAACCGGCAGATCCAGGCCTACGCCCAGTCCGCCGCCACGCTCAACCTGCTGCGCGCCTTCACCCAGGGCGGCTACGCGTCCTTGACCCGCGTCCACCAGTGGACCCTGGGCTTCCTCGACCGCAGCCCGCAGGGCGAGCGCTACCGCGACATGGCGCACCGGATCACCGAGGCGCTGGAGTTCATGCAGGCCTGCGGGGTCACCGACCTCACCACGCCCGAGATCAACCGCACCACGCTCTACACCTCGCACGAGGCCCTGCTCCTGGGCTTCGAGCAGGCGATGACCCGGATCGATTCCACGACCGGCCGCTGGTACGACACCTCGGCCCATTTCCTCTGGGTCGGCGACCGCACCCGCCAGCTCGACGGGGCGCATGTCGAGTTCTGCCGCGGCATCGCCAACCCGCTGGGCCTCAAGGCCGGCCCCACCATGCCGGTCGACGACCTGCTCCGCCTGTGCGACGCGCTCAACCCGCAGAACGAGGCCGGCCGGCTCACCGTCATCAGCCGCATGGGCCACGAGCAGATCGACCGCCACCTGCCGGCCCTGGTCCGCGCCTTGCAGCGCGAGGGCCGCGCGGTCGTCTGGGCCTGCGATCCCATGCACGGCAACACGATCAAGTCGTCCACCGGCTACAAGACAAGGCCCTTCGACCGCATCCTGGCCGAGGTCCGCAGCTTCTTCGCCATCCACAAGGCCGAGGGCACCCACGCCGGCGGCATCCACGTCGAGATGACCGGCCAGGACGTCACCGAATGCACCGGCGGCGCGCAAGGTCTGACCGACGCCGGCCTGCAGGACCGCTACCACACCTACTGCGACCCCAGGCTCAACGCCCAGCAGAGCCTGGAGCTGGCGTTCCTGATGGCCGAGGCGCTGAAGGATGAAAGGCAGACGCTCCGGGTGGCGAGCTGAGCCTCGAGCAGACCGAGGGTCGGTAGGCGAACAGGAAGATCCGAGGAAGGCCGCGAGGCCTCCCTCGGGCACCCACCACCACATGGCGGCATGCCGATGCCTGCGCTCAGGAATGCCGATCGCGCCGTCATCGATCCTCGCAAGCTGACCGACTACGTGCTCGATCCAAACAGTCCGCAGGGTCGGCACAAGGCGCGCGTCTTCAAGCGCGCGTTGGGCTACGATCGCTCGAACCATCTCGGTTTGCTCGCGTCGATCCGAAAGGGTATCCTGACGCAGGAGGCGTGGATGATCGGGACGACCGCTCATGGCGAGCTGTGGCAGGTCGACCTGCCGATCATCGGGCCGGGCGGTGCCGCCAGCGTTCGGACCGGCTGGACCCCTGAGGAGGGCAGCGATGTCCCAAGGCTTACGACCGCGTACGTCCGCGCCGCGTGAGGACCCGCCACCGGGCCGCTTCCGCCAGCTGGCATGCGTCCAGCTGCGCAGCGACCTGCCCGATCAGGGCCTGAAGACGGGCGAGGTCGGCACGATCGTCCATGTCTTCGACGTGGCCGACGCGTACTTGGTCGAGTTCGTCAACGACGATGGCAGCACCCGCGTGCTGACCGAGCTGACACCAGAGAAGCTGGCGCCGGCTTAGGAGCGGGCTGGCGCCGAAATGGCACGGGTCCAGGCTGGAAACGTTCCATGGCGATCGAGCGGGCCAGCACAGCATCCGCATCAACCGCAAATGGCGCATCTGCTTCCGCTGGGAGAACGGCCATGCCGACGACGTCGCGATCGTCGACTATCATGACGGATGACGATCTCCTGCCAAACCCGCATCCCGGCGAGATCCTACACCACGAGTTCATGGTGCCCTTGGGCCTGTCTCAGAACGCCCTGGCCCGCGCCATCCATGTCCCACCGCGCCGGATCAACGAGCTGGTCCACGGCAGGCGCACCATGACCGCCGACACCGACCTCCGCCTCGCCCGCTATTTCGGCCTGTCCGACAGCTTCTTTCTCGGCCTCCAGGCCGACCACGACCTCATGACCCAGCGGCGCAAGCTGGCGGTAGAGGTGGCGTCGATCGGGCCACGGGCAGCGTGACTCAGCCTCGAGTAGGCCGCAGGCCGGTGGGAAGCGTCAAGTAGGCCAGAGGCCAACCTATTTGGTCGAATACCAGTAGATGTGAGCCAAGCCGTTGACGTCGCCCATCGACGCCGCGAATATCCCGCCGTCGTGAGCGCTGATCACGGTGATCGCAGGAGCACCGCGAGGCGTGGTCGCAAAATTACTCCAGCTGCTCCCCAGGTCGCTGGAGCGGTACAATGTTGCCTTGAGGCCAGGCCTCGGTGTCCCGAACGCGAAAATACTCCGGCTATCGGTCGTGATGAGATAATAATCTACACCTGACAAGGGCACGGTCGCCTTTGCGCGCCAATAGGCACCAGTCCACTCATAAAGCACAATATTTTCACTTCCCAAATTTACAATTGCTGCTATTAGATGGCCCTGCACTTTCATAAAATGAAGCACTGTAGCACAGTCAGGAATGCCCATTGTCTTATCAAATATATTGCCATTATTGCTTTTATATATAGCAGTCGTTCCGTCACAATTTCCACTTCCATAAACAGACGATCCCACAAACAGCATGTTTTTGAACGAAATGAGTGCGCCTACAATTGTTCTTGGCCGGGGAATCGACAGGACAAGCTGAAACATATTTGATCCTTGCGGGCCGAGCCAACGATAGACTTGTCCCGGATAGGGATCGTAGCCAGTCCCGGCATATACTTGCCCGCCAAATCCCGTGAAGCTGAAAGTGGAGTTTGGGGGATGAACACCCTTGGTCGCCGGCTGCCAAGTCACAGCGCCATCGGTCGAGTAGTATGGCGGCTTCGGTCCGCACCAGCCACCTCCGCTGAAGAAATCTCCATTAGAGGCCTCAAACAATGCTCCTCGAATATTCTGTACTAGCGATAGTTGCTCAACAAAATTGACGCTGATCGCCTTGTGTGTGAGTGGATCAACGGTAGCCCTCCAGATCGAGGCTGGCGTACCCCCTCCGCATTCCGCACCAATGTTTATGGACGAAAATACGATGTCGTTCGGGGCTTCCTTTGGCACCACGAGCGCCTCGATACGACTTATATTGGAACCTACGGGGGTTTGCAGAACCTCGCTCATGGTCCACGCATAGCTTGGCGATGTCAGGCCCAAAATGGCCACGCCCAACGCCACTGTACCACCGTCGATCAACAGATTCAGTCTCACTGCTTCCGTCCTTCTTCAATGGGCACGCGGTCCTGTGAAACCGCAGAGCTACAAATAAATACTGGCCTCTATTGCGGTCATTGATCTGGATCATATCTGCCACCACTCTGCTGCCCGGACAGAGATTATTGGCTGTGAAGCGCAACATATACGCCACGCTATCAGTGCAGGTTGCCTTTTGGGAAGCGTAGCGCGCGACAGGGAAGGTTTATTTGGGCCGCTAGCCGAGCTGGCCATTCTCCTTGGCCTTTGGAGCCCGTAGCAGCCGATTGAAGCCCTTGGTATAGGCGTCGTGTTCCTTCCAGCCGCTGAGGCCGCCGATATTGCGGCTGTCATGCAACTTTACTGCCCATGCTTCGTCGGTCGCAAGGACAGCACTGTCAATCCGTATTGGAACCAGAACGGTCAGCTTGCGCTGGCGCTCTTCAGCGAATGCTTTGGTCACTTCATCTTCAACCCAGTCGCTGGCGATAGCGCCCTCGGATAGCACCAGCAGCACCTTGTCACGAAGCCGGATCGCCTCGTCGATGGTATCGAGGATCTTGGCGCCAATCAGCACGTCGTGCGGCGCGAACCAGCAGCGTACGCCCTTAGCCTGTTCACCGTACCGGGTCCGATTGAGGGACGTTGACCACCTCCCCGACCACCTTGACGCCTCTCGGTCAGCTCGGTCTGCTGCCGACCACGGCACGGTGCACCGCCGCCACCTCGCCCGTTATCCGCAGCGCGTCGACGTGATCAAGCGAGCCGGGCCGGCAGTGCCGCCGGCCTGCCGCTCACGCTTGGGCACGGGCTTTACGAGGGTAAGTCGGGCACCGCTAGCGACCCGGCGCGCCTGCGCCGGCTGCAGCTTGAGGTCGCAGAGCACGGGTCGGCAGCAGCGTTTACCGCCGCCCACCGCCGCCGGTCGGCTCAGCCCGTCGTCTCCACGATCGACACCGCGACCGCGCGCGTCAGCTCCACGGCGACCCGGTCGCCCGGATGGCGCGCCGCCGCGAACGCGCGCATCGCCGGGTGGACGACCACGCTCTCGGTGGCGCCATCGGGGGTGGTGAAGGTGGCCACCGCCGTCGCCGGGTCGTAGGCGACCATGGTGACGAC
>JBATRI010000320.1:0-4825 GCA_049292515.1 Geminicoccaceae bacterium
GAGCAGCGACCCACGCGCAAAGGCAGCACGGGCGACACCTCCGGTGTCCTCGGGAATCGGCGCTGGCGAACCCTGGCGCAGCGCCATGGCAGGCACCTCGACAGGGTGATCGGCTCACTGCCAACACGCTCGACGGCCACCCCGATCCCAGCCGCCGCAGACTTCGCCAACAGTATCGAGAGTGCGCCAGAGCCAAGATTGCATGTTGTTCCACACCGAGAGACGGCTCACGCGGCCAAAATGTATAGCTTCGCGGTCACTGGGCCAGGTAATCGGCCGTGAGCGCGATCAGGTCTCATTTCAGTGGCACTTGTCCCCTGGATCGCGTCGTTCGACCGATCCGGGCCGGGACATGATGCGCGATGCTGCCGTGAGGACAGCAGCGGCCAGCGGAAGCCAGCCCTCCGGCGAGCCCATGGTGTGAAGCGTCGCCCAGCTCACGACGCACCAAGCGAGCGGTACGACTAGCAGCAACAATGCCGCGCTGCCGCCGGCCACTATTGACACCAACCCGAGCGTAGCGATTGCGGTCGGGTCGGGCGCGATGCCGAAGACCTCCGCCGCCTGGATCGACCGACCCGCCAGGATCGCGACGAGTGGGTGCAGGATTATCGCGTAGAGTAAGAGGGTGAGGCCGACCACGCCGTGTCCGGTCCAACTTGCTGTGAAGTGCAGGTGGCCCCGCAGGACTCCGAACCAGGCGAGCAGCAGCGCTTGTACGGCGAAGGCTGGCACCGCGTAGGACGCAGCCCAGTTGATCGTGGCGTAGCGGTTCCAGAGAAAGGCCCAGGCGACCCAGATCCATGCCGCCGCGAGACTGATCGAGACGACCCGGCCTGACCACGGCGGTGTTCGAACCACCCACACCAGGATCGTCGCACCGAGCAGCAAGGCCGGGATCTGGAGCGGCCAGAGCGCCTCGTTGTGCAGCTCGAACATCCGCCAATAGGTGCGTGGCGAGAACAGCAGGAAGTCCTCGAGCCGGTAGGTCCACCACTCCGACATCAAAGATCCTGTACATGGGCGACCATGCGCCGACGCATCGCTGCGTCTGGGAGCGGGCCTGCGGCGGAGGCCACGTTCTCGCGCACATGGTCGACTCGGGTCGTCGCCGGGATCGCGACGGTGACGGCCGGGTGCGAGAGGGTGAACTTCAAGATGAACTGCGCCCAGGTCGAGGCACCGATCTCGGCTGCCCATCCGGGCATCGGCTCGCCCTCCAGCCGTCTGGTAAGGGCCCCCTGCTGGAATGGCCGGTTGACGATGACACCCATGCCGCGGTCTGCCGCCAGCGGCAGGATGCGATCCTCCACCTCGCGGTCGACGATGTTGTAGGTCACCTGGATGAAATCGAGCGGCTGCGTGCGCATGATGTCCTCGAAGAGATCATGGCGCCGACCCTCGGACGTCGTGATCCCCACATAGCGCACCTTTCCGCCCGCCTTCATCTCGAAGAGCGTCTCCAGGTGCTCCCGCCAGGCAACGAGATTGTGGACCTGCAGGAGATCGAAGCCCGCAACGCCCCAGAAACCGCGCGATTGCTCGATCTGCGCCGGACCGTCATCGCCCGAGGATGTCCAAACCTTGTCTGCGGCGAACAGGCCCAGCGGCCGTCCGAGCCTCTCGAGGCCATAGCCGATTACGGACTGCGACGAGCCGTACATCGGCGAGGAGTCGATGACGCGCCCGCCGGCGTCGAAAAACGCGGCCATCACCGCCGCACAATCGTCGCGCAGCACCTCGTCCTTGCCAACGTTGAAGGTGATCCATGTCCCGAGGCCGACGCGAGATATGGCTTCACCCGTCGAGGGAATCGGCTTCGTCGCAGGTGAGCGCTCCTGCGCCCGCGCGTCCGCCAACGGCAGGAGCGCCGCTGCTGCCGCTGTCGATGCGATATTTTGCAGGGTTGTTCGCCGTGTCGCCTTCATTCGAAGCTCCATGGTACGCCTTTCCTCGCGGTGGGCGGACCCGCCCCGAGCCCGCGCCCGACGAGTGCGTCGCCTGGCAGGGAGGCATGGGTGCCGGACTCGACGTGGCAAGATCATGCCGGTGCGCATGACATAGGTCGGGCGTTCGCCGCCGAGGTCCAGGCCCGCGACCAGATCAGCGTCGTCGGCACTTCGACGGTGTTCCCGTTCTCGACCGCCGTCGCCGAGCAGTTCGGCCAGAAGTGGATCGCGGTCGGCTGCCCTCGGTGATCCACGACCAGGCAATTTCACAGTTACATAAGGCTAACTACTTGAGCGGCAGGGCCGCCAAGTCACGCACCAGGACACTCAGATTTTTGATGCGGACACCCTTGCCGACCAGTCCGCTCGACAACCCCGGCCGGTACAGCCGATTGCCGTTGATCAACCAAGGAAAATTGGTGCCTTTGCCATCGGTGGCGATATCGAAGGCGACGTTGCCGGGAGTGATACCGAGCTGCGCACCGACATTGGTCAAGGTGCCCGCACCCGGCGGGAACTGCAGATAGAGCGCGTCAGTGGTGTCCTCGATGTCGAACAGGAAGGTACCCTTCACGCCGGCTCGGCTGTTCGTGTAGGCGGCCGCGATGACCGCTGGCCTGACGCCGCCGAACGGATTTGGCGGCGGCCCGAGTGAAAAGGTGAGCGCAGTACCGGGAGTTACGGCTCCGGTGTCGACATTGCCGGCAAAATTCGTTCCATCGCTGCCGATGACCCGCAGCAGGTCGGCGACCGGATTGAAATCGACGCTGGCGCGCGCACCCGCGGGCAGCGTCTGGGTTAGCTTGACCCTGAATGTGGCTTTGCCGTTGCTTGGGTTGATCGTCACCACCGAGCCGTCACTGACCAGCCCGTAGAGCTCGCCATCGGCCGGGCGCACGTCGATGCCCAGGAGGGGCAGGCCGATGCCCGAGACGTTGACCTGCCGCAGTACCCGCGGATTTTCGTAGTCGATCGTCAGCAACTTGGCATTGCCGGAGAGGGCGACCAAGCTTGTGGCAGCGGCGCTCATGGCCCCGCTCGCCGCCAGCACCGCCGCGATGGCGGCTCCGGCAAGAAAACTTCGCTGTGTCATGTCACATTCCTGCGTTTGTTTGCAGGTGGGCGACCCATCCGCTCACCTCGGAGTCGTAACGCAGGTAGCGGTGGCGGCAGATGCAGCCTCAAGGACGCCATAACGCATGCGTGATGACGGCTGATCGCAGCGGGTGCTGTGCTTAATGGCGCCACCGATCACAGCCGCGCGAACCCCGGTGCACCTGTATCTGGCGCGTGATCTCGGGCGTAGGGCTGGAGAAGGGATGCCGCCTCTGCGTTCACCGCCACGTCGCAAGGGCCATCGACATGACCAACGAGCTGCAACTCGACCGGCATCGGACACTCGGCCACCGCGGCCTGCTGACCACCGCCAGCCTCGCGACGTTCGCGGCACTGGGCACCAGCCCGGCCCCGGGCGCCGCCGACACTCCGCGCGATCCCGCCAGAGTTGGTCCTGCCTCCCCGGCCTACGGTTCGCAGAGAGACCGCTTTGCAGGTAGGAGACTACAAGTAGGTGGCGGATGGACGAGAACGTTGGGGTGGGCGTGGGCTCCGGCGGAGCGCGCGCAAGACGCTGGCGGCGCTGAGTCCACGCCCGAGCTGCTGCGGCGGAAGTCGGCCCGTCGCAAGCATGAAGCGGCGCTCCGCCTGCTGCGGGGCGGGGACCTGGATGCGGATTTCGACGATTGCGGCCGGTGATTCTGAACTAAGGTGACCACTCGTTCCAATCGAAGGCGGCCAGTGATTCCGGTAATCCCGGCCGGGTGGTTTCGTCGTCGGCAGATGGATAGGGGTCAGTTGGCAGCGATCGCGTCAAGTGCAGTCCGCTTGGCGGCGAGCTTACGCATCGATTCTCCGTTCAGGGTCAGGCGGTGGGCGTTGTGGACCAAGCGGTCGAGGATGGCATCGGCGATGGTCGGGCTGCCGATGACCTCGTGCCAGTGCTCGACGGGCAGCTGGCTGGTAACGATGGTCGAGCCGCGGTCGTGCCGGTCGTCCATAACTTCCAGCAGGTCGCACCGCTGCTCGGCGGTGAGTGGGGCAAGACCCTAATCGTCGAAGATCAGGAGCTGGACCCGGGCGAAGTTCTTCAGCAGCCGGCCATAGCGGCCGTCGCCGCGGGTGAGCGTGAGCATCTCGAGCAGGCGCGGCACGCGATGGTAGAGGACCGAGCGGTCATCGCGGCGGGCCTTATGGCCGAGGGCACAGGCGATCCAACTCTTGCCCACCCCCGTCGGCCCGATGATCAGCAGGTTATGGTGACGATCGATCCAGTCGCCGGCGACCAGCTTTTGAAACAGGCCACGATCGAGACCGCGGACGGTGCGCAGGTCGACATCCTCGACGACGGCGGCCTGGCGCAGCGCCGCGAACTTGAGACGGGCGACCAGCCGCTTGTTCTCACGCGCGGTGACCTCGCGCTCGAGCAGCAGCGCCAGGCGCTCCTCGAAGGCAAGCGCCTCGATGTCGGGCTGATAGCGCTGCTCGTCGAGCTCCTTGGCCATGCCGGTGAGGCCGAGGCCCAGGAGGCGCTCGTGGGTGGGGTCGTCTAATCGGGGCCCAGAACGCAAGCGCTTTTTGCGATGATCGTCTGCCGGGTGCAGGGTCGTCTTCGCGGTCGGCATAAGCCGCCGCATGATGGAGCTTCGGGGGAGGAGCCTTCCAATGTAGACGCCGCACTCTGCGCAGACACCGGGTGCACCCCATCACACGGAATGGCTCTGCCCACGTCCCGGCAGGGACGTATCGGCGCGCTCAGCGAGCGAACGCTAACTGCTATTCAGATCAGGCCGCTGCTCCAGCGGTGCGGTCGAACATCT
>JBATRI010000321.1:0-2119 GCA_049292515.1 Geminicoccaceae bacterium
CGGGCGACCGGGTCCGGGTGCTGGCGCGGCTGCAGCCGCCGCTGCCGCCGGCGCTGCCCGGGGCCTATGATTTCGGTCGTCAGGCGTGGTTCGAGCGGCTGGGTGCGATCGGCTTCGCGGTCGGCCCGGCGGAGCGGGTGGATGGCGGCACCGAGAGCCTGAGCCTGCGGATCGCGGCCTTGCGTGCCTCCATCGCGGCGCGGATCTCGGCCGTCAGCCCCGGCCCGTCCGGGGCCATGGCGGCGGCCCTCATCGCCGGTGTGCAGGAGGGGCTCGATCAGGCGACCTGGCGGGATCTGCGCATCTCCGGGCTCGCCCATCTGGTGTCCGTGTCCGGCCTGCACATGGTGCTGGTGGCCGGCGGCGTGCTCGCTGCCTGTCGCTGGCTGCTGGCGCTGTGCCCGCCCCTGGCGCTGCGTTTCCCGGTGCGGAAGATCGCCGCCGTCGTCGCCATGGCGGCGGCGGCGTTCTACCTCGTGCTGTCGGGTGCGAGCGTGCCGACCCAGCGCTCGTTCCTGATGACGGCGGTGGCGCTGCTGGCGATCATCGCCGACCGCAACCCGTTCTCGCTGCGGCTGCTGGCCTGGGCCGCCGTCGTCGTGCTGCTGGTGCGGCCCGAGAGCGTGCTCGGCGCCTCGTTCCAGCTGTCGTTCGCGGCCGTTCTGGCGCTCATGGCCGTCTACGAGGGCTGGCGCGGCATCCAGCGCGACGAGGGGGAACCCGCGTCGGGGCGATGGTCGCCGATCGGGCGCTACCTCCTGGGCGTCTGCGTCACCACCCTGGTGGCGAGTGCCGCCACCACGCCGTTCGCGGCCTTCCATTTCCAGACGATTCCGACCTACGGCGTGCTGGCCAACCTGATCGCGGTGCCGCTGACCAGCTTCCTGGTCATGCCGGCGGGCATGGTCGGGCTGCTGCTGCTGCCGCTGGGGCTGGACGGGCCGGCGTTCCAGGTGATGGCGTGGGGCGTGCATGGCGTGCTGCTGGTGGCGCACGGCGTCGCTTCCCTGCCGGGAGCGTCGGTGCTGGTCCGGCAGTGGCCGAGCCTGGCGCTGATGGCGCTGGCCATGGGGGGCCTGTGGATCGCCTTGTGGCGGGAACAGTGGCGCTGGCTCGGACTGCTGCCATGTGCGGCAGCAGTTGCCCTCGTGCTGCTCAGCCGACCGCCGGACCTCCTGGTCGACCGCCTGCTGGGCATGGCGGCCGTCCGGCACGCCGACGGTGCGGTGACGATGATCGAATGGCGGCGCGACCGGCTGGTGAAGGAGACCTGGCTGCGTCATCTGGGCGTGGCCGCACCTCTGGTCGTTCTCAAGCCGGGTGCGGGTACCGCGGACGGGGTCACCTGCGACGAGGCCGGCTGCATCGTGGCCATGGGAGCCGGGCGTGTGTCGCTGGCGCACGGCGTCGAGGCGGCGATCGAGGATTGCGGCTTGGTCGACCTGATGATCGCCCGGGTCGGACCCGAGCGCTGCCGGCGAGGCGGGGACATGATCGGACCCTGGGCCTTGCGGGATGCGGGCGGAATCGCCGTCGCCCATCGCGGCGGCCAGATCGCGGTGTCGACGGTGGCCGCCAGCCGCGGCGACTGGCCGTGGGCCCGCCGCCCGGCGCGAGTAAAAACGTATAAGTTGAATTTAACTGAATAAACTCTATCATCAGTCCATGACCTCCCCGGCTTCGGATGGCGCCGCCGGGACGGCGCCCGCGCCTGCCGCGCCCCCTGCGCGGCCCGCCGACGACGAGCTTTCGCTGGCGGAGCTGCTACAGGTCGTACGGCGGCGACAATGGCTGCTGCTGGGCTGCATGTTCGCGGCCGGCTTGGCCGGGATGGGCGTGATCGCGTCGCTGACGCCGGTCTACGAGGCGCGGGCGCTCCTGGTTATCGAGCCCGACAATGGCGGCCGGGCGGCGGCCACCGTGGCGACCTCGAGCCAGACCCCGGACAGCGCCTCGGTCGACAGCCAGGTGCAGATCCTGGCCTCGCGCTCGCTGGCGCGCGAGGTGCTGGGTGCCCTGCGGCTGGCGGGCGACCCCGAGCTGACAGCACCGGTCGGGAGCGGGGCGCTGCTCGCCCGCCTGCTGCCGGCCACGGCGCATGGCGCCGTCTCGACATCGG
>JBATRI010000322.1:0-7039 GCA_049292515.1 Geminicoccaceae bacterium
CCAGGTTCACGGCCATGATACGGTGCAAGTCCTCGGGCGTGATGTCCATGGTCTTCACCGGCTGGGTGATGCCGGCATTGTTGATCAGGATATCGACCTGGCCGAACGCCTCGAGCACGCGCCTGGCGGCCTCCTTGCAGGCCGCAGGCTCGGCCACGTTGCACGCGAAGCCACGATGCTCGGAACCGCCGAGCCCCGACGCCGCGTTCTGTGACGCGGTCTCGTCGAGATCCAGGATGGCGACCTTGGCACCCTGCGCCGCGAACAGCCGTGCGGTCGCGAAGCCGATCCCACGCGGATTGGCCGCACCCGAGATGACGGCCACCTTGCCGGCGAGAAGCATTCGTTCCTCCCTGATCCCAAATTTCTGTCTGTTAGTGAAGTTCCTTCATTCGAGCAGTGGCCGCAAACGGCTTATTTACACTCTGCGGTGAATCTGGTGCACACCTGATCGTAGAATTGACTTGGTTTGAGGTTTGCTGCCGCCGACACGAAAAGCTGCGGGAATGGTGGCAGAGGTCATCGACCGGCTCGAGGGCCGACCGCGCAGTACGGGACGGCCGCCGTGGCCGATGCTCGACGTCATTGAGGCGCTGCGGTTCTTCTTTCGCCAGCTCGGATCCGCAGGTGGTGGACGCGCGGACGTCCACTTCAGGTGAATGCCGGGTGACTATTCGGCCGCTGACCGCGGGCTCGCGGCATCGGTCAGGCCACTGTGCAAGACGTGCTCGGCCTTCGCCCGCAGATGGGTCTGCAGCAGGTGGCCGAGCGCCTGGCCGTCGCGGCGACGCAGGGCCTGCATGATCTCCTCGTGCTCGGCCACCGCCTGCGCCCAGCGGTCGTTCGCGAGGTTGGCCATATAGCGGTAGCGGCGGATGCGGAGATTGAGGGCGGTGTAGGTCTCGAGCAGGGTCCGGTTGCCGGTCGACTCGACCAGCAGCAGGTGGATCTCCTGGTTGACGCGAAAATAGGCGGGCAGATCCTGCTGCCGGTGATGCTCGAGCATGGTCCGGTGCAGGGTCTCGAGCTTCTCGATGCCGGCGTCGTCGATGTTGCCCACCACCAGCGGCCCGACCACCGCCTCGAGGCCACTCAGGACGTCGACCACCTCCCGCAGCTCCTCGGTGGTGAGCGGGGCCACGGTGGCACCCCGGTTCGGCAGGATCTCGATCAGCCCCTCGGACGCCAGAACCTTGAAGCTCTCGCGCAGCGGCGTACGGGACACGCCCAGCTGCTCGCACAGCAGGCGTTCGTTGAGGCGTTGCCCAGGCTGCAGCAAGCCTTCGACGATGAGGTCACGCAGTCGATCCACCACCACGTCATGCAGGCTTTGCCGTCGGATCCGCAGGTCGCCGGCCAATATGGCGCTCATCCGAAAATATCCCCGAAATCACCGACCACCAGCCGCACCTCCCGTGCCGGTTGCGCGCTCGATCTAATGCCCATTGCCGCCTTTGTCCGCAACCGCCGCGACAGGCAGGGGCGGCGCCCCGGGCCCGACCGGAATATCTGGTGCCGCGGCACGACTTTCGCATACAAAATACACAAATACGATCCGTTTCAGGGAGAGCGCGGATGCGCCGCCATCCACCCGGCCGCCATTTCTTGCAGATACCGGGGCCGACCAATGTTCCAGACCGCGTGCTGCACGCGATCGCGCGGGCAACGATCGATCATCGCGGGCCTGACTTCCAGATGCTGGCCATGGAGGTGCTGGACGGGCTCAAGCCCATCTTCAAGACCTCCGGGCCGGTCGTCGTCTACCCCGCTTCGGGTACCGGCGGCTGGGAGGCAGCACTGGTCAACACGCTGTCGCCCGGCGATCGGGTGCTGATGTACGAGACGGGTCATTTTGCGAAGCTGTGGCATGATCTGGCGCAAAAGCTGGGCCTCGTGCCCGAGCTGATTGCGGGCGACTGGCGCTCCGGGGCGGACCCCGAGGCGATCGCGGCGCGCCTCGCCGACGACCGCGCGCACGACATCAAGGCGGTGTGCATCGTCCACAACGAAACCTCGACCGGGGTGACCAGCCGGATTGCGCCGATCCGCCGTGCCATCGACGAGGCCGGTCACGACGCCCTGCTCATGGTCGACGTCATCTCGTCCCTGGCCTCGATCGACTACCGGCATGACGAGTGGGGCGTGGACGTCACCGTCGCCGGCTCGCAGAAGGGCCTGATGCTGCCGCCGGGGCTCGCCTTCAACGCCATCTCGGCGAAGGCGCTGCGGATGCAGCAAGCGGCTCGACTGCCACGCTCCTATTGGGACTGGGCCACCATCCTGGATTTCAATCGCAGCGGCTTCTTTGCCTACACGCCGTCGACCAATCTGCTCTATGGCCTGAAAGAGGCGATCTCCATGCTGCTGGAGGAGGGGCTCGACGCCGTGTTCGCACGTCACGCCCGCTACGGTGCCGCCACGCGTGCGGCCACGCGGGCCTGGGGTCTCGACACCCAATGTCGGGTGGCGCAGGAACACTCGGAGGCCCTGACGGGCGTATGCCTGCCGTCCGGCTTCGACGCCGACCGGCTGCGGGAGCTGATCCTGGCGCGCTTCGACATGTCTCTCGGCCAGGGCTTGGGCCGGCTCAAGGGCCGCATGTTCCGGATCGGCCATCTCGGTGATTTCAACGATCTGTCCTTGATGGGCGCGCTTTCCGGGGTCGAGATGGGGCTGAAGGCGTTCGGCGTGCCCTTGTCGGGCTCGGGTGTGCTGGCGGCGCTGGACGTGCTGCGCGTACCGCCGGCCATCGGCGCCGGCGCGCCGTTCGATGCCTGATCGGCACGCATCTGCCGGTCGCATGCGCAGGCAGTGCCGCACGGGGCGTGCGCATGCACTCGGTGGTGGACCGGCATGAATATTGCGTACAAAATGCAATATCAGTCGCGCAGCACCGATGCGGTCTGATCGTACGGTCGCCTAGAAGCAGCGCACGCAGGCGCTCAAATGGAGGACACTGCAGCATGTTCGGCCTACCAACGTTCGAAGGGCGGCTCGGCCGCTTGCTTTCCGTGGCGGTCGTCGGGCTGACGGTCGGCGCTGCCGGTCCGGCCTTGGCAGCCGACCTCAAGGAGGTCCGCTTCAGCGAGGCGGTCCACAATCTGGGCTACATCAACCTCTATGTCGGCATGCACGCCGGCATCTTCGAGAAGAACGGCCTGAAGATGATCGTCACCGCCGCCGGTGGCGACACCCAGACCTTCGCGGCGGTGCTCGGCGGCTCGGCCGACTTCGCGATCGGCGATGCCACCATGGTGCAGATGTCGCGTGAGGCGGGCGGGCCGGGCGTCGTGGTCGGCACCGTCGTGCAGCGCGCGCATTATTTCGGCGTGTCGAAGAATCTCGAGCCGATCACGGACCCCACCAAGTTCAAGGGTCTGACGATCGTCACCTCGCCGGAGCCGAACACCAACTACAGTGTCGCCAAGCGCATGCTCGAGTCGGCCGGCCTGAAGATCGGCCAGGACGTCAACATCCTGCAGGTCAATCCCGGCACCGAGATCGGCGCCATGCTGGCCGGCCAGGCGGACATGGCGATCGCCTACCAGCCCAGCGTCGCCTCGGCCGTGGATCAGGGGGCGAAGGTCGTGTTCGACTTCTCCAACTATGTCGGGCCGTTCTGCAACACCGGCATCATGGTCCTGCCATCCACCATCGAGCGTGACCCCGAGATGGTGCAGGCCCTGGTGACCTCGTTCGAGGAGGCGTCACGGCTGACCTACAGCGACCCCGACTTCGCCAAGAAAGTGGCGCGGCTGGAGTTCCCCGATCTGCCCGGCGAGGTGGTCGATGCGGCGATCGATGCCGAGCTGCAGTACCTGATCCCGGCCCAGTCGGTGGTCACCAAGGAAGATCAGTGGAAGAACCTGATGGACATGCAGATCTACCTCGGCAACGTGAAGGGTGACATCCCGATGGCCGAGATCATCGACAATTCGTTCGCCGAGAAAGCCGTCGCGCAGCTGGGTGGCTGAACCGGCATGGCGTCGGAGGCCGCTACGGCCGTTCGTCTGCCGGCGGCGGGGCCATCCGTCCCGCCGCTGGTCGCCGATGGCGTCCGCAAGGTCTATGACGATGGCTGGCACCAGGTGCCGGTCATCGCCGACCTGTCGTTCAGCCTGGAAGCCGGCACCATCGTCAGCATCGTGGGCCCATCGGGCTGCGGCAAGACCACGCTGCTCAACGTCCTCTCCGGCCTGATCGCACCGACGGCCGGCTCGATCAGCTGGTATGGCCGGCCGCTCCAGGGCATGCCGCCCCAGGTCGGCTACATGCTGCAGAAGGACCTTCTCTTCCCGTGGCGGACCGCACTCGCCAACGTGATGCTGGGCCTCGAGATCAAGGGTGTCACCCGGGCCGAGGCGGCCGAGCGGGCGCATGTGCTGCTGGACCAGCTGGGCCTGCACGGCTTTGCTTCGCACTACCCGGCGACCCTTTCGGGCGGCATGCGCCAGCGCGTCGCCCTGGCGCGCACGCTGGTCAACGACCCGCAGGTGCTCCTGCTCGACGAGCCGTTCGCGGCGCTGGACTTCCAGACCAAGCTCGTGATCGAGAGCGATACGGCGCGGCTGGTGCGCAGCCAGCATCGCTCCGTGCTGTTGATCACCCATGACATCGAGGAGGCCGTCTCGCTGTCCGATCGGGTCATCGTCCTCAGCCGACGGCCGACACGGGTCCGCTCCGTCTATGACGTCGAGCTGGGTGCCGACCGTACCGACATGATGGCGGCCCGGGACAGCCACAGCTTCACCGACTATGTCCGCAGCATCTGGCGTGATCTCGAGGTCGGCCGCACATGAACACGCCTCAGGGAATTGCCGTCCCGGCGACGATGAACGTCCGCAGGCGGCTGCAACTCGCCCGGCTGAAGCAGGGTGGCTACGTGCTGCTTTGCCAGCTCCTGATCCTGGCCGTGGGTCTGGGCCTGTGGGAGTATGCCACCGCCTGGAACAGGCAGGCGGCCTTCCTGTTCGGCTCGCCCAGCGCCATCGGCGGCTTCCTGGTCAAGATGTGGCAGGACGGCAGTCTCGTCCGTGATACCTGGGTTACCGGCCTCGAGACGATCCTGGGCTTCCTCGCCGGCAACATCCTGGGCACGGTGCTTGGCCTGTCCTTGTGGTACTCGCTGTTCGTCTCGCGCGTCTTCCAGCCGTTCATCGTGGCCCTGGGCTCGATTCCGATCATCGCCCTGGCGCCGATCGTGATCATCTGGTTCGGCACCGGGCTGGCTTCGAAGATCGCGATGTCGACCCTGTCGGTGGTGATCGTGGCGCTGGTCACGTCCTACAAGGGTGCGATGAGCGTGGATCCCGACCAGATCAACCTGATGCGCACGCTGGGGGCCAGCAAGCGCCACATCTTCCAGAAGCTGGTGGTCCCGGCCTCGTTGACCGACATCTTCGCCGGGCTCAAGCTGACGGTGGGTTTCGCGTTGATCGGGGCCATCGTCGGCGAGTTCATGTCCTCGTCGGAGGGGCTGGGGCATGCCATCTTCAAGGCCGGCAGCCTCTATATCATCCCCAAGGTGTTCGCGGCCCTGGTCGCGACCATCGCCCTGGCCCTGGTGCTGGCCTGGGCGGTGGGCAAGCTCGAGCAATTGTTGACGCCGTGGCGCCGTGAGGCCTGAGGTGTCCGCCAGAACAGGGAGGATTCGATGAGCACGATGGTGGTCTCCAAGGAAGGGGCGATCAAGTATGCGCTGTCGGGAAATGACGGCTTCATAGCGGCGGTCGACCCCGGGCAGACCTTCAAGGTCGAGTGCGCGATCAACGTCAATGACGGCACGATCCGGCATGTCGGCCAGCAGCTCACCCCGGCCGACGTCACGCTGCCGTTCGTCAACGGTGCCACCGGCCCGATCGAGGTCAGGGGCGCCAAGCCCGGCGACATGCTGACCGTCGAGGTGCTGGACATGAAGGTCGAGGGCCTGGGCTTCAGCTCGCTGTGGCCCGGCATCGGCATCTTTCCCGACTGGGTCCGGCACAAGGAGTTCGGGATCAAGACCCAGGTGGTCGAGGTCAAGGACGGGATCGTGCACTGGAACGACAGGCTCAAGCTGCCGGTGCGCCCGATGATCGGCGTGATCGGTGTCGCGCCGGTGCACGGTGCGGTGCTCACCGTCGACAACGGGACGCACGGCGGCAATCTCGACGTGCAGGAGATCACCACCGGCAACAAGATCATGCTGCGGGTCCATCATGACGGTGCGCACCTGTTCCTGGGCGACTGCCACGCCATTCAGGGCGACGGCGAGTGCGTCGGCATGGGGGCCGTCGAGATCGCGGCCGAGCTCGAGGTGCGGGTCAGCCTGTCGCCCGCTCCCGCCCGCCTGAACTGGCCCCGGATCGAGACGCCAACCCATTATTGCGCCGTCGGCTGTGCCCGACCCCTGGAAGACGCGATGCGGATCGCGTTCGAGGAGCTGATCAACTGGATGGAGGAGGACTGGGGGATCCCGGCCGCCGACGGCTACCTGCTGCTGGCCCAGGTCGCCGAGGCGCGCTGCACCCAGATGGTCAATCCCAAGTACAGCTATATCTGCAAGATCTCGAAGGAGATCCTGGCGGCCTATCGCTAGTCGGGACCGATCGATGACACAGCCTATGGTGCCGCCCAACGAGCTGTCGGCCCTGGCGGCGGCGCAGGCCATCGCCGCCGGCACGCTTTCGGCCCGCGCTCTGACCGAAAGCTGCCTCGCCCACATCGCCGCGCGCGAGCCCGACGTTGGCGCATGGCAGTTCCTCGATCCCACCTATGCGCTGGCACAGGCCGATGCCTGCGACGAGCTGCAGCGCAAAGGGAGTCCACTGGGGCCGCTGCATGGGGTGCCGGTCGGCCTCAAGGACATCATCGACACGGCCGATATGCCGACGGAGAACGGCACCGTGCTCTGCGCGGGGCGGCAACCGGCGCACGACGCCACGGTCGTGAGCCGGCTCCGTGCGGCAGGGGCGGTCATCCTCGGCAAGACCGTGACGGCCGAGCTGGCCGCCGTCCATCCCGGCAAGACGCGCCACCCGCGCGATCCGGCGCGAACCCC
>JBATRI010000323.1:0-20515 GCA_049292515.1 Geminicoccaceae bacterium
CGCTCGCCAGTGCGCTTGAAGCACGCTCGCTCCCGGCGCGGGGCCCTCCTATGCACTACCGGGACAACCTACCTCGGGGGTCAACATTGGACGCCGATCGGGGGTCAAAGTTGCAAGCCGTTTGACAGAATGTGCGGCATCGCTGCGGAAACGCGACATCGACGTGACGGTGGTGACTCCGGAGGAATGTCCGTTCGCCCGTCTCTTCGGCGCCGAGGTTGGTGCGGCCCTCCTGGCGAGCCACGAAGCTCAAGGCACCAAATTTGCCCTTGGTGACCAGGTGACCACGTTCCAGGGCCAGGATCACCTCGACGGCATCACGACGGAGAAGGAAGCCCGAATACCGGCGGACCTGGCGATCATCGGTGTCGGGATCGACCCGGTGACTGACTTCATCACCGGAGTCGAGCGGACCGACGATGGCGGCATCCTGGTCGACCAGTACCTACAGGCGGCAGAGAATCTGTTCGCCGCGGGCGACATCGCCGCGTTCACCCTACCGCTGACTGGGCAGCCAGATCGCATCGAGCATTGGCGGCTTGCCTGTGAGCACGGCATCCTTGCCGCCCGCAATATGCTCGGACAGCGGATCGCCTATACCGGCACCCCATTTTTCTGGTCGGCGCAAAAGCTGGCACTCTACTATGTCGGACACACGGACTCCACCGCCGACGCATTGATCAACGGTGAGCCAGGCCAAGGACAGTTCATTGCCTACTACTCTCAGGAAGGCAAAGTTGTCGCAGCCTTGGGAGTAGAGCGAAATACCGAGATGGCAGCATTGCAGGAACTCGCTCGTATGAAGAAATTACCACTGTCCAAAGAGTTGGTGCCTGAGTTTAACGCGGTGACGTATTTACAGAGAATCCCGGACATCTAGCTCCCCGCCGACGGCGAGCTGCGCGACTCCAGTGTACCTTTTACTCTTTTCGTCACTGGTACTACGGTGAAACGATGGCCTCAAATTGCATTGCAGCCCGTGCTGAGAGCCCTTCTCTGATAGGCGACGTTGAGGTCAAGCTATTCCTGATCAGTCATCCTTGCCATGGCCCATTCCCAACTTGGCTTGATCAGGGCAGGCGAGGGGAGATAGCTTCCTCGCGTCTTGGAACAAACAGAGATCATTGATCCCAAGTACGCCATCCGCCTCGCGGATCTGCGCGAGTGCCATGTCATCACCGCGACCTGCTTCAAATGCGGCTACCAGGGCGCGCTCACGGCTGGCTTCCTCGCCTGGGAGCGGCGGCCCCATACCTACCTGACCAAGCTCGAGCCCAAGCTCTGCTGCACGCGCTGTCACAATCGGGCAGGCAACAAGCTGCCGATGCACCGAATGCCAAAGAACGAGTGAGGTGTTGACCACGCCGAGCACACCACCCTCAAGCATGTTCTACATCTGATAAAGGAGATTATGTTTCATGAAAGAAGGATCTGTGGGCACGAGGGTCGACAGGGTTGTGCCTGTCCTGCCGGTGCGCGACGTCGCCGCCGCGCTCGCGCTCTACCGGCGGCTCGGCTTCGCCGGCCGGGGCGTTGTTGCATGGATATGGCGAGAATCTAGTGCGATCAGTAACTTAGTCGAAACAGTGGATTTAGGAATCTAAGAAAATCAGATAGTTAGTTTATCCATGCAACAACGCCGTCCCGAACCCGCTGCATATAGCCTGACGCGCGGCGGACCCCTTATTTAAATCCGCTTACCTTAGTAACTAGATTATTTAAGTCAAATGCCGATTGCTTTAATAGCGAGTTTCAACCATGGTCACGGCATGGGTGAGACCCCGAACGCTGGTACACGGCTTGGCCGCTTCCTCGAGACGCCCGTCGCGGGCGAGATCGTCCGCGCCTTCGTGCCTCCACCGCTGCCGCCCGACCCGCCCATCGACGTTCTCTCCTTGCTGGAGCGGCTCAGCGTCGCTGAACGGGCGCTGGGACGGCTCGACGGCATCACCACGCTCCTGCCGCGCCAGGAGCTGTTCCTCTACATGTACGTGCGCAAGGAGGCAGTGCTCTCCTCCCAAATCGAAGGCACCCAGTCGACCCTGACGGACCTTCTCCGCTTCGAGACCGAGGCCCAGACCGGCGAGCCGATCGACGACATCCGGGAGGTCTCGAACTACGTTGACGCCATGATGTTTGGGCTCGAGCGGCTCGCCGAGCTCCCGCTCTCGCTCCGCCTCATCCGCGAGATGCACGCCCGGCTCCTCCAGAGCGGGCGCGGCGGCACGAAAAGCCCCGGCGAGTTCCGGCGCTCGCAGAATTGGATCGGCGGCAGCCGGCCGGGCAACGCCATGTTCGTTCCGCCGCCCGTGACGGAACTCGACGCGACCCTCGGTGCGCTTGAATCCTTCATGCACGAGGACCGCTCGAAGCTGCCGGCTCTCATCAAGGCTGGGCTGCTCCACGTCCAGTTCGAAACCATCCACCCGTTCCTCGACGGCAATGGACGCATCGGCCGTCTGCTCGTGACGCTATATCTTTGCGTGCATGGTGGGCTGCGCAAGCCGATCCTCTACTTGAGCCTCTATTTGAAGACACGCCGCTCCGACTACTATCGACTGCTTCAGGAGGTGCGCGAGCGCGGGGCTTGGGAAGCTTGGCTCGAGTTCTTTCTCGAGGGCGTCGCCGAGACCGCCAACCAAGCGTTCGATGCCGCCACGCGCATCGTCGACCTGTTCAAGCAGGATCGAGAACGCATTGCCGCCGAAAGCGAGCGCGCGGGATCAGCGCTGCGTATCCACGACCTGATGCAGCAGAACCCCTACGTCACCAGCAACCAACTCGTCGAGCGAACCGGCCTCACCGCACCGACGGTCAATGCCGCGCTCGCCGATCTGGAGCGCCTCAGCATTGTCGAGGAGGTGACCGGTCGTCGACGCGGCCGCGTGTTCGGCTATCGCCGATATCTCGCCATCCTCAGCGAGGGCACCGATCCGCTTCCGACATCATGATCATCGTCATCGAAAGCTCGCTCTTTGCGTCTCGAAAGCGTCACCTTCTCCGGCTTCCGCTGCCTCGGGGCGTTGTTGCATGGACATGCCAACCAATTGATTCCGCCAGATTTGGCAGATCTGTAGGCTTTTTGCTAAGCTATTGATATAACTTGATTCTTGCCGTATCCATGCGACAATGCCACCAGCGCACGACAGCTCACCGTGCGGGGATGCCGATCGAATCATCGAGACTGCCTGAGAAAGCGCGTCAGGCCTCTCTCCCAGCTGTCCAGCCAGGACCATCCGCATGGCTTGCCTTGCCCGGCACGAGGCTGATGGCGAAAGGTGGGCTGCTGCTGCCGTCGCTACCCTCGACCGATTGGACGAGTGTGGCGACGTGGTCGTTGACCCGAAGGGCAGGGGCCTCGCCACCGAGGGTGCCGTCCGTTGGAGCGATGCAGGCGAGCCGATCTCCAGGCAGCATGTCTCCTACCTCTCGGGTGGCCGGGCCGACCCTGCCGCGGCCCTCAGGCAGCTCCCTGGCAGCGGCAGGGGGTCGAGCCCGCCACCGCCGGCACGACCCATGCTGCCGGTATCCGGACCGTGCGTACGGAAGGGACGGTGTACTGACATAAGAAAAATCGTCCAATCTTATCAACAGTTTGCCTGCAAGCTGGTTTGGGTCTGGGCCGGCCTCCGAGAACGCTGCAAAAGGTATTGCAAAAGTCAGGTGTTTCCGCCCGGGACTTCTGCAAACTCTATCTCATTGAAAAGATACGGGTTGCGTTTGGCGAATCCAGAGCTGCAAATGTCTCAAGTTACGCACGACCCCTTATGTCAGTAGGCCCTCCCGCTCAGACGCACGGTCCTGCAACACGCCGACGCATGTCCTAAACCAAGAAAAATTCCGGTCAGCGCGAATCTGCTCTAGCCCTTCAGGGCGCCTTCGGCGAGACCCTTGAAGAAAAGTCGTTGTGCAAAGGTAAAGGCGAGGATGCCAGGCGTGACGACGATGACGTAGACAGCTGCGAGGCGGGGCCAAGCCCACTGGCCGAGGCCACCCTGCGCTGCGGCAAGAACCACCGGCATCGTGCGCGCCGTCTGGTCGTTGGTCAATGTCGTGCACAGCAGGAATTCGCCCCACGCCGTCACGAAATTGACGATGAAGACGACGACGAGGCCATTGCGGGCCATCGGGATGCCGATCAACCACAGCGTCCGCCACGGCCCGCAACCGTCGATCTTGGCAGCTTCGATCAGCTCGTGCGGCACCAGTTGGAAGACACTGCGCATGATCAATACGCTGATTGCGAGATTGAGCGTCACGTAGGGCAGGATCAAGCCGCTCGTGCTATTGATCAGACCAAGAAAGCTCTGGATCTCGTAGACGCTGATCAGCGAAACAACGCGGGTCGGGAAGTAGAGGGAGGCCAAGAATATGGCGACGATGAAGGCGCCCCCGCGTGGTCGGAGGTGGACCAGCGCATAACCAGCCAAGACAGCGCAGACCGTCGTCATCAACACGGTGCCGGCTGTGACGTAAATGCTGTTGAACAGATTGACGGGCAGTGTCTCGATTTTTTGGATGACATAGCCGTAATGGCTGAAGTCGAAACGTGTCGGCCAGATCGCGCCCTGCATCGCGTCGGGCAGCGACTTGACCGACATCAAGAGCACCCAGGCCAACGGCAGCAGAATAATGACGATGAACAGCCAGATAATGGCATGGCGGATAAGCGCCGGCCGAGCTTGCACCACCCGCTCGCGAAACGAAAGTGAGGCAACGGTATCGATCCGTGCGACGATCGCCATCCGCGCCATGCCCGCTCAGCCCCTGCGTCGGAATAGGTAGAGGAGTCCGGCCACGACGAGCATCATGGCTGCAGCGCCGATCATGCCTATCGTAGACGCAAAGCCTTGACGCCATGTACCCAACTTGAACGCCTGATCATACATG
Organism: Geminicoccaceae bacterium; assembly: GCA_049292515.1. GTDB lineage: Bacteria > Pseudomonadota > Alphaproteobacteria > Geminicoccales > Geminicoccaceae > Benzoatithermus. The sequence continues at coordinate 4,891 of JBATRI010000323.1, forward strand.
AACATCGTCCAGGTGTAGGTCGGCGAGCTGCGGTTGAAGCCACCGAAGATCAGGTATTCATCGATCACCGCCATGGCCGTACCGAATCGCAACACGATCAAGATCATCATGATCGGCTGCAGGCCCGGCAGCGTGACGTTCCAGAATACCTGCCATTCATTGGCGCCGTCGAGCCGTGCCGCCTCGGGCAGCTCCTTGGGGATCGCGGCCAGCCCCGCCAGGAAGAAGATGGTGTGGTAGCCCAGCCCCCACCATACCTCCATGATGGCGATGGACGGTAGGGTCAGCGCAGTGCCGCCGAGCCATTGCGGTGCGTTGTAGACGGTGAAGATGCCGAAGACATCGACCAGAAGATGATTGATCGGTCCAACCTGGTAATTGTACATCCACTTCCACAGCACGAAGACCAACGTGCTCGGGATCACCGCCGGGATCAGCAGAACGACGCGGTAGAACGTGGCGAGCCGAGGCTGGGTCACACGGTCGACCAAGATCGCCAGCAGCAAAGGAAGGATGATGGTTCCCGGCAGGAACATCAGCGTGAACTGGCAGGCACGCCACAGGCTCTGCCACATGAGCGGATCGCGCAGGGCGTTTGCGTAGTTGTCCAGGCCCACCCAGTTGGGCGGTGCGTTGGTCAGGAACTGATAGTCGGTGAAGCTGATCCACACCACGCGGAGGATCGGGTAGACTTGGTAGCCGACGAAGAACAGCAGTGCTGGAAGCAGAAACGTCCACGGGCTGATACCCTGGCGCAGCGCAGTCGCTTGGGCCGCTCGCATCATGCGGTCGTCCTTGGAGCTGAAGCTCGCGGAGCGAGCGGAACCGCGGCCGGATATGGCGATGGCCTACCGGCCGCGTCGAAGAGCTGTGCGGCCTCAGCCGCGCTTGATCTCCGCCTGGACAGCGTCGGTCACCTTCTGCAACGCCGCCTTCGGGTCGCTTTCTTCACCCTTTAGGTAGGCCTCCCAATAGGGTTGGCCGATGACGAACTGCTGCAGGCCGAAAACGTGATTCTTGATCCCGCGGGCCTTGTCGAGCTGGCCTCGCACCAGAGATACGAAGGGCGGCATCCACTCGGGCTTGTTCGCGTCCCAATCTGCATAGATCGACTTGTAGGGCGGCAACTGGCCCGGATGCGCCGTCTCGGTGCCGGCAATCGAGTCCTTCCAGATCTGCATGTTGTGGGTCAGTGCCGAAACGTACTCGGCCACCTTCTCCTTGTTCTTGCCATACTTGAACAAGGCGCAGCCGGTGGTCCAAAATACGGTCGAGCCCTCACCATTGGTAAATTTGGGCAGGGGCGCCATGTGCAGCAGCTTGGGATCAGACCAGTACTGGGCCATGCGCAGCGGCGCATTGAAATACTTGGTGAAGTAGCCGACGCGCTGGGCGCCGAAGGCGACCTCGTCGGGCGTACCATTGACGCCGCCATCGGAAGCGCCGGCCAACAGGATGTCCGGGTTCGCCATCGCCATGATCTTTTTCATCAGCATCAGCGCCTCGACCGAGGCGTCGCTGGTGAAGTCGAACAGGCCTTCCGAGGTGTACACGTCGCTACTCATGCTGTGCGTCATCGGCGCCAGCGAGCGCCAGCCATGGGCATCGAAGGTCGCGCCGAAGGGGGCAGCGCCAGAATCGACAACCGCCTTGGCGCTGGTCAGATACTCGTCCCAGGTAACTGGCCCAACATCCGGCAGGTTCGCCTGCGTCGTCAGGCCCGAGTGCCAGCCCGTACCGATGACGTCGAGCAGGAACGGCCAGCCGTAAAGCTTGCCGTCGATGGTGTTCTCTTCGCGGATCGCCGGCAGAATATCGTCGAGCACGTCCTTGGGGATATAGGGGTCCCAGGGCTCGATGACGTCGCCCTTGATCATCGCGGACATTTCGACGAACGGCGTCTGACCGATATAGACGTCCCAGGTGCTTTGCTTGTCACGCGCCTCAGCGACGAATCGCTCGATCCCAAAGCCCTCGACCGGAGCGATCTGCGGGTTGAGACCCGGGAACTGCGCATTGATCTGCGGGATATTGGGATGCAGGTCGACGATCCACTGATAGTAGGTGGGCGTCAGTGGCCGGTCCTGCGCGAAGGCAGTGCCGAATCGTGAGGCCACACTCACGCCCGTGGCTCCGAGCCCGGCGGTGAGTGCAGTGCCCAGGAACTGGCGCCTGTCGAATCGACCGCCCACGAGCTGCCGCTGTGTGCCCATTGCCCCCTCCTATCGATTGATGGATAAGTCCGGACCTCGCGTCGCCGGGGTAACACTGTCATCAGATTTGAGAGTGTGCAACGCCAACTCGCCCCGTGGCGGGCTCGGCCGACGGCCGCAACAATAGCCCGCTGTCCCCGCCGGATCGTGGCCGCGGCGCTCGCTCCGTGGCGGCATCTGCTGCCGTGGATGCTGCTTGTTGCCGATGCCGCGATGTGTTCACCTGCGAACAACACCAACTCGCGGTCTCGACTTGCTCCAAGCCTCGCTACCAACGGGGTGCATCTCCAGCCGACAGAAGGGCCAGTCGCCGTTGGCTCGGCCTTGATCGCAACGGATCGGTTTCCGCCGCTCGGCGGAAACCAATGAACCCGCTGCGCGCGGGAGCGTCACGCAACCAGAATGAGCTGCCGGACAACGGGGAACGGGGAACGGGAGGAGAGCTACGCGTGGACTATCGAGGCATCTACACTTATGCCTGGGACCTGGCCGACGAGGGCTTCGAAGCCGTCATATCGCGGATTCGCGACTGCGGCGCCAACACGGTTGCTCTCGCCAGCTCATATCACGCCGGCAAGTTCATCCGCCCGCACGGACGCTCCGGCAAGGTCTACTTCCCGCAGGACGGCACGGTCTATTTCCGCCCGCGACCGGACCGCTACGGACGGGTCAAGCCGCTACCGAACGACCTGCTTCGTGACATCGATCCATTCGTGGAGCTGGCTCGGGTGGCACCTGACCTCGACCGGGTGGCCTGGACCGTGTGCTGCCACAACACCCGATTGGGCGAGCTGCATCCAGAGCTGGTTGCGCGCAACTGCTTTAACGACCCGCTGATCTACAGCCTGAATCCAGCCGATCCGGACGTCCGCGCCTATGTCGTCACGCTGTGCCGCGACCTTGCTGAGCAGCACGAGCTGAAGGCGTTGGCGCTGGAGACGCCGGGCTGGCTGCCCTATGACCACGGCTACCACCACGAGTTCGCGCTGCTGCCGCTGAACGAGTGGCTCAAGGTGCTGCTGGGCCTGTGCTTCGCCCCAGCGACATTGAATGCAGCCCGCGAGGCGGGAATCGGCGCCGAACCTCTACGCCGAAGCTGCGCCACGGCGGTCGAGAGCTGGCTCGCCAGTGACCATGATCTCGACGAGGCGCGCGCCCGCGATTGGCTGCTTGGCGATCTGGTGGCAGACCCGGATTGGGCAGCCTTCCTGCACTGGCGCTGCCGCTGTGTCGCGGAGCTCGTGGCCGAGGTGCGCGCTGCGATCCCACGGTCGACGGAGTTGTGGATCATCCCCTCGGTCCAGCGGCCCAGCGCGCGGGGCTGGGTGGAAGGCAGTGACCTAGCGATGCTCGCCCGGGCCGCCGACCGGCTCGAGGTCTGCGCCTATGAGCCAAGTGCTGCCGCTGTCGCCGCAGACCTGTTTGACGTTCGTCGGCGCGTGGGTCCACAGGCACGGCTCAATGCCATCCTGCGCCCTACGCACCCGGACTTGGCCGGCGGTGCCGACACCGTGGCCGCCGTCGAGGCGCTCAAGCGCGCCGGGGTCGAGGGCCTCTCATTCTATAATTACGGACATTGGCGACTGCCCGTACTGGAACGCGTGCGCGATGCGCTGGCAGCGTGGAGCATGCCATGAGGTTTGAGGGTCGGGTGGTTTTGATTACCGGTGGAGGTCGCGGGATCGGACGTGCTACCGCGCTGCGCCTGGCACAGGAGGGCGCCGTGCTCGCGGTGGCCGACCGCGATGCCGAGCCGGCGCAGGCGGTGGCAAGCGAGGTGGGCGGATTGGCGCTGGTGGCCGATATCGCTGCGGACGATGCCGCGCCCCGACTGGTAGCCGAGGCCGAGCGCGTGCTCGGACCGCTGGATGTGCTGGTCAACAACGCCGCCCACACCACGCAGTCGACCCTGGCCGCTACCGAGCTGGCGGACTGGGATGACGAGGTGGCGGTCACGTTGCGCGCGGCCTGGCTGATGGCCCGCGCCGTGCTTCCAGGCATGGTCTCCCGAGGCAAAGGAGCCATCGTCAACGTTGCCTCGGTCAACGGGCTGATGTCTTTCGGCAACCCCGCCTACAGCGCGGCGAAGGCGGGGCTTTTGAGCCTCACCCGCTCGATCGCGGTCGAGTACGGGCCGCATGGCGTTCGTTGCAACGCCGTGAGCCCCGGCTCGATCCGCACCGAGCATCCGAGCTGGCAGAAGCGGTTGGCGCACGACCCGGCCATCTTCGAGAAGCTGGCCCGCTGGTATCCCGTGGGCCGGATCGGCATGCCCGAGGACATCGCGGCGTGCATCGCCTTCCTCGCCGCCGACGAAGCGGCATTCGTCAATGGTACCAACTTGGTGGCCGACGGCGGCCTGACCGCGGGGATGGGAATGTTCACGGACGAGCTGCTCGCCGAGGCGAAATAGGGTGACGGGGCAGAGATCCGCAGCTTCATCCGGTCTTGATGAAGCTCTCAAGCAGCTGCGCGGAGTTCCCGCAAGATCTCGCCTGCGACCATGAGGTCGTTGGTATCATGTCCCTCGGAAAAGCGAGCGTAGATGGGAGCCAAGAGCGCATGCGCTTCTTCTACTCGCTGCTGATTCTTCCACAATCGTGCGAGGCTGGTCGCGGTTCGTAATTCCCATGCCAGCGTTTGATGCCGGCGCGCCCATTCCAGCGATCGATGATAGTACATCTCGGCCTCAACTGGCCCCTCGGGCCTGCCAGAAGCCAGGACCAGCTCGCCTTTGATCCGGAGGATCTCGGCGAGATACCATCGTTCGTCATTCTGTTCGGACCGCGCCAGGGCTTCGTCGATCGCGGCCAATCCCTCGGCGATGTTTCCAGCAAAGCCCAGGGCTGCGGCAAGCTCGCTTTGAAAGACGATGTAGTAGACGCCGTACTGGATCTGGCGCAACTCCGACAGGGCGGCCTGCAACTCGGCCAAGCCACGCGCGAGCTCGCCACGCTTGACGAGCAGAACGCCTCGAAAGCAACGGCCCCATCCCTGCCAAAAGGCGAGCCCTTGATGGGCCGCGCTCTCGATCAACAGAGAGACATAACGCTCGACGAGCGGAAGATCGCCGACGAACAGGGCCACAGGGCAGGCCGCATGAACCAGGACCTGGCAAAGCGTCAGGATATCGGGGCCGGGCGCGGCATCGTCGACGATGCTCTCGACCATGAGCATGGCCTGCTTCGCATCACCTTGCAGCCACAAGATGCGAGCGAGAAAACAGCGAGCCATGGCGCGTTGGTCGAAGACAAAGCGGATCATCTGGGCGCCGATGTCCGGGACCTCGTACTGGCCCAGCATCCGTTCGAGATAGTGTCGGGCCTCTGCTTGGTCGCCCAAGAGATGCAGGATGTAGCCGATCATCCGGTCGCCGACCAGGATGCCAAGCCGGTCGTTTGCCTGCGTGGCGAGCCCTGAGAACCGTCTTCCGAGCTTCAAGGCTTCGTGGAACTCGCCCTTATTCTGCAGGCCGGCCCACAAGCCCCAGAGTGCCTGCAACTGGTAGTCGCGATTGCCCAGCTGCTCGGAAGTCTCGAGAACCTGGCCCCATGCCGCCAGCGTCTCCAGCCCCAGTCCCTTCGTCTGCATTAGGGTCCAGGCGTGCGCTGCGCGCAGACGCATCTCCTGGTCAAGGCTCAGACTCGTTGCCGGAGCGGCAAGGGCGCGATCGACCCGTTCCGCGCATTCGCGGGTAAGCGAAAGATGAAACCAGAGCGGAATGGCAACAACCGTCAGAGCGATGCCCGTCTCCACATCGCCGGCGGGAGAGAAGGCCCAGTCGAGCGCCACTCTGACATTGTCGATGCAATGTCCATGATGTTCGAGCCATTCGCTTGCCGGCTTGCGCTCCCAGTCACCGTGCGCCCGCTCGAGCAAAGCTCGATAATGCTCGGCGTGGCGCCGGGCCATCTGGTCACGTTCGTTGCATTCCTCGATCCTGATCAGCGCATAGGCACGGGTCGTATCGAGGAGGCGGTAGAGGGCGACGGTGGCATCCACGCTAGCCGTGACCAACGATTTCGCGATCAGATCGGCGATCGCATCGACGGCTTCTGAAGGAGAGGTTTGGCTGTCGGCAAGCACGGCGCTTGCCGACTCCATGGTGAACATGCCGGCAAACACGGCCAAGCGCCGGAGCATGAGCTGCTGCAGCTCCGGCAGCAGAGCGTAGCTCCAATCAAGCGTCGTGAGCAGGGTCTGATGGCGCGGCAGGGCCGTACGGCGGCCCCGCAACAGCAATCTGAACCGTTCGTCCAGCCGGGCGGCGAGCCCAGCGACGCCGAACGTGTCGACCCGACCCGCCACGATTTCGATGGCGAGAGCTATGCCGTCGAGGCGCCGGCAGATCTCGGCAACCAGCGGGGCATCGGCATCGCCGAGCTCGAAGTCGTCGAGGCATGCTGCGGCCCGCTCGACAAAAAGCTGAACCGAGGGAAAGGCCAGCGCCTGGGCAGCCGTGAGCTCGGCACCGCTCTGCGGGAAGGCCAGCGGCGCGAGCCGGTGCACACGCTCGCCCTCGGAGCGAAGAACCTCCCTGCTCGTCGCCAGGATGTGGATCCGAGCGGCGCCTCTCAGAAGGTCCTCTGCCATCCTCGCGGCTGCTTCGACAAGGTGCTCGCAATTGTCGAGCACTATCAGCAGATGCTTTTCGCGCAAGTAGGAGATCACGTGCGACAGCGGACTCTCCGAAGCCGCCCCTACGCCGAAGATGCTCGCCAGTGCAGCCGGCACCAGCTGCGGATCGGAGAAAGGGGTGAGATCGACGAAGCGGACTCCATCCTTGAAGACGGGGGCCAGGGTGTCGGCGACGGCGACCGCGACAGTCGTCTTGCCGATACCACCGGCCCCGACAATGGTGACGAAGCGTTGGCGGATCACTTGGGCGGCAAGTGCGGCCACGGTCTCGGAACGGCCGACCATGCGTGTGAGCGGCATTGGCAGTTCCTGCCGTGCCTCGACCTTGTCGAGCTGCGGATCGGCGCCGAGCACGGGGCCGCGTCGGACAGGTGCGACAAAGCTGTAGCCGCGCCCAGGAACGTTGGCGATGTAGCGCTTGCCGCCTTGGCCATCGCCGAGCGCGCGCCGCAGCGCGGCAACGTGGACCTTTAGATTGCCCTCTTCCACGAAGATGTTGGGCCATACGCGATCGAGCAGCTCCTGCTTGCTCAGAATCTGGCCTGGGCGATCGAGCAGAGCCATGAGGATGGCGCGTGCACGACTGCCGATGTGAACCGGCTTGTCGCCGTCGAGCAGGAGCTGTTGCGCGGACAGCAGCCGGAAGCTGTCGAAGGAGATCTCGCCTGACTCTTCAGCCTCTTGTCCGGTCACGCTTCGATCCCTGGGCTCGTAAGCCCGGAGGCGCTCGGAAGACACCACGTCCAAGCCATGCGCCGTTGTTCATCGATGTCTCGGCCCATCGTCCCGCGATCGAAGAGCACGGTCAACGCTCAGCGCCGACTTACAGCCTAGCACGGTCTGTCCGCGCTGCTGCACCCACGGATTTCTGGGACTCAGCGCTTTCGCCTTACGGGGACACCGTTCGCTGACCGCCCGACAGGGGGTCAGGATCCGGCCGGCACATGCTGCGGACCACCGGCTGTCACCGGCCATAATGTCAAATTCTTGAAGATCTTCGATCAGACGCCGTCGGCAGGGGACCGAAGACATCCGGTGTGGCCGTTGCGTGTGGATCGGGACTCAATCCAGAACGGAGCGCAAAGCGGCCACCGCCTGAGCGATGGCGCTTCGCGTCGCGGGCGTGTCTGCCAGCGCATTCAGTATGACGAAACCGTGGATGGTGCCGCTGTAGCAGACCGACGTCACTCTCACGCCGGCGCGAACAAGTTGGCGGGCGTAGGCTTCGCCCTCGTCGCGAAGGACATCGTTCTCCGCTACGATGATCAGCGCATCCGGCAATCCCCGTAACTGGTCGACCGAGGCCCGCAGCGGGGCAGCGGTGATCTCGTTGCGCACGGCGGTGTCCGGGAGGTAAGCGTCCCAAAACCGCTCCATGGCTCCCTTCGTAAGCCAGGGGCCGTCCGCGAACGTCTGATAAGACGGTGTCGCGAAGTCGGCATCGGCAATAGGATGGAAGAGGATCTGCAGATCAATCTTGGGACCACGGCGTTGCAGGGCGAGGAGCGTGACTGCAGCGGCCAGGTTGCCGCCCGCGCCGTCGCCGACGATAGCAAGCCTGGTCGGGTCCACACCAAGGCCTTTGCCGTGCGCGACGACATGCGCCGTTGCAGCATAGATCTGCTCCAAGGCAACCGGGTACCGCGCCTCGGGTGAGCGGTCGTATTCCACGAAGAACAGCACCGCACCCGCAGCAACAGCCAGTTCGCGCACGATCCGATCGTGAGTATCGACGTCTCCGAGAGACCACCCGCCACCGTGGACGTAGACGATGACCGGCAGAGTTTTCTGAGTATCACTGGGCCGGACGATCCTCACCGGCACCGACCCCGTCGGCCCGACCGGGAATGAGATGTCCTCGATGTGAGCGGAGGGCCGTCCAACGGCGCGGGCCTGAATTCGGCGCAGCATGCGGCGCGCGTCCGCAGGTGATTGGCACTGCCACTCGGCGATCTTGCCGACAGTTTCGACGAACTCCTGTGTGATCGGTTCGAGAATCCAACCTGTGTCGTTCATTCCATGACCTCGGCTCGCGAGATATCGGAGCTCAAGCACGGCTCCGGCAGCAGCGCATCGCGACCACCCGCTCGCCGGGCGGCGCGCCGACGCGCTGATCCCGAATGCACGTTGGCAGCAAGAATGCTGCTCCTGCCCGAACTCCAATTCGAGTTAAGACTGGTGAATCCGGATACGGACCGGTGTGGCGACCCAACGGATGATCGATCAGATGATGGCACGGGCGAAGCGCCTGGGACCGAGGCCGATCAGGAACAGCTTGATCTCAACGATCCCAATCAGAGAAGAAGACACTTAGTTCACATGCTGTTACTGATCATCATCCTGCAGCATTCTTCGAATATTTGAAGCGAGACGACCAAGCGTGAATTTTACACCGGGTCGGTCCTACATCAGGTCCTTCGGCCCGGGCAACTGGCGCCCCTTGCCGAATTAGACCCTTGAATTGGCGGGCGCCGCTACGCGTTCCGTCCCGGTAGCGCATTTGGGATGCTAAAGCTGAAGATACTTCCGTGCGGGAGATTAGGCATTGACCACATTCTGCCACCATGAGCTTCAACGATCGAGCGGCACATCGACAGTCCCAGGCCCCTGCCTTGAGACTTGGTCGTGAAGTGGCGGTCAAAGACACGATCAGTGAACCCTGGTTCTATGCCCGTGCCGCAATCCTCGACCGCAACTACCACACCACCGACGCAGTCGAGACGACTGCTGATCCGCAGCTTTCGCTGCCGATTCTGTACCGAGCTCATCGCCTCGACCCCGTTCGCGATGAGATTGGCCAGGACTCTTTCCAATTGACCGCGATCCCCCCTGATTGAATTGAGAGGCTCGGTAAGTTCGGTCTCGACCGCGATGCCATGACGTTGCAGATCGCTGCTCACAAGATTAAGCAGGGTTTGAACGGTGCCCTCGAGGTCGAGCTTGGCTGTCACCGGAGGGGATAGGACGAAGCTCCGCACATTCTGGACGGCCTCGGCGAGGCGGCAGCAGTTGCCGATGATGCGCTCAATGGCCTCCTTCGCCTCCTTGAGGTCAGGCGAGTCTCTCGTCAGCCAGCGCGAGGCCGCTTCGGCATCGGTGATGACAGCCGTGAGCGGCTGCTTCACTTCGTGCAGGATGTAGGGCACACACTCGTCAGTGAAAGGCAGGGTACTACTCATCACGTGTAGGCTCCGGTTCTGCCTCATCGAGGCCTGAGGTTGATACGCTTGGGGCCGAAGAGTATCGCATCAGTACATTCTATGGCTTCGGCTCAGGAGATATCGGAGTTGCAGCACGCCTCTGGCGACACCCCTTCGTGACCACAAACTCACTGGGCGGCACGCTGACGGCTGACTTCGAATGCACGTTGGCTGCAAGAATGTTGCTCCTGCCCGAACCTCAATTCGAGTTAAGACTGGTGAATCCAGGTACGAACCGGTGTAGCGACCAAACGGATGATCGATCAGATTGCGGGTTCCGACAGAGGTGGCCTGGTAGTCGATTGGGTTCCGTCAGGCGTCAGCATGTTGCATGGAGGTAGGCGGCACGGTAAGGAGCGCCGCTGTTCCGGCCGCTCGGGTCCCTTCGCCATGCCGCACAAGGCCAATGCCGGCCGCCGCCATCATATCCCACGGCCGAAGCGACGGGTGACCAACTGGGCTGCGTATGACGCCGCCCTGCGCCGACGCGGCAGCCTGACGGTGTGGTTTACCGACGAGGCAATCGCGAGCTGGAGAGCGGCGCCGCGCACCACCCCGGGCGGCCAACCGAGCTATTTCGACTTGGCGATCACGACAGCGCTGATGCTGCGCGCCGTCTTCCGCTTGGCGCTGCGTCAGACCGAGGGTCTGATCGGCTCGATCCTGCATCTGCTCGGCCTCGAGCTGCCGGTTCCGGATCACTCGACCATCGGCCGGCGGGCACGGACCATCAAGCTGCCAGCCCGACCTCGCCTGAACGGCGAGCCGCTGCAGCTGCTGGTGAACAGCACGGGATTGATGCTGAGCGGGCCCGGGGAGTGGTTGACCGAGAAGCATGGGACCAAAAAGCGGCGCTCGTGGCGTGTCCTGCATATCGGCATGGACGCAACCAGTGGCCGGATCGTGGCCGCCACGCTGACCGATCGTGGCGTCGATGATGCCACGCAGGTCGGGCCTCTGCTCGACCAAGTCAGTAGTCCCGTGGCCTCGCTCACGGGTGACGGAGCTTTTGATCGAAGCAGGGTCTACGCCGATGTGCACGAGCGCCATCCGGAGGCTGCAGTGATCGTGCCGCCGCGCGTCGATGCGGCGCTCAGTGAGACTGCCGAGACCGCGCCCACCCAGCGCGACCGTCACATCCAGGCGATCAAGGCGAGAGGCCGAATGGCTTGGCAGAAAGACAGCGGCTACAATGTGCGGGCTCGCGTGGAGAGCCAGATCGGGCGTTGGAAGCGCGTCATCGGCGATGGCTTGCGCTTCCACACCGACGAGGCACAGGCCGCTGAGGTCACCATCGCCGTCGAAGTCCTCAACCGCATGCTCGATCTCGGCCGCCCGAATTCCGTCCGCGTCGCCTGAGCGACGGCAGGATAAGGGTTTCTTTCGCCCTCTGCACCTCGCTGCAACACGCCACCCTGGGCGGCTAATCCAATATCTCCAAGGAAGGACCACCACCCATGCCACACTTCGACCCTTCACGCCTGTTCGGCATCACCGTGCCGATCATCCAAGCGTCCATGGCTGGGGTGTCCACGCCGGAGCTGGCGGCTGCCGTCTCGAACGCTGGCGGCCTTGGCTCCCTCGGCACGGAGCCAGTCCCGTGCCGGCGGCGCAGCGGATGATTGAGGAGACCCGCGCGCGAACCTCGCGCCCCTTCAACGTCAATGTGTTCTGCCATCGCGCCGCTCAGCGCGATGCGGCGGCCGAAGCAGCATGGCTGGCCTACCTCACCCCGTTCTTCGAGGAATTCGGCGGCGCGCCACCTGTCGAGCTGAGGGAAATCTAGACATCTTTCGGCGACGATGAGGACATGTTCCGGATGCTGCTGGCATCGCGGCCACCGATCATCAGCTTCCACTTCGGCCTCCCCGGGGCGGAGCGCCTCGCGGCGTTCCGGGACGCGGGGATTCGCACCATGGCCACCGCGACGAGCCCGCAAGAGGCGGAGCTGATCGAGCGGGCCGGCATCGACGTCATCGTGGCGCAAGGAATCGAGGCGGGCGGCCACCGGGGCCTGTTCGAGATCGATCAGCACGACGCGGCGCTCAGCACCTCAGTGCTGGTGAGCATCCTGACCAAGCGCATCCGCATCCCTGTCATCGCGGCAGGCGGCATCATGAACGGGCGGGGCATCACGGCGGCGCTCGACCTAGGGGCGGCGGGCGCTCAGATGGGGACGGCGTTCATCCTCTGCCCGAAGTCGGCGGCCGATGCCGCCTATCGCGCCGCCCTGAAAAGCGAGCGCGCCTACGACACATGACTGACGTCCGCCATCTCCGGCCGACCGGCCCGCGGCCTGGTCAACCGCCTGATGCTCGCCGGCATCGCCTTAGGGTGTCCGGCCGTTCCCGCCTATCCGGTCGCCTACGACGCGGCCAAGGCTCTGCATGCTGCAGCTTTCGCCAAAGGCAGCAGCGACTTCGCGGCGCAATGGGCCGGGCAGGGTGCGTCCCTCGCGCGGGAGCGGTCTGCAGCCAAGCTCGTCGAAGAACTGATCGGCGAGATGTGAGCTGGGCGAAGGCCATGAGCTCTTTGCAGACATGCTAACAGCCTTGGCGATGCACAATGATGCTTGAGCAAACCGATCCCGTTTTGCATTAGAGGATGACTGACTTGGAAGACCTAGATGCTCTCGACCATATCGCCATCAACGATGTCCTTTGCCGCTTTTTCGCCGCATTTGATGAGCGGGACTGGACGGCCATGGCCAACTGCCTCGCGCCTGAGGTGTTCATCGACTATTCCTCATCAGGGCGTGAGCAGCCCAGGGTGATGAGTGGCGCCGAGTTCGTTCAGCGTCGGCGAGATGCCGTTGATACCCTGGCAAAGCACCACAGCTTCTCCAACCTGCTGCTTTCGAAAGAAGCCGATGCTGTGCGGGGGCGCTGCAAATATCTGATCCTGAGGTTTGATCGTGACTTCAAGGAAGTCGGTGAGAATTTCTACCATTCTTGCGGGGCATACGAGTTCTTGTTCAGCAAGGCTCCTGGCTCGTGGAAGATCACCAGCATCGTGCAAAAGGCACTGCAGAGTTGGGGCAATTCCCAGCTTCATGGCGGAACGCGCAAGGCTGACATCCAAAACGCCACGTCATGAGCTTCGCATCGAGATCTCGGGATCTGTTGCATTGAGCGGTGGCCTGTGAGCGGGTAGGAGCAGCGCTCGCGCCGCTACCCCTTCCGAGAGCGCTGCTTATGACCGATGCCCGGCTGTTCCGCGGCTTCCGCTTCCCGGCCGAGGTCATCTTGTGGGTCGTCCGCTGGTACCTGCAGTTCCCGGTCAGCTATCGTGAGCTCGAGCGCATGCTCGTCGACAGGGGCGTGGAGGTGGACCACAAGGCTATGCGCAAGTTTGGTGTACGAGATCAGGCGGCGACCTGTTCCTCGGCAGCTTGAACGGGCTCGCCGTCGTGGAACTGCACGTTCTGGAGTAATTGGGTGAGCCGCTTCAGTCATTCAGCCGGCGCCAGTGCCGCTCGTGCGGTGCGTCAGTGACGATTGCCGCAATCCTAACTGACGCGCCGCAGGAGGGGCTGGTCAAGACGCGGGGGCGCCAACACAGGGACACCGCTTCGAACCCTGAGCTCGGCCATCATCCGCAGCCAGAACTTGGCGCCCTCGGTCTGCTCGATCCAAAGACCCAAGATCTCCTTGCGGCCGTCGGCGCGAACGCCGAGGGCAAGGTAGACGGGCCATGGCAAGGAGCTGGATACCATTGGCAAAGTCGGCTCAGGCGGCGGCGAGCGCGGCGAAGCGCGAGGTGCGGGTGGTGGCGCGCGGGACCGTCCGGAACCAAGCGGCGAGCCACTCGACATTGATCGCGGCCGCGATGGCAACATGCTGCAGGTGGGTTTCGGCCAAGCCGCGGTAGCGACTGCGGCGCAGGCCGAAGGCGCGCACACATGGCCGGGCGCATGATTCCCTTCCACCGCGGGGGACGTCGCGGAGGATGCGCCATGCATATGATCAGGACCACCTAGCCGATCTTGGTTCGCACCGCCTGATGGCGGTGGCGGCAGGTGCACTCCCACCTCGTCAGCCTCTGTGCAACAACGCCATGGCAACATTCAGACCCGCCAGATCAGAATGTTGCCTCGATCTGCAAGCCCAGCTCAATGCCAAGCCATGTCATGAACAGCCGCAAACTGTGACGCTGGCGCGTGCTGCGCGGGAACACCAAGTGGTGTCCGACGTAACGCACATCTTCAGCGACGCCGGCTAGGGGGCGTACCACCCGCCCGCTTGCAAGCTCACGCTCGGCGAGCCGAGTCGACTCCAAGGCGACCCCCAGACCCTCAACGGCTGCGGCGATGGCGAGGAAGCTTCGGTCGAAGCGGACGCCTTGCGGTCGGGGAGCTGGGAGGCCGTTGCGCGCGAACCAGTCGGCCCAGCGGACCTGCTTGGTCTCGCTCTCGATCAAGACGTGCCTGAAGAGATCCATGGGTGTTCTGATTGCCCGTGCGAGATCAGGTGTGCAGAGCGGAGTGACCGTCTCCTCACCCAGCGGCACGACCACGAACCCCTCCTGACGCGGCAGGCCGTAAAGTATATCTGCATCGAACTCGTCGTTGAGAAATCGGGTGTAGTCAGTGCCTGCCGCCAGCCTCACCTCGATCCCTGGATGCTCGCGCAGAAATCGAGCCAAGCGCGGGGTCAGCCATTGGGTAGCGAAGCTGGGGGCGCTGTGGAGGCGCAAGAACTGAGATCCATGCGTCGAGACCATTTCCAGGCCACGCCGTAACTCCTCGAACGCGCGGCCGACGTGGCGCATCAGTGCCTCGCCCTCGGGAGTCAGCTGGACCACGCGGTTATCGCGCGCAAACAGACTCGCTCCCAGCGTCTGCTCCAGCTTGCGGATGGCGTGGCTCACGGCACTTGGTGTCAGTCCGAGCTCCGTGGCCGCGGCTCGGAACGAGCCGGTACGCCCAGCGGCTTCGAATGCACGAAGGATCGACAACGGAATGTCATGCAGCATGCTTCAGGTGAATCCCACTCATCATAAGATTCTACGTTTGGGCAACATCTCTCTGTCTGCACTCTAACGCCTTAAAACAGAGGATTCCCGTGCCTTCTCGTGTCAGCGACATAAGCGACAGTGCTCTCCCAAACCAAGTCAACTCCGAGATAGGAAGTGAACCAGATTCACCGAAGAGTGTAAATAAGGTGTTTGTGGCCACTGCTCGAATGAAAGATCTTCATTACAAGATATGAATTTGGATCAGGGAGGAACGAATGCTTCTCACCGGCAAGGTGGCCGTCATTTCAGGCGCGGCCAATCCGCGTGGGATCGGCTTCGCGACCGCAGGGCTGTTCGCAGCGCAGGGCGCCAAGGTCGCCATCCTGGATCTCGATGAAACTGCGTCACAGAACGCGGCGTCGGAGCTCGGCGGTTCCGAGCATCGTGGCTTCGCGTGCAACGTGGCCGAGCCTGCGGCCTGCAAGGAGGCTGCCAGGCGCGTGCTCGAGGCGTTCGGCCAGGTCGATATCCTGATCAACAATGCCGGCATCACCCAGCCGGTGAAGACCATGGACATCACGCCCGAGGACTTGCACCGTATCATGGCCGTGAACCTGG
>JBATRI010000324.1:0-3852 GCA_049292515.1 Geminicoccaceae bacterium
GCACCGCCCCCTACGGCACCTGGACCGCCAGGTCGGCGACGGTGCTGACCTCGTACTTCAACGGCACCGATTCCTGCGCGGTCAGAGGCGTCGTCTGCCAGAACGACGTGGCGGTGATCACGCTCAAGGCGCAAGGCGGGACCTATCCCGCCACCGAGACGGGCTACCTGGGCGTCGGCCTCGACGGCTACAGCTACAACGGCTCCGGGCAGGTCCTGATCAGCCAGCTCGGCTATCCGCTGGCGCTGGACAGTGGCGCCCTCATGGAGCGGACCGACTCGCAGGGCTTCACCTCGGCCACCATGTCCAACAACACGATCATCGGCTCGCTGCAGACGGGAGGCTCGAGCGGCGGCCCCTGGGTCGTCAATCTCGGCATCGCGCCGACGCTGGCCGGCACCTCCTTCGGCACCGACGCCAGCCACAACATCGTGGTCGGTGTCACCAGCTGGGGCTATCTCAGCACCGCGGTCAAGCAGCTGGGCGCCTCGCGCTTCACCAAGAGCAACGTCCCGGTGCTGCTGAAGGCCGCCTGTGCGGCGACGCCGGCAGCCTGCTCCTGACGGAGCAACCGGGGGCAGCGGTAGGAGGCGAGAGCCACCGCCAACCACTCGCTCTCATGTGCCGTCCGGCCACCATCCTCAGTCTGAGGACTTCCTTGCTATGCAGCCCCACATGCAGGGTTTGATTGCGTGAGACGGCACCAAATGGCGATGATGCTCCCTTTGTGCATGCACAAACCTACGACCACCTACGGCACGGCGCACGCCAAATTGGACTTGTCTGTCAGATTATATCAGTAGATGCAGCAAGCACTCGACCTACGTCGGTCATCCATCAAGACATTGCCGAGATGCTAGCGTTGGTATCGGCACAAGTCGGCGAGGATTGAAGTTATAAACAAATTATTTTGTTGCATTTATGTTATGGACGCAACATTAATACGTCCCTATCTGCAGGTTGTCTAGAGGACATCGCTGGAGGCGCTACGCTCGACATCGTGGAGCGGCGCCTCGGTGGCTTCGAGAAGAGATATCGCAGCAGTTTTGGTCCGAGCGGATCAGTTGATAGCCGAGAGGCTGTCCGATCTCGAACGGATGCTCGGCAAGGGTGGATATTATGCGTCAAGCATTATTCGGATTGGCTGTCGCGCTAACCTCATCGGTGGCCATGGCTGGTAACCCACAGTTGCCGCTCGGCGGCGTCGTCAAGCATGGGCGCTTCGCTCGTGCAGGCGAGGTCGACCGCTGGCGCGTCGATCTCCCTTCGAAAGGGACCGGGTACGCCATTCTTTTTAAGCCGAGCCTGGTTTCGAATGACGATTTCGCCACGGTACGCTTGCTGGACGCCGACGGGAGACTGCTTGTCGATGATCATTGCAATGGGAAGGGTGCCGAGTGCTTGGTTGAGCTTCAGGCACCGTATGCGGGCACCTATACACTGACCGTGAAGCAACCTCGGCCTCCTGGTCCCTATACGCTCAAGGCCGCGAAGGATTGCCCGTACGAACTTCAAACACAGTGTACGTTGCAGGTCGGCATTCCTGCCCAAGGCAACATCTTTGGTCAAGGCGATAACGATATGTGGGCGGTCTCATTGATTGCCGGGAGATCATACGACATCGTGGCCACGGTAGCCAATCCGGTATCATTTACGATACTGTCAATTATTCTCCCGACTATCGGAATTGTACTTCGGGATGGAGAGCGATCGTGCGTCGCCGACAAATGCGTGCAGCGGATAGACGGCTTCAGACCCCTACAGTCCGGGACTTTTCTTGTACGCTTTGCCGGCTTCTACGGAGTCAACGGTAACTACACGCTCACGGTAGCGCCACGATTGTGACTTCAACCGACACGATTGCCAAGTGTCTGCAACGGGCGTAGCGATATGGACTTTCGTGCGCACTCGGGCATTTCCCGTGCTGCCGCGGGGCTCGACCGTCGTCCGGCCGTCGCTGACACCAGGGCCGAGCTGATCGGCGCCAGGAACGACGGGTATGGGCGACGCTCGCGCTCGCCGGTCAATAGACGTCCTGGCCGCCGTTCACCGGGATCTCCGCGCCGGTGATGTAGGAGGCCTCCTCGCTGCACAGATAGAAGATCGCCGCCGCCACCTCGTCGGGCGAGCCCAAGCGCTTGAGCGGGATGCGCTCGACGATGTCCTCGGTGCCCGGTGAGAGGATGGCCGTGTTGATCTCGCCCGGGCAGACCGCGTTGGCCCGGATGCCCAGATGCGCGAGGTCGGCCGCGAGCTCGCGGGTCAGTGCCGTCAGCGCCGCCTTGGAGGTGCTGTAGGCGCTGCCGGCGAACGGGTGGACGCGGCTGCCGGCGATCGAGGTGATGTTGACGATCGAGCCGCCGGCCTCGGCCAGGAGCGGCGCGCAGGCGCGGCTGAAATAGACGGGGGCGAAGAAGTTGATCGCGAAGGTCTGCTGCCAGACTGCCATGTCGTCGTCGAGGCAGCCCAGGCGTGCCCCGCCTTCGCCCTTCGGCGAGTAGCCGGCATTGTTGACCAGCGCATGCAGCCGCTGCCCGCCCAGGATGTTGTGCAGGCGCTCGATCGTGCCCGGGAGCGCGTCGGTCTGCTCGAGGTCGACGGTGATGTGGGCGTGCCGCTCGTTGCGCGGGCACTGCGGCGGCACCTCATCACGCGACGCGGTGACCGCCCGCCAGCCGCGGCGGACGAAATAGGCCGCCGTAGCGTGACCGATCCCGCGGCTGGCCCCGGTGATGAAGACCGTCTTGCGCTCGCTCATGTCTTGCCCTCGAGTGACGCCGTCGTCATGGCCCGGTCATAGCACGTCAAGGTGCCAGACGCTCGATCCGCCATGCATCTCCCACGCGTGTGTAGCGCAGCCGGTCGTGCAGCCGGCTGGGCCGGCCCTGCCAGAACTCGAACTGCTCCGGCCGGATGCGAAAGCCGCTCCAGTGCGCCGGCCGCGGCACGTCGCCGGGGTAGGCCGCCGCGAGCTCGGTAAAACGTTGCTCCAGCGACTCGCGGTCGGTGATCACCCGGCTTTGCGGCGAGGTCATGGCGCCGATCCGGCTGCCGTGCGGCCGGCTCACGAAATATGCGTCGGCCTCGGCTGCGGTGACCGGGGCCGCCGGGCCCTCGATCCGCACCTGCCGATGCAGCCGGTCCCACCAGAACAGCAGCGCCGCGTGGGCGTTGTCGGCGAGTTCCACGGCCTTGCGGCTTTCGACGTTGGTGTAGAACACGAACCCGGCCGCATCGTAGCCCTTGAGCAGGACCATGCGCAGCGACGGCCGGCCGTCGGGGGCCACCGTGGCCAGGGCCAGGGCGTTGGGTTCGTAGATCTCGCCCGCGAGGGCCGCCTCGAACCAGCGCTGGAACTGGCGCACGGGGTCGGGATCGGCGTCGGCCTCGAGCAGGACGTCGCGGTCGTAATGCCGTCGCAGATCGGCCGGATCATCGCTCATGGCTGCTCCCGCGCGCCGGTGATGCGCCAGCAGATAGGCAGCGTCGCCCGCGCTGTCGAGGTTGCGGTCTTGCATCCGGCGCACGGTCGCGCTTTGAAGGGGCCATGCAGGACGGCATCCTCTCGATTCAGTCGGCCGTGACCTACGGTCATGTCGGCAACAGTGCGGCGGTGTTCCCGCTGCAGCGGCTGGGCTTTGAGGTCTGGCCGGTGAACACGGTGCTGTTCAGCAACCACACCGGGTACGGCGCCTGGCGCGGGCGCGGGGTGGCGCTGGATTGGGTCGAGGAGCTGATCGAGGGTGTGGCCGAGCGTGGCGCCATCCCGCGCACGCGGGCGGTGCTGTCGGGCTATCTGGGCGATCCCAGCCTCGGCGCCGCGGTGCTGCGGGCGGTGGCCCGCGTGCGGGC
>JBATRI010000325.1:0-2357 GCA_049292515.1 Geminicoccaceae bacterium
GCACCGCCCCCTACGGCACCTGGACCGCCAGGTCGGCGACGGTGCTGACCTCGTACTTCAACGGCACCGATTCCTGCGCGGTCAGAGGCGTCGTCTGCCAGAACGACGTGGCGGTGATCACGCTCAACGCGCAAGGCGGTGCCTATCCGGGCACCACGACCGGCTATCTGGGCTACGGCTGGAACGGCTACAGCTACAACAGCTCGGGCCAGGTCCTGATCAACCAGCTCGGCTATCCGGTGGCGCTCGACAGTGGCGCGCTCATGGAGCGGACCGACTCGCAGGGCTTCACCTCGGCCAGCAACTCGAACAACACGGTCATGGGCTCGCTGCAGACCGGTGGCTCGAGCGGCGGGCCGTGGGCCGTCAATCTCGGCATCGCTCCGTCGCTCAACGGCACCTCCTTCGGCACCGGCGCCAACCACAACATCGTGGTCGGCGTGACCAGCTGGGGCTATGTCAGCACCGCGATCAAGCAGCAGGGCGCCTCGCGGTTCACGACGAGCAACATCACTGTCCTGGTCAACGCCGCCTGCTCGGCGACCCCGGCCGCCTGCGCCTGACCAGGCAGGAAGCCGAATCTAACGGGCGAACCGAGGGCCGATGGCATGCACCATCGGCCCTCTCGTCTGAAGTCGGAGCCCGCCTGCGATCAGCTGCTGACGCCACGCAGCCGCAGGCTGCGGCGCCGGAGCAGCTCCACGGTCGCCAGCAGCAGCATGGCCACCAGGATCAGCAGCGTGGCGACGGCGAGGATAGTGGGGCTGATATTGTCGCGCAGGCCGTCGAACATCTGCCGCGGCAGCGTCCGGTTCTGCGGGCCGGTCAGGAACATGGCCACCACCACCTCGTCGAACGAGGTGATGAACGCGAACAGCGCACCCGAGATCACCCCCGGCGAGATCAGCGGCAGGATCACCAGCCGGAAGACCTCGACCGGCCGCGCCCCGAGGCTGGCCGCGGCGCGCGGCAGCGACGGGTCCAGGCCCGACAGGGTGGCCGAGACGGTGATCAGCACGAACGGTGCGCCCAGGGCCGCATGCACCAGGGCCAGACCGACCAGGCTGTTGGTCAGCCCCAGCGGCAGCAGGAAGAAGTAGGCGCCGGCGGCAACGATCACCAGCGGCACGATCATCGGCGAGATCAGCAGGCCCATGAGCAGGCTCTTGCCCGGGAACTCGGACCGGGCCAGGCCCAGTGCCGCGAGCGTGCCCAGCACCGTCGCCACCACGGTGGCGATCACGCCGACGATCAGGCTGTGGAGCAGCGAGTTCTGCCACGGCGCCGACTCGATCAGCTCGACGTACCAGCGCAGCGAATAGCCGGGCAGCGGCAGGGTCAGCATCGTGCCCGAGCTGAACGACAGCGGCACGATGACCAGGAGCGGGGTGACGAGAAAGGCCAGGACGAGGGCCGAGACGACCCAGAGCACGACCCGGCCGGTCCGGCTGGTGGGCAGGGTGGAGACGCTGGCGGCCATGGGCTCAGCCCAGCCGCAGCCGGTCGATGCCGACCAGCCGTGCGTAGATCAGGTAGAGGACCACGGTCCCGGCCAGCAGCACGGTGCCCAGTGCCGCAGCCATCCCCCAGTTGACGGTCTGCAGGGTAAAGAAGGCAACGAAATAGCTGATCATCTGGTCCGCCTGACCCCCGACCAGGGCCGGGGTGATGTAGTAGCCGATGGCCAGGATGAAGACGAGCAGGCAGCCGGCGGCGACGCCGGGCATCGACATCGGCAGGTAGACCCGGGCGAACGCCGTGGTCGGCCGTGCCCCCAGCGACAGCGCCGCGCGCACGTAGTTGGGCGGGATGCCGCGCATCACGCTGTAGAGCGGCAGCACCATGAACGGCAGCAGGACGTGGGTCATGGCGATGTAGACGCCGATCCGGTTGTAGACCAGCGCCAGCGGCTCGTTGATCAGGCCCAGCCATTGCAGCGCCTCGTTGATCGGCCCCTCGCGCTGCAGCAGCACGATCCAGCTCGCCGTGCGCACCAGGAGCGAGGTCCAGAACGGCAGCAGGACCAGGATCATCAGCAGGTTCGCGGTGCCCTCGGGCAGCGTCGCCAGGCGATAGGCCAGCGGATAGCCCAGCACCAGGCAGGCCAGCGTGACGATGCCGCTGATCCACAACGTGCGCAGCAGCACGGTCCGGTAGATCGCCTGCTCCGGCGGCACGGAGACGATGTTGCCCGCATGGTCGCGCTCGAGGTCGACGGCGGCCAGCAGATAGACGTCGGTGTAGGGTGTCGCGGAGCGCTGCAGCGCCAGCCAGATGGGAGGCTCGCCCCAGGTCGGGTCGATCGCCGCCAGGGCGTGGGCCCAGCTGCCGTCGGGCGGCGTGGCGGCGCCGCGGCC
>JBATRI010000326.1:0-3508 GCA_049292515.1 Geminicoccaceae bacterium
AGATAATGCTGGCCGTCGTCGGCGAGTTCCACCAGGCGCCCGGCGCGCTGCTCGCGCGTGATGGCGTCGGTCACACCAGCGGCCGAGGCATGCAGAAGCTGGCCCAGCCGGTTGCGGGCGTCGGCCAGCGGCAGGGCCGTGTGCCCGTCGTCGGCGGCCTCGCGCAGCACCTCGGCCATGGCCGCACCCACCCGCTGCGCGGAATCCGGCGCCAGGCCGAGCTTGAGGGCGATCTCGTCGGCGGTGGCGAAGCCGATGCCGCGGATGTCGCGGGCGAGCGTGTAGGGGTCGCGGCTGACGGTGGCGATCGCATCCGCACCGTAGGCTTCCAGGATGCGGTTGGCGCGGTTGGGCGACAGCCCCTGCTCGGCCAGGAACACCAGCGTGTCGCGGGCGCGGCGGTGACCCTGCCAGGCCTCCTGCAACCTGTCGGCGAGCTTGGGGCCGACGCCGTCGACATCGCGCAGGCGCATGGGCTCGCGCTCGATGACCTCGCCGAGCCTGGCCCCAAACTGGCTCACCAGCCGCCGCGCCAGCTCCTCGCCCATGCCCTTGATCCGGCCGGAGGCGAGATAGGCCACGAGACCATCCTCGCTCGCCGGCGGCTCGAAGTTGGCCGTGGTCGCCCGGAACTGGCGGCCCCAGCTCTTGTCGTCGTACCAGCCACCCTGCGCCCGGATCAGCTCACCGGGCTCGGCCGGCGGCAGGTTGCCCACCACCACCACGGGATCGCGCTCGCCCACCGCCCGGACCCGCAGCACGCGGTACCCGGTCTCGGGTCGCTCGAACAGCACGCGCTCGACGATGCCGGCCAGCGCCGCCGCGGGGCGGTCGCTGCCAGCCGTCTCGCGTCGCTGGTCGGTCTCGGCCGGGCGCTGCATCCTGGATTCGTCCCCGGTCCACGCAGGTGCACTTGCGGGATCAATCCGGCCGTGGAAAGACCGCCCGCGGCACGTGGCGCGACTGTAGCCCCGGAGACGGCGATGCGCGAGAACAGCTGGCGGCCATGGCTGCCCGGGCGGTCAACGGCGCTGCCGGGCCTGGCCCCGGTGATCGGCCATCGCGGTGCGGCGGCCCGCGCGCCCGAGAACACGCTGGCAGGCTTTCGCAAGGCGCGGGCGCTCGGGGTGACCTGGGTCGAGTTCGACGTCATGCTCAGCCGGGACGAGGTGCCCGTGCTGATCCACGACGAGACCCTGGAGCGCACGACCGACGGCCGCGGCCAGGTCAGTCAGCTGACCGCCGCCGAGTTGCAGGGCCTCGATGCCGGCTGCCGGTTCGGCCCGGAGTTCTCCGGCGAGCCCATCCCGACGCTCGAGGCAGCGGTGGCCGTACTGCTGGAGCTGGGGCTGAGCGCCAATCTGGAGATCAAGCCGGCCCGCGGCTTCGAGCGCCGCACCGGCGAGGTGGTGGCGGACTGCATGGGCCGGATCTGGCCGGCGGACGCTCCGCGCCTGCTGTTCTCGAGCTTCGAGCGTGAAGCATTGGAGCCGGTGCAAGCCAGGCTGCCGTCGGTCCCGCGCGGGCTTCTCGCCACCACCTTGCCCGCCGACTGGGCCGAGGCCATGCAGCTTCTCGCATGCACGACTCTCCACCTCGGCCACAACTGGCTCAGCCCGGCAATGCTGCGGACCCTGGCGGACGCGCAGGTGCCCATTCTGCTGTACACCGTGAACAGCGCTCAGCGGGCCCGCGACCTGCTGGCCGGTGGTGCCGCCGCCGTGTTCTCCGATGTCCCGGATGTGCTGCTGACCGGGCTGACCGCTCAGTAGCGGCGCATCAGGCCCACCAGCCGGCCCTGAATCTTCACCTGGTGCGGCCCGAAGATGCGGATCTCGAACTTCGGGTTGGCCGGTTCCAACGCGATCGACGCACCCTTTCGGCGCAGGCGCTTCAGCGTGACCTCGCGATCCTCGACCAGAGCCACAACGATATCGCCGGTGTCGGCATCCTCGCACCGCTGCACCACCGCATAGTCGCCGTCATGAATCCCGGCCTCGACCATCGATTCACCGACGACCTGCAAAACATAATGCTCGCCCGAGCCGAGCAGCACGCCAGGCACTTCGAGCATGGCACTCGAATCGGCCAGGGCCTCGATCGGCAAGCCGGCGGCGATACGGCCGTAGAGCGGCAGGCTGGTGGTGCTCGGCGTGCCGACCGCGGCAATGCCCGGCCGGCTCCGCCGGAAGGCGCCCCGCACGACGTTGGAGGCGGCCTCGAACGGGGCCGTGTCGAGCTCGGTGCCGACAGGGCCCTCGGGCAGTGGCCTGACCACCTCCAGGGCACGCGCCCGGTAGGCAAGACGCCGGATGTAGCCGCGCTCCTCCAGTCCCGAGATCAGCCGATGGATCCCCGATTTCGACCGTAGCTTCAAAGCACCGCGCATCTCCTCGAACGACGGCGAGACGTCGTGCCGCTGCACATAATCTTGAATAAATCTAAGCAATTGCAGCTGGCGTTGCGTCAGCACGCTAGCCTCCCTGGCCGAGTACGCGGGACTTGGGTGCAAGAAATGTTCTAGTTTGGTTCTCCTGCCCGGTCAAGCGCAGGGATGGTGTCCGGCTGCGGTGGGCTAGCGCTACCGCAGGCTGTCGAGCGCCTCGCGGAGGTCGATCAGCGCCACCATCTCGCCCGCCTTCCGCGCCGGGTCGAAGGGTGGTCGTACGACCAGCGCATCGGCAGCCGCGAAGGTGGCCAGCATCGAGCTGTCCTGACGCGCGGCCGTGCGGACCCGCTGCAGCCCGTCGGCATCCTCATAGGTGCCGCGGAGATAGTCCTGCCGCTGGTCGTTCTCGGTCCAGGCATGGGCGAGGGGCAGCTGACGATGTGGCAGCCGCACCGGCAGCCCCAGCAGCTTCTGCAGGGCCAGCCGCAGGAACACGATGGCACAGACCCCGGACGAGACCGGGTTGCCCGGGAAGCCCAGCACCGCCAGCTCGCCCAACCGCCCGAACAGCAACGGCTTGCCGGGCCGCATCGCGATCTTCCAGAAACCCAGGGTCAGCCCTTCCTGTGCCAGCGCCGACTGCACGAGGTCGTAGTCGCCCACCGAGGCACCACCGGTGGTCACCAGCATCTCCAGCCCCCTGGCGTCACGCACGCGGCTCGCCAGTGCAGCACCGTCGTCGGGGCAGATGCCGAGATCGACGGCGCTGGCGCCCCAGCCGGAGACCATGGTGCCGACGGTCATCGTGTTCGAGCTGATGATCTGGCTGCCGACCGGCGTCTCCCCGGGCAGGCGCAGCTCGTTGCCGGTAGCCAGCAGGCCGATCCGCGGCCGCCGCCGCACCGGTATCCAGACATGGCCCATGGCGGCGGCCAGCCCGAGCGCCCGGCCGTCCAGCCAGGTGCCCGCGACCAGCCCGGCCCAGCCGGCCGGGAAGTCGAGACCCGCCGCGCGGACGAAGGTGCCGGCCTCGACGGCCGTCGTGAAGCGCACCATGCCGTCCGCGGCCTCGGCATTCTCCTGGATGACGATCGCATCCGCCCCGGGCGGAACGGCGCC
>JBATRI010000327.1:0-3783 GCA_049292515.1 Geminicoccaceae bacterium
CCGCGGAACGCCGCGCGCACGTCGCGCGCGCCACCGACCCAGGACCCACCGCGCACGACCCGCCCGCCAGCGCCCTCGACGTCCTTGTCCAGCCACGCCGAACCGTCGCTCGGCGCACCATCGTAACTCGCGTGCAAGTGATCGGCGCACCATTCCCAGACATTGCCCAGCATGTCGTGAAGACCCCAGCCGTTCGGCCGCTTGAGACCCACCGGTCGGGTCCCCGCCCGCTTATGCGGATGCTGCTTCTCCGGCCAGCCGCTGCTGTTTTGGCCATCCTCCAGCTCGTAGCCCACCCCGCTGTTGCCGCCGTACCAGGCTATCTCATCTAGTACCGGCGCGTTGTTCGCGCCCAGAATCCACATCTCGCCCGCATAGGTCGCCGTCGTCGTCCCTGACCGGCAGGCGTATTCCCACTGCGCCTCGCTCGGCAATGCCAAGTCCAGCCCTGGCACCCGCTCGTTGAGCCTGGCCAGGAACTCCTGCACGGCCTTGAAGGCAACCTGCTCCACCGGCCGGGTCGGACTCTGGAACCGGCTCGGGTTCGAGCCCATCACCGCTTGCCACAGCTCCTGCGTGCACGGCGTGTCGAACAACCAGAACCCCGATCCGATCACCACCTCGTGTTGCGGGCCTTCGTCCCCGTCGCGCCCCTCCTCGTCCACAGGCGAGCCCATCAAAAACGATCCGGGCGGGCACCAGCGCAGGCGTTGCTGGACCTCGCCGAGCGAGAAATCGACATAGACCCCGTAACGGTCCTGCCCCCAGCCACTGGCCCAATCGGGAGGAATGCCGTCAACTAGCGGGTGCAGGCCCGCATCAATCTGGATCGTGCTCTGCGCCTCGATCCGAACGGACGCCATCACGGACAGCCCTCGGCGACCGGCCGGCGAGCGTTCGCAGCGCTTCCTGACGCCGCTACCAGCACGCCGGCGGCCTTCGCGTTGCGGCGAGCGCCGGCTTGAGCCGGCGACGCCTCGGATGCCGGCCTGTTCAGGTACGGATCCTCCGATCCGCACGTGAGCTCGGGCGCAGCGAAAGCCCAGATCGTCGTTGCGGTTCGAAGGCTCGTTCCTGTTGCGGTACGCCGCGCGCACGTTGCGCGCGTCATTGTTCCAGGACCCACCGCGCACGACCCGCTCGCCAGCGCCTTGTCGGCCAACACCCGGCCATCATGCTAGAGTTCCTCCAGGGCAGGATCAACGGGCCGCCGGGCGAGCTCCGTGCGCCGCCATGCCTTTGCCTCGGCATGGACAGTGAGCGCCAATGCCGAGGCATAGCCTGACTGTAAGGCCGCAGCGCCGATATGCCCTTCCAGGCAGGCGTGCTCCCATGAGCGTCGGATCGTCATGTAACGCTCCTTGCGTCGTCGCGAGAGCAGGATGCGATCGGGCAGTATGCGAAAGCCGCAGAAGGAAAGCCCGTCCCGGCTGCGCGCGATCCGCACAGGCTGCTTCACCTCGAGCTTCAGCTCGTCCGCGAGATAGTTGCGGACACGCACGAGCGCACGCCGGGCTATGGCCCGGTTGTCCGCCCACCAGACCAGATCGTCCATGTAACGGACAAATCCGGCGACTCGGCTTGTCTCCAGCAGCACCCTGTCGGCGCCGCCCAGATAGAAATTGGCGAGGTGCTGCGAAGTCAGTGCTCCGATCGGCAGGCTCTTGCCCGGCGCCGCCTCGTAGGCACCGACAATCCGTGCGAGCAGGTCCAACAGGGCACTATTCTTGAGTTTGCGGCCGAGAAGTCGAAGCAGGACCTCGTGGTCGATGCTTGCGAAGTAGGCGCGGATATCGATCTGCGCGTGCCATACATGATATCGTGCGTGGTGGGAGGCCCGCTGGAC
The DNA here is from genome assembly GCA_049292515.1 of Geminicoccaceae bacterium. Taxonomy (GTDB): domain Bacteria; phylum Pseudomonadota; class Alphaproteobacteria; order Geminicoccales; family Geminicoccaceae; genus Benzoatithermus. The sequence continues at coordinate 1,847 of JBATRI010000327.1, forward strand.
CGCGGCGAGCGTGCCCTTTCCCTCGCGACAGGCATAGGTATCGAAAACCAGTGTCCGGTCGAGCACCGGCCCGACCCGCGCCATGATCGCATGATGCAGGACCCGCTCGCGAAAGCAGGGCGCATGGATCGTGCGCAGCTTGGGATCACGGATGGTGAAGAGTCGCATCCGGCCGACGGCCACGGATCCACGCATCAGATCCAGTTGAAGCTGCGCTAGCTCTCTCTCGAGATTGGCCCGGAACGCTTCGACGTCACCGCGGCCCCTTCGGCCGAGCGCCGCCTTGTGAAAGGCGCGCGCCAGATTGTCCCAATGAACGATCTCGGCAATCCCGACCGAGCTACGCTGCATCGGACGGATCCCCTACGGTCCCACGTGGCAGGCCAGCTTGGATCAGCAGATCGAGGAAAGCGGAGCCGTACTTCTCGACGCGGGCTTCCCCGACGCCGGCGATCTGGCGCAGGGCCGTAGTGCTGCTCACCCGCCTCTGCACCATCTCGGCCAACTACTCGTTGGTGAAGAGCGCATAGGCTGGCACCCCTTCCGCCTCGGCGAGCTGCTTGCGCAAGGCGCGCAGACGGGCGAACACCGCGAACTCGGCCTCGTTCAACACATCCTTGAAATCGACCTTGCCCCGCTTGGCCGGCCCCGGTCTCGCCTCGCTCTGGTCGAAGCTGACGCAGATCGCCCAGAAGCTGTTGGCACCATCGGCGATCAGCTGGCGATCGACGCCGAGGATCCGATGTTCGCCAAGAAACTGGTTCAGCTCGGCTGCCGCCTTGTCGGCGCCATATACCGGGACGACGAAGAACTGGAGGCGCACGTCAGCGATTCTTCCGCCCGCTGACGGCAGCCCGCCTCCGCGGCGTGCCGGCGCCTGCGTCCAGCTCGCTCCGCTCCGCAAGATCGCCGGCGCCCGCCCGTCGCTCCTGTTCGCCAGTTTGGCTCACGCCCTGAACTCGGGCGCAGCGAAAGCCCAGATCGGCGAAGCGGTTCGAAGGCCCGTACCTGAAGCGGTACGCCGCGCGCACGAAGCGCGCGTCACTGCCCCAGGACCCACCACGCACGACCCGCACGGCAGCGCCCTCGACGTCCTTGTCCAGCCACGCCGAGCCGTTGCTCGGCGCACCATCATAGCTCGCGTGCCAGTGATCGGCGCACCACTCCCAGACATTGCCCAGCATGTCGTGAAGACCCCAGCCGTTCGGACGCTTCTGGCCCACCGGGCGGGTCCCCGCCCGCTTATGCGGATACTGCTTCTCCGGCCAGTCGCTGCTGTCTTGGCCATCATCCAGCTCGTAACCCACCCCGCTGTTGCCGCCGTACCACGCGATCTCATCCAGTACCGGCGCGTTGTTCTCGCCCAGAAGCCGCATCTCGCCCGCATAGGTCGCCGTCGTCGTCCCCGCCCGACAGGCATATTCCCACTGCGCCTCGCTCGGCAGCACCAGATCCAGCCCCGGCACCCGCTCGTTGAGCCGGGCCATAAAGTCCTGCACTTCCTCGAAGCTCACCTGCTCCACCGGCCGGGTCGGACTCTGGAACCTGCCCCGGTTCGAGCCCATCACCACCTCCCACAGCGCCTGTGTGCACGGCGTGTCGAACAGCCAGAAACCCGATCCAATTAATACCCCATGCTGCGGACCTTCGGCGTCGTACCGGCCCGCCTCGTCCACAGGCGAGCCCATCACGAACGATCCGGGCGGGCACCAGCGCATGCGCTGCTTGACCTCGACATCCTTGTGGCCGGGAAGCATGAGATCGGCGAACAAACCGAAACGATCGCGGCCAAGGCCGCTGGCCCAGGCCGGCTTCGTCAGGCGGTCGAGCTCGAGGCGGTCACGGTCGGTCTCGACGATGAGCCGGCCGATCGCCGGTAGCCTGGCCGCGACGGAAACCCGACTTGGCTCGAGCCGAAGCGCCTGGGCGGCGCCGCC
>JBATRI010000328.1:0-1600 GCA_049292515.1 Geminicoccaceae bacterium
CTGGAGAACATGGATCGGGTCCTGCACGCCGCCGAGGCGCGCCTGACCCACGGCATCTCGCCGGCGGCGCTGCTGGCCGCGCAGATGGATTGGCTCGTCCACCTGATGAACGCGCCGGGAAAGCAGATGGCGCTGGCGCATCGGGCGTGGCAGGCCGGCACACGGCTGGGTCTCTATGCCGGCCGCCGCGTGCTGGGCCAGGAAGTCGCACCGCCCGCAGGTGCCGACAACAGGCGGTTTGCCGATCCACAGTGGCAGAGCCTGCCCTACGACATCCACGCCCAGGCCTTCATGCTCGCCGAGAACTGGTGGCACGCGGCCACCACCGGCTTGCGCGGCGTCACCGCGCAGCACGAGCGGCAGGTGGCCTTTCTCGCCCGGCAGCTGCTCGACATCGCCTCGCCCGCCAACGTCCCCTGGGCCAACCCCGAGGTCGTCCGCCGCACGCTGGACGAGGGCGGGCGCAATCTGGCGCGCGGCTTCGCGTACTGGCTGGAGGATCAGGAGGCACTGATCACCGGCGCCAGCAACCGCAGCGACCGCTACGTGGTCGGCCGCGACGTCGCCGTGACACCCGGCGATGTCGTCTATCGCAACGATCTCCTGGAGCTGATCCAGTACCGGCCGACCACTGCCCAGGTCCAGGCGGAGCCGGTACTGATCGTCCCCGCCTGGATCATGAAATATTACATTCTCGATCTTTCCCCCGAGAATTCGCTGGTGCGGTATCTGGTATCGCAAGGACATACCGTCTTCGCGATCTCCTGGAAGAACCCGGTCGAGGCGCAGCAGCATCTCGGCCTCGACGATTACCGGCAGAAGGGCGTGATGGCCGCACTCGACGCCATCGAGGCCATCATGCCGGACCGACGCGTCCATGCCTGCGGCTATTGCCTTGGCGGCACCATCCTCACCATTGCGGCAGCCAGGATGGCCCGCGAGGGCGACCAGCGGCTGGCGAGCATGACCCTGCTCGCGGCGCAGACCGACTTCTCCGAGGCCGGCGAGCTGATGCTGTTCATCGACGAAAGCCAGATCGCCTACCTCGAGGATCTGATGTGGGACCAGGGCTATCTCGATACGACGCAGATGGCCGGCGCCTTCCGGCTGCTGCGCGCCAACGACCTGATCTGGTCGCGCCTAGTCCGCCAGTACCTGCTGGGCGAGCGCGACGAGCCCACCGATCTGATGGCATGGAATGCGGACGGCACGCGCATGCCGGCGCGGATGCACAGCGAGTACCTGAAATCCCTGTTCCTCGAGAACCGCCTGTCCCGCGGCCGCTACGCGATCGACGGCCGGCCGGTGGTGATCACCGACATCCGGGTGCCGATCTTCGCGCTCGGCACCGAGCAGGACCACATCGCCCCCTGGCAGTCGGTCTACAAGATCCGCCTGCTCAGCGACACCGACGTCACCTTCGTGCTGGCGAGCGGCGGGCACAATGCCGGGATCGTCAGCGAGCCCGGCCATCCTCGCCGGCACTACCGGATCATGACGATGGCCGCCAACGATTCCTACATCCCGCCCGACATGTGGGCGGCGCAGGTGCCCGTGCGCGACGGCTCCTGGTGGCCGGCTTGGCGGGCCTGGCTCGCCG
>JBATRI010000329.1:0-9556 GCA_049292515.1 Geminicoccaceae bacterium
TGCGCCGGGTGCGCAGCCGCTCGCGCGCCGTCTGCGGCGTCACGCCGTGGCGGCCGAGCCGGTCGAGATAGAACGCCACGTAGTCGTTATAGCGCGGATCGCTGGCCGGGTTGCACAGCTCGTAGTCCTGGCCCAGGCGGAGCTTGAGGCCGAGGCGCTCGACCCGGGCCTCGATCACCTCCGGCCGGCCGATCAGGATCGGCCGCGCCAGCCGCTCCTCGACCACGATCTGCACCGCGCGCAGCACGCGCTCCTCCTCGCCGTCGGTGTAGACCAGACGCTGCGGGTTGCCGCGGGCGGCCTCGAAGATCGGCTTCATGAACAGGCCGGAGCGGATCACCCGCTGCGACAGGCGCTGCCGGTAAGCATCGACGTCGGCCAGCGGCCGGGTGGCGACACCCGTGGCCATCGCGGCCTTGGCCACCGCCACCGGCAGATCGACGATCAGCCGCGTGTCGAACGGCTTGGGAATCAGATAGTCGGGGCCGAACTGCAGGTCCTCGACGCCGTAGGCGGCGGCCACCGATTCCGGCGGCGGGATCCGCGCCAGCCCGGCCAGCGCGTCGACGCAGGCGATCTTCATCTCCTCGTTGATCGTGGTGGCGCCGACGTCGAGGGCACCTCGGAAGATGAACGGGAAGCACAGGACATTGTTGACCTGGTTCGGGTAGTCCGAGCGCCCGGTGGCGATGATGCAGTCCGGGCGGACCTCCTTGGCGAGCTCCGGCCGGATCTCCGGGTTGGGGTTCGCCAGGGCCAGGATCAGCGGGTTCGGCGCCATCCGCGCCACCATCTCGGGCTTCAGCACGCCCGCGGCCGAAAGACCCAGGAAAATGTCCGCCCCCTCGATCGCCTCGGCCAGCGTGCGCATCGACGTGGGCTGGGCATAGCGCGCCTTCCACGGGTCCATCAGCGTGGGCCTGCCTTCGTAGACCACGCCGTCGATGTCGGTCACCAGGATGTTCTCGCGGCGCATGCCCAGGCTGACCAGCTGGTTCAGGCACGCCAGCGCCGCCGCACCGGCGCCGCTCGCCACCAGGCGCACGGTCTCGATCGACTTGCCGACCAGATGCAGCCCGTTCCTGACCGCGGCGGCGACGATGATCGCGGTGCCGTGCTGGTCGTCGTGGAAGACCGGGATCTTCATCCGCTCGCGCAGCTTGGCCTCGACGATGAAGCACTCCGGCGCCTTGATGTCCTCCAGATTGATGGCGCCGAAGGTGGGCTCCAGCGCCGCCACGATGTCGACCAGCTTGTCGGGGTCGAGCTCGTCGATCTCGATGTCGAACGCATCGATCCCGGCGAACTTCTTGAACAGGACCGCCTTGCCTTCCATCACCGGCTTGGAGGCCAGCGGGCCGATGGCACCCAGCCCCAGCACGGCGGTGCCGTTGGTCACCACGGCCACCAGATTGGCTCGGGACGTCATCTCGGCCGCACTGACCGGATCCGCCACGATCAGCTCGCAGGCCGCGGCCACCCCGGGGGAGTAGGCCAGCGACAGATCGCGCTGCGTGGCCAGCGGCTTGGTCGCGACCACGGCGAGCTTCCCCGGCACGGGATACCGATGGTACTCGAGGGCCTCCTCCTGCAGTCGGTCCGACATCGTTCCCCCCTGCCTGCTCGGCATGTGTCCGCCATTCCTGCGGCGGCGTTGCGACCCGTACCGGTGGTGGTAGGTCATGCTGATCCGCGAGGCAATGGCGCAACCAGCGCACCAAACACGACAATGACAATTGCATGTTGTATGAGCATTTGCCTGCTCGTACGCTGACCGGCGCGCAACAATCAAACACCAGGGAGGGCGCCGATTGGGGAGAACCGATCGCAAGTTCGATCTCGCTGCGCGGGCGGCCTGGCTCTATTATGTCGCCGCCAACACGCAGGACCAGATCGCCGAGAAGCTCAATGTCTCCCGGCAGGCCGTCCAACGGCTGGTGTCGCTCGCCGTAAGCGAGAAGCTGATCAAGTTCCGGCTCGACCATCCGCTGGCCCGGGGCATGGCTCTGGCACAGGCGCTGCACGACCAGTTCGGCCTCGCCGTCTGCCGGGTCGAGCCCTCCGATCCGACCGCCGACAGTGCGATCCCCTGCATCGGCATCGGCGCCGCCGAACACTTGGCCACCTATCTCGCGCAGAAATCACCACTGGTACTCGCGTTCTCGACCGGCCGTACCTTACGGGCGATGGTGGACGAGCTGCCGACGATGAGCTGCCCGCAGCACAAGCTGGTCTCGCTGGTCGGCGCGATTTCGCGCGACGGTCAGGCCAGCTCCTACGAGGTGGTCATGCGGCTGGCGGAGCGAACCGGCGCGCAATGCTTCCCGATGCCCACGCCGGTCATCGCCAGTACTGTCGAGGAACAGCGACTGCTGCAGACCCAACGGTCCTACCGCGTCATCCGCGAGCTGGCGACGGAGGCGACCGTGGCCTTTGTCGGTATCGCGCAGATCTCCTGGCAGGCACCCATGCATCAGGATCATTTCGTAACCGACCAGGAGATCGTCGAGCTGATCGACAAGGGTGCCGTCGGCGAGATCGCCGGCTGGGCGTTCGATGGCGCCGGCCGGGTCATCGACAGCGCCACCAACGAGCGCCATGCCGGCCTGCCGCTGGCGGACCTGGCGCACACGCACATCATTGGGGTTGCAGGCGGCGCCGAAAAGGTGTTGGCAATCCGGTCTGCCCTGCGCGGCGGTCTGGTGAGTGGGCTGATCACCGACGAGCGTACGGCCGAGGCCGTGCTGCAGGCCGGGAAAGGGCTTGACTGAAGCGCGCAGGAATGGGACGTTCGCCCACGAGGCGAGCATTCGCTCAGAATTACAAGGGAGGGCAAAAGATCATGCTGAAGCCAGGAATCCTTGCCGCCGTCACCGCTGCCCTGCTCGGGGCCAGCGCCTCGGCGCAGGCGGAGACCGTGACCATCGCCACGGTCAACAACGCCGACATGATCAACATGCAGAAGCTGGCGCCGAAGTGGGAAGAAGCCACCGGCAACAAGATCAACTGGGTGGTGCTCGAGGAGAACGTGCTCCGGCAGCGCGTCACCACCGACATCGCCACCAAGGGCGGCCAGTTCGACATCATCACCATCGGCTCCTACGAGGCGCCGATCTGGGGCAAGCAGGGCTGGCTGGCGCCGCTGAACGACCTCGGCGACGACTATGGCTACGACGACCTGATTCCGTCGGTGATGAACGGCCTGTCCTATGACGGCAAGCTCTACGCCGTCCCGTTCTACGCCGAGAGCTCGTTCACATACTACCGCAAGGACCTGTTCGAGGCGGCCGGCATCACGATGCCCGACAAGCCGACCTACGACCAGATCTCCGAATATGCCGGCAAGCTCACCGACAAGTCGAAGGAGCAGTACGGCTTCTGCCAGCGCGGCAAGCCCGGCTGGGGCGAGAACATGGCCTTCGTCGGCCCGATGGTGAATTCCTTCGGTGGCCGCTGGTTCGACATGGAGTGGAAGCCGCAGCTCACCAGCGAGCCCTGGAAGGAAGCGGTCAGCTACTACGTCAAGAACATGAACGAGTACGGCCCGCCGGGTGCGACCAGCAACGGTCACAACGAGAACCGGGCGCTGTTCGCCACCGGCCACTGCGCCATGTGGGTCGATGCGACCTCGGCTGCCGGCTACATCTTCAATCCCAAGGAAAGCCAGGTCGCCGACAAGACCTGGTTCGCGCCGGCGCCGATCGAGGTCACCAGCAACGGCTCGGGCTGGTTCTGGGCGTGGGCCCTGGGCATCCCCAGCACCTCGCAGAAGACGGACGCCGCCAAGTCGTTCGTGAAATGGGCGACCTCCAAGGACTATGTCACGCTGGTCGGCGAGGAGATCGGCTGGGTCTCGGCCCCTCCGGGCACACGCAAGTCGACCTATGAGAACGCGGCCTACAAGGAGGCGGCGCCCTTCGCCGACGTCGTCTACGAGTCGATCGCCAGCGCCGACATCACCAAGCCGACCAAGGACCCCGTGCCCTATATCGGGATTCAGTACGTGGCGATCCCCGAGTTCCAGGGCATCGGCACCACGGTCGGGCAGCAGATCGCGGCCGCTCTCGCCGGTCAGGTGACCGTCGACCAGGCGCTGGAGACCGCGCAGCGGGCTGCCGAGCGGACGATGAAGCAGGCCGGCTACCCCAAGTGAGCTGAGCTTCGCGTGCTGCGGGTCCGCGGACCCGCAGCACCCATCATCCCTCGCAGCCGTGAGCAACCGAGATGGCGAGTACCTCGACCGCCACAGCAACAGCCGTCGGCGCCGGCCCACTTTCCAAGCGTAACGTCAACACCAAGCCATTGGTGGCACCTTCGGTGATCGTCCTCTTCTTGTGGATGATCGTGCCGCTGGCGATGACGCTGTGGTTCTCGTTCCAGTACTACAACCTGCTGGACCCCACGACGAGCGGGTTCGCCGGGTTCGACAACTATACCTACCTGCTGACCGATCCGTCCTTGTGGACGGCGATGGCCAACACGCTCTTCCTCGTCTTCTGGGTGCTGGCGATCACGGTCGGCCTCGGCACGCTGCTGGCCGTGCTGTTCGACCAGGAATTCTATGGCCGTGGCGTCGCCCGCCTGTTCGCGATCGCGCCGTTCTTCGTCATGCCGACGGTGAGCGCGCTGATCTGGAAGAACATGCTGATGCATCCGGTCAACGGCCTGTTCGCCTATTTCGCGCGGCTGTTCGGGCTCGAGCCGATCGACTTCTTCGGTTCCCTGCCGCTCACCTCGGTGATCGTCATCGTCGCCTGGCAGTGGCTGCCGTTCGCACTGCTGATCCTGCTCACCGCCATCCAGTCGCTCGATTCCGAGCAGAAGGAAGCGGCGCGCATGGATGGTGCCGGCCCCTTCTCGATGTTCTTCTTCATCATCCTGCCGCATCTCGGCCGCGCGATCAGCGTCGTCATCATGATCGAGACGATCTTCCTCTTGTCCGTGTTCGCCGAGATCTACGTCACGACTTCGGGCGGCCCCGGCCTCGCCTCGACCAACCTCGCCTTCCTGATCTACCTGCGCGCCTTGCGCGAGTACGATATCGGCGGTGCTTCGGCCGGTGGCGTCATCGCGGTCATCCTCGCCAACATCGTGGCAATCTTCCTGGTGCGCTCCATCGCCAAGAACATCGCCGACTGAGGGCCCAGCCATGCACCCCAAGACCCGCGAGAAGCTCATTCTCACTGTCGTCGGCTGGACGGTCGCCGGGCTGATCTTCTTTCCGATCTTCTGGATGTTCCTGACCAGCTTTAAGACCGAGGTCGAGGCGGTCAGGACGCCACCGTCCCTGTTCTTCGAGCCGACGCTCGAGAACTACACGGTGGTCCGCGAGCGCGCCGACTATCTCCACTTCGCGCTGAACAGCATCATCATCTCGGTCGGCGCCACCCTGCTGGCCACCCTGATCGCGGTACCGGCGGCGTATGCCATGGCATTCTTCCCGGGCAAGCGGACCAAGGATCTGCTGCTCTGGATGCTGTCGACCAAGATGATGCCGGCCGTCGGCGTGCTGATCCCGATCTATCTTCTCTTCCGGGACATCGGTGCGATCGACACGCGCTGGGGCCTGACCATCGTCTATACCTTGATGAACCTGCCGATCGTGGTCTGGATGCTCTATACCTTCTTCAAGGAGGTGCCCAAGGACATCCTCGAGGCCGGGCGGATGGACGGCGCCAAGCCCAAGCAGGAGGTCTGGATGCTGCTCCTGCCGCTGTCCTTGCCGGGCATCGCCTCGACCGCCCTGCTCTCGATCATCCTGTGCTGGAACGAGGCGTTCTGGAGCTTGAACCTCACCGTCTCCAACGCGGCACCGCTGACCGCGTTCATCGCCTCGTTCTCGGCACCGGAAGGGCTGTTCTGGGCCAAGCTCTCGGCGGCCTCGACGATCGCGATCGCCCCCATCCTCGTCTTCGGCTGGATGAGCCAGCGCCAGCTCGTGCGCGGCCTCACCTTCGGCGCCGTCAAGTAATCGGGAGGACCGAACATGGCCACCGTCACCCTGAAGAATATCCAGAAGAGCTACGGCGACGTGCAGATCATCAAGGGCGTCGACCTGCAGGTCGAGGACCGCGAGTTCTGCGTCTTCGTCGGCCCGTCCGGCTGCGGCAAGTCGACCTTGCTGCGGATGATCGCCGGGCTCGAGGAGATCACCTCGGGCGACCTCCTGATCGACGGCCAGCGCATCAACGACGTGCCGCCGTCCGATCGGGGGCTCGCCATGGTGTTCCAGTCCTATGCGCTCTACCCGCATATGTCGGTCGGGGACAATATGGGGTTCTCGCTGCGCCTGGCCGGAGTGTCCAAGGAGGAGCGGGCCAAGAAGGTCGGCGAGGCGGCGCGGGTGCTGCATCTCGACAAGCTGCTCGACCGCAAGCCCAAGGAGCTCTCCGGCGGCCAGCGGCAGCGCGTCGCCATCGGCCGGGCCATCGTCAGGAAGCCGCGCGTGTTCCTGTTCGACGAGCCGCTCTCCAACCTCGACGCCGCCCTGCGCGTGCAGATGCGGATCGAGCTCGCCCGGCTGCACGACGAGCTGCAGGCGACGATGATCTACGTCACCCACGACCAGGTCGAGGCCATGACCATGGCCGACAAGATCGTGGTGCTGCAGGGCGGCATCGTCGAGCAGGCGGGCTCGCCGCTCGAGCTCTACCATCACCCGCGCAACATCTTCGTCGCCGGCTTCATCGGCAGCCCGAAGATGAACTTCCTGCCGGCCAAGGTGACCGCCGTCGACGCTGCCGGCGCCACGGTCCAGCTCGTCGGCGGCTCCAGCCTGACCATCCCGGCCCAGGCCGGCCGGATCAAGGCGGGCGACGCGGTGACGGTGGGCGTCCGGCCGGAGCATCTGCGGCCGGCCGAGACCGGCGAGATCGCCGGCGAGGTGATGGTGGTCGAGCGGCTGGGCGGCGAGACCTTCCTCTACACCCAGCTGGCCGGCGGCGACATGCTGGTCATCCAGGCCGACGGCGAGATCCCGACCCGGGTGCACGAGCGGATCATGGTCCAGCTCGACCCCCTCACCTGCCACCTGTTCGACGGTGCCGGCATGGCCGTCGAGCGCGCCCAACGCCACCCGCTGGCCGACATCCGCCGGGTCAGCACACGCAAGGCAAGCTGACGGCTGCGGCCTCGCTGCCAATCGGGAGTAGGACAATGTACCTTGAGAAATACGACCTGAAGGGCCGCGTCGCCGTCGTCACCGGCGGCGGCCAGGGCATCGGCTACGCCTGCGCGCAGGCTTTGGGCGAGGCCGGGGCCAAGGTCATCGTGGCCGAGATGATGCCGGACCGGGTCGAGAGCGCCACTGCGGCGCTGCAGAAGCTGGGCCTGGACGCGGCCGGCTTCACGCTGGACGTCACCAAGTCGGCGCAGGTCGACGAGGTCGCGGCCAAGGTCGAGAAGGAGTTCGGCCCGGCGCACATCCTGGTCAACAATGCCGGTGTCGCGAAGAGCGACGTGCGCGCCGAGGACACCAGCGACGAGCACTGGCGCTTCCACATGGACGTCAATGTCGACGGCCTGTTCTGGTGCTGCCGCGCCTTCGGCCGGCAGATGCTGGAGGCCGGCCGCGGCTCGATCGTCAATATCGGCTCGATGTCGGGCTTCATCGTCAACAAGCCGCAGCCGCAGGCGTTCTACAACGCCTCCAAGGCCGCCGTGCACCATCTGACCAGGTCGCTCGCCTGCGAATGGGGCCAGCGCGGCGTGCGCGTCAACGCCGTCGCCCCCACCTACATCGAGACGCCGCTGACCAAGTTCGGCATCGAGGAGAGCCCGGACATGTACCGGACCTGGCTCGAGATGACGCCCATGGGCCGCGTGGGCCAGCCCGAGGAGATCGCGTCTACCGTGCTGTTCCTCGCCGCCGACGCTTCCAGCCTGCTGACCGGCAGCATCGTGCTGGCCGACGGCGGCTACACCTGCTGGTGAGCCTGACATGAAGCTCAAGGACAAGGTCGCCATCGTCACCGGCGGGGCGCGCGGCATCGGTGCCGCCATCTGCCGCCGCTACGCCGACGAGGGTGCCACCGTGGTCGTGGCCGATCTGCTCGAGGCCGAGGCCGAGGGGCTGGCCGACGAGATCGGCAGCGGCGCCTTCGGCATCCGCCTCGACGTCACCAAGCGCAGCTCGATCGACGCCGCCGTGGCCACCGTCGTGCAGCGCGCCGGCGGCATCGACATCCTGGTCAACAATGCCGGCATCTTCGAGATGGCGCCGATCCTGGAGATCACCGAGGCCAGCTGGGACAAGCAGTTCGCCGTCAACACCAAGGGCCTGCTGTTCATGCTCCAGGCGGCGGCCCGACAGATGGTCGACCAGGGCCGCGGCGGCAAGATCGTCAACTTCGCGAGCCAGGCCGGCCGTCGCGGCGAAGGGCTGGTCGCGGTCTACTGCGCCTCCAAGGCCGCCGTGATCAGCCTGACCCAGAGTGCCGGCCTCGACCTGATCAAGTACAAGATCAACGTCAACGGCATCGCCCCCGGCGTCATCGACACGCCGATGTGGGACCAGGTCGACGCCCAGTTCGCCAAGTACGAGAACCTGCAGCCGGGCGAGAAGAAGCGCCAAGTGGGCCTGGCCGTCCCCTACGGCCGCATGGGCACGCCCGACGACATGGTGGGTGCCGCCGTCTTCCTGGCTTCCCACGACGCCGACTACATCGTCGCCCAGACGCTGAATGTCGATGGCGGCAACTGGATGAGCTGAGCCCCGGGGCGCCTCCGGGCGCCCCATCTCCTCGAACGATCCTTGCCATCCGTGCGGCCTTGCCGCAGATTCGATCGTCATCATCGTCGAGACCGCGATCCATGCGCGGTGCGCCAGAAGCGGCGCGGTGATGGTACGGAAGCAGACGAGGACACGATGATCGGCAAGCTGGGCGATGAGCTGATTGAGGCGCTGGGCGAGGCCCTGGCTCATACGCGCGGCGAGACGTTGCCCGGCATGGTGGTGCGCCGCATCGCCTTGATGAGTGCCGGCGAGGTGGGCGCCATCCGCGGGCGGACCGGCCTGAGCCGGGTCAGGTTCGCCGAACGGTTCGGCCTCGACCCGCGCGCCCTGCAGGACTGCGAGCAGGGCCGCCGCGCCCCCGACCGGGCGACACGCGTGCTACTACTGACGATCGATCGGTATCCGGAAGCGGTCACCGATGCACTGGCAGCATGATGGTGGAGCGGCAGGAATTCAGCGTACAACAACGGCCCACGATAAGAAGTAATTAATGTAATTGTAGATGCCAGCAATCGCGTTGATAGGCAACGAAGCAAACATAGTAATTTTACTACGGAGCTTAGCTAATGAGTGTAATTCCACAGGGCGTCAGCATCCAAGCCGCATATAGATGGTTTCGAGGTGGGCAATTTCTAGTTAATCGCCGTTATCAACGGAAATTAGTTTGGACGATTGCGGAGAAAGAATCTTTAATTGAAAGTATACTTATGGAGTACCCGCTTCCACAGTTTATTCTGGCAGAAACTAGTCCGGGCCAGCGGCCTATCTATGAGAGCCCGTTTGAGAATGGCTATGGCTGAACGACGCGGCGCAGCAGGAGGC
>JBATRI010000330.1:0-5648 GCA_049292515.1 Geminicoccaceae bacterium
GCACCGCCAACAGCATCGGCCACCGCTTCGCCCGCCTGGTCGAGCAGGCCGTCCTCACCCCGCCCACCAGCTACCGCGCCATCGTCGGCCCAACACGCACAGCCTGAAGGTCATGGAGAGCTAGTTATAGTAATAATAATATTAATTGAAAAAAGTACTAAGGCCGTCTGAAATGATGAGAAATAAAACTGCTGTGGCAAAAAAATCTCCAGAAATTTTAGAATATATAGATATATCAGTGCAAATATCCAACTAAGACTTATCCAAGATGGTAAGAAATCTATTGTGGGCATCGGTCGCCACACACGATCGTGCCAGTTCAGCAGATTGTCGAGTGCCTGGGCGTGAACTACGACGCCCGGGACAACACCGTGTACCGGAGAATGGACAGCGTCTGCGGCACCTACCACGTTCTGGCCAATGAGTACCGCGCGACCCCGAATTGCAGCGTCGATAGCCGCCGGTGGTACCGCACTAGCCCGAGCAAGCAGTTGCCAAGCCGGAACAATTAAGGTGTAGATATATTTTTGTGGTGGTGCCCCAGTGGGCTCGCCACACCAACCCCGCCAAGGAGGGATGGCGGCGAGCATTACTTGGGAGAACGAAATACCAAGTGCTTCCCAAAATCTTGGCCAAAAATTGTTTGGATAAGGACTATTGTCTGTGTGAATAAGGCGACATTGCCATGCCATTAATGACAAAGTACTATCTGGTACTGTCTGCAATTGCGTATACCAGTTGGGCAACTCCCGTTGCTTCCAACCCCAGCCAATTACCAGATTGTCCGGCAGGGCCGAGACATCGAAGGTTTGGGTGTCCTGTCTGGAACGCTCGACATCGATATAGAGTTGCACTGCCGGTGTCGGTAACTTGACTTCCGGCAGAGTTGCCCAACCCTCTGCCTTAATTGATTCGGCAAAGGGTAGGTGAGTAGGGTAAAGGTACGCCTCGCTGCCCCACTGGACAGGGAGACGCCTTGCTGACGCTCGAACTCTAGGGCCCACAATTGAAGATTCCTCCGGACTAGCATCATCCGCCCCCATAGTGTCGGACGCGCCGCCTGTGGGCGGAATATCGGCCACGTAAAGCGGCGCCATTTTCGTGCTTATTTTGCAGCCGGCGGGCACGATATTTCTGGAGCGATCGCGCTTGACGCCGGCGGAAGCACCGGCCGTCAACAAGGCGACCAACTCGTCGCTTACTGTACCGCCGCCTGGCCGAGGGTCGCCGAGCAGCACGTCAAGGAACATCGTCGTGGGCTCCGCACAGGCGATCCTTGTCAGGAGGCGGGTCAAGATATCGTCGTCAAGCGGATAGCCAGTGCCGAGCTTGGAGAGCGTCTCCTCATCGATAAGGACCACCGTGATAGGCGCGGATGGCGGGTTCTGCGTGCTAAATAGCCGGTAGAACGGCGCCATAACGATAAGCGCCAAGTCTTGCGACAGGTTGTCTGTGGCTGAAGATAAGCCGAATGGATCGATCAGCAGGATAAGGGCAAGAGCAATAAATTTGCGGCCAGCTTGCTTGAGGCATGACCGCACCGTCAAACAGACGGAGGGGGCCGCACATCGGCAGAGGAGATTAATCTTATACCAAAATGCTTCCAACTTAATACTCAATAATAGGGAGTATTATACATATGTAGATTAGCTGATCTCGATCGAGATGCAATCAGAAGTTATTCGAAAGATCCGCCAGCTAATCAACTCAGGGTAGGGTTAGAATGCGGAAAGCAGAAGCATGGTCTCGCAGGGTCCCCTGAATGCGTCCCGATGGGGTCTCACTGAAATAACATAGAATTACTGTGATTCAATGGTGCGGTCGCAGCGCCGAGCGAATACTCTAGCCGCAACCGTCGCCATCGAACATCTCAGCGTTGACGACACAGGACGAGTTCTGCAAGCGATTGCAACATCGGCGATCGCTAATGGCGCATTTGCTGCCTCGGAATTTCTTCGCACACTGGGACGCAGCCTTCTTGCATGGCAGGGTGTCCGAGCTGCTTTGCCCCACTGCGCCCGATGCCGGTAGACTGTGCTCCCGTCAGCGCTTTCGGAAAGCCCGCCGCGTGCCGCGCACCGCCCTCATCCCGCTGATCATCGCCTGTGCGCTGTTCATGGAAAATCTCGATTCGACCGTCCTCTCGACCTCGCTGCCGCAGATCGCGGCGGCGTTCGGGGAGAGCCCGGTCAGGCTCAGTTTCGCGATCACGGCCTATCTGTTCAGCCTGGCCGTGTTCATCCCGATTAGCGGCTGGGTCGCGGATCGGTTTGGCGGGCGCAACGTGTTCCGGGCGGCGATCGTGGTGTTCCTCGCCGGCTCGGTGCTGTGCGGGCTCAGCGGCTCGCTGCCGGAGCTGGTGGCGGCGCGGCTGCTGCAGGGCCTGGGCGGGGCGATGATGGTGCCGGTGGGGCGGCTGGTGCTGCTGCGCTCGGTGGACAAGCGGGATCTCGTCACCGCCATGGCCTACCTCACCGTGCCGGCCCTGATCGGGCCGGTGGTGGGGCCGCTCCTGGGCGGGTTCATCACCACCTACTTCCACTGGCGCTGGATCTTCTGGATCAACATTCCGATCGCGATCCTCGGGCTGGTGCTGGCGACGCTCTACATCCCGGATGTGCGCGAGGAACGGCCACCGCCGCTCGATCTCGGCGGCTTCGCGCTCAGTGCCGTGGGGCTGGTCGGCGTGATCTTCGGCTTCGAGACGATCGGGCGGGACATCGTGTCCGGCTGGGCGACGGTGGCGCTGCTGGCAGGCGGCACCGTGGGCGTGCTGCTCTATGTCCGGCATGCCGGACGGGTCGTGCATCCGGTGATCGATCTGGGTCTGTTGCGGGTCCGCACCTTCCGCGCCGCGGTCCTGGGCGGGTTCCTGTTCCGTATCGGGATCGGCGCGCTGCCGTTCTTGCTGCCCCTGATGCTGCAGTCCGGGTTCGGCCTCAGCGCCTTCGCCTCGGGCCAGCTCACCTTCGCCGCGGCTCTGGGTGCCTTGACGATGAAGCTCGCGGCCAAGCCGATCCTGCGGCGGTTTGGGTTCAAGCGGGTGCTGCTGACCAATGCCGTTCTCAGCGGCGTCTCGCTCGCGGCCATCGCGCTGTTCCGCCCCGACACGCCGCATCTGCTGATCCTGGCGATCCTGCTGGTCGGGGGCTTCTTCCGCTCGCTGCAGTTCACCAGCGTCAACACGCTGGGCTACGCTGATATCGACCGCCAGCAGATGAGCCGGGCCACCAGCTTCTCGAGCATGGCACAGCAGCTGTCCTTGAGCGTCGGCGTCGGCAGTGGGGCGCTGCTGCTGCATGCGACCATGACCGCCCGCGGCGGCACGGAGCTGCACGCCGGCGACTTCCTTCCGGCGTTCCTGATCGTCGGCGTCTGTGCCGCTGCCTCGGCCCTGGCGTTCGTGGCCCTGCCGGGGGGGGCCGGGGCCGAGGTCAGCGGGCACCGGCCCGACGTCGCCACTGCGGGGGTCGGGACCGGTCAGGACCGGTAGTCGGGCTCCTGCTTGTCCAGCATGCGCCGATAGGCGCCGAACAGGCGCTCGGCCAGGCCGTCATACTCCTGCATGTGCTGCTGCGCGGTGCGCTGCTGCAGCTCCTCGGGGATGGTGCGCAGCCTGTGGCCGCCCGAGGCCGCCAGCACCTGGGCCTGCGCCGCCCGCTCCAGGTAATAGAGGTCGGTGAACGCCTGGGCGACGCTGCGGCCGGTGACGATGACGCCGTGGCTCGCGAGCATCAGGGCGCTGGCATTGCCGAGCTGCGCCGCGATCCGGTCGCCCTCGGTGCCGTCCAGCGCCAGCCCGCCATAGTCCTCGTCGTAGGCGATCCGGCCATAGAACAGGAGCGCGTTCTGCTCGCACATCGCGAGCCTGCCATCCTGGCGCAGCGTCAGGGCGGTGGCGTAAGGCATGTGGGTGTGCAGCACGCAGACCGCCTGCGGGGCGCCCAGGTGGACGCGGGAATGGATGAAGAAGGCCGTGGGCTCGACACTGTTGTCGCCTTCGAGCACGTTGCCGTCGGCGTCGCACAGCACCAGCGAGGAGGCGGTGATCTCGGACCAGTGCCAGCCGTAAGGGTTGATCAGGAACCGGTCGCCGCGGACGATTCCGTCCGGCTCGGCCACCGCCAGCGAGAAATGGTTGCACACGCCCTCATGCAGGCCCAGCCGCGCCGCCCAGCGCAGCGCGCAGGCAAGGTCGATCCGCTGCTGCAGGTAGTCCGTCATCCCTTGTCCTCCCCGGATGGTGGCGGCGACCATAGCGGCATCGCCGTGGCTAGCGGAAGCCGTGCCGGATCCTGTTGATCGGCGCGGCGGAGGGGCCAAATGCCAAGGGCCCTCATTCGCCTGCCCGAGCCCGGAGTTGCAGCGCCTCGATGCCCGACTGGATGAACCTCGCCATTCTGATCGGCGCCGGCCTGATCGCGATCAGCATCTTCACGAGCGTGCTGGCATCGCGGCTGGGGGCGCCGCTCCTGCTCCTGTTCCTGGGGCTGGGGCTGCTGGTCGGCGAGGACGGGCTCGGGCTCGAGTTCGACAATGCGCCCATGGCCTATTTCGTGGGCTCGGTGGCGCTGGCGGTGATCCTGTTCGACAGCGGCTTCGCCACCCGGATCAAGACCTTGCGTGCCGTGGCCGGGCCGGCCATGGCGCTGGCGACCGCCGGCGTGCTGCTGACCGCCGGCATCACCGCCATGGCGGTGCATCTGCTGTTCGACTTCACCCTGGTGCCGTCGCTGCTGATGGGGGCGATCGTCAGCCCGACCGATGCCGCCGCGGTGTTCTTCCTGATGCGGGCCGGCGGCATCACCGTCCGTGACCGGGTGCGGTCGACTCTGGAGGTCGAGAGCGGCACCAACGACCCGATGGCGATCTTTCTCACCGCCACGCTGGTGGCGGTGCTGGCCGGTGAAGCCGCGGGCGAGAGCCTGGGCTGGGCGCTGGTGGAGTCGTTCGCGCTGCAGCTGGGCATCGGCGCCGTGTTCGGCGTCGCCGGCGGCCTGCTGATCATCCAGGCGGTCGACCGCGTCGAGCTGGAGGCCGGCCTCTACCCGCTGGTCGTGCTGGGGCTGGCCCTGCTGCTGTTCGCCGCCACCAACATGGTGGGCGGCAGCGGCTTTCTTGCCGTCTACCTGGCGGGCCTGCTCGCGGGCAATGCCGAGCTCCGGCCGGCGGCGGCCTTGCAGCGCTTCCAGGAAGGCATGACCTGGCTGGCGCAGATCGCCATGTTCCTGACCCTGGGGCTGCTGGCGACGCCGTCGACCTTCGGCGACATCCTGCTGCCGGCCACCGCCCTGGGTCTGTTCCTGGTCTTCGTCGCCCGGCCGGTGTCGGTGTGGCTCACCCTGCTGCCGTTCGGGTTCAGCCGCAACGAGACCGCGTTCGTCGCCTGGGTCGGGCTGCGCGGTGCGGTGTCGATCCTGCTGGCGATCCTGCCGCTGCTGCACGCGCTGCCGCGCGCGCAGACCATGTTCAACGCCACCTTCGTCGTCGTCCTGGTCTCGCTGGTGCTGCAGGGCTGGACCCTGAGCGGCGCGGCGCGGCGGCTCAAGCTGCTGGCGGCGCCCAAGCACGGGCCGCTCGAGCGGTTCGAGCTCGTGCTGCCGGGGGCGGTCCACCATGAGCTCGTCGTCTACCATATCGCCAAGGGC
>JBATRI010000331.1:0-50385 GCA_049292515.1 Geminicoccaceae bacterium
GTTGAGAATTTCAAGATCGAACACCCCACCGCAGGCCGGGCAGACGATCGGGGAGCGGCCGAAATCATAGAAGCGGACGCCACAGCTCTGGCAGATGCGCTTCGTGCCCCATTCGGGCTTGGCCAACAGCATTCTCCGGTGGACGGTCGAGAGCGAGCGGGGCAATTGCCATGATCGACCCGAGCTGTCAAAAGCAAATTCCGCGCGCACGGGCGGGCCGAACCAAAACAGCCAACAGGGTTTCAGCATGTTGTTGCGGGCAGCGCCTCACGGTGCACTATCCGGTGCGGCCGTATTGCCGGGCGACAAGTCGATCTCGCACCGCTCGCTCATGCTGGCGGGGATGGCGGTGGGCGAGAGCCGCATCGAGGGGCTGCTCGAAGGCGAGGACGTACTGGCTACCGCCGCAGCGCTGCGCGCCATGGGCGTCGAGATCGAGCGCCTGGGTGCCGGCAGCTGGCGGGCCTGGGGCGTAGGCGTCGGCGGTCTGGCCGAACCCGAGGACGTCCTCGACATGGGCAATGCCGGCACCGGCGCCCGGCTCCTGATGGGGCTGCTGGCCGGTCATGCCTTCACGAGCTTTCTTACCGGCGACGCTTCTCTGCGCTCCCGGCCGATGCGGCGCGTGATCGAGCCCCTGTCCCGGATGGGCGTCTCCTTCCTGGCTCGTTCCGAAGGCCGACTGCCGCTGGCGCTGACGGGCCGCACCGACCTCCTGCCGATCGAATATGCCAGCCCCGTGGCCTCCGCTCAGGTCAAGTCGGCCGTATTGCTGGCGGGGTTGCACGCGCCGGGTCGGACGACGGTAATCGAGCCACTGGCGTCACGGGATCATAGCGAGCGGATGTTGGCGGCGATGGGGGCGGAGGTCGTCACCGAGGCCATGGAGGGCGGTGGCCGCCGCGTATCGATCACCGGCCAGCCCGAGCTGTCCCCGCAGAGCTTCGTCGTTCCCGGCGATCCGTCGTCGGGCGCCTTCCCAACCGTCGCGGCCGTCGTCACCGAGGGATCCTCGGTGCGCCTGCGCAACGTGTGTCTCAATCCGCTGCGAACGGGTCTCTATACCAGCCTCATGGAAATGGGCGCTGACATCGTAATCGAGAACCAGCACACCGCTGGCGGCGAGCCCGTGGGCGACATGGTCATCAACGGCGGGCAGCTGACCGGCGTCGAGGTACCCGCCGGCCGCGCACCAACGATGATCGACGAATATCCGATCCTCTCCGTGGCCGCGGCCTTGGCCCGCGGTACCACGATCATGCGCGGCCTCGGCGAGTTGCGGGTGAAGGAGAGCGACCGGCTGGCGGTCATGGCCGAAGGCCTTGCCGCATGCGGCGTGCGCGTGGAGATTCACGACGATGACCTGATCGTCCATGGCGGTCGCCAGCCAGCCGGTGGCGCCACCGTCGATGCGCGGCTGGATCATCGCATCGCGATGAGCTTCCTGATCCTAGGCGGGCTGGCCGCAGCGCCAGTGACGGTAGCCGGCGCCGAGGCGATCGAGACCAGCTTCCCCAGCTTCGCGGAGCTGCTGAACGACCTCGGGTGCCGAATCGCGCCCGTGGAGGAACAGCCGTGAGCCGTCCACTGGTGATCGCAGTGGATGGCCCGGCCGCGTCCGGCAAGAGTACGCTGGCGCGCCGCTTGGCGGCTCATTTCGGCCTGACCTTCCTCGATACCGGTCTGCTCTATCGTGCCGTGGCGCGGGCCATGCTCGACCGTGGGCTCGATGCCGGTGACGCCGATGATGCCGTGCGGATTGCGCGAGATCTGGCACCCGAGGATGTCGACCCCAGCCGGCTGCGTGGTGAGGGTATTGGCCAAAATGCATCGAAGGTGGCGGCGGTGCCGGCGGTGCGAGCGGCCCTGCTGCCGTTCCAGCGACGGTTCGCCACGCGCGGACTGGGCGCGGTGCTCGCTGGCCGCGACGTCGGCACGGTGATCTGCCCAGACGCGACCTTCAAACTTTTTGTCACCGCCAGCGATGCCGAGCGGGCGCGACGGCGGTTCGAAGAGTTGCGGGGACGCGGCGATGAGCCTATATACGCGGCGGTTTTAGAGGAGCTGCAGGAGCGTGACCGCCGCGATGCGGACCGGGTGGTCGCGCCCATGCGTGTCGCTCCGGACGCCTGGATGCTCGACACGACCAGCCTCGACGCGGACGCGGCTTTCGTCGCTGCCCGTAACTACATCGAGACAGGCCGACTGCCGGTCGATCACCCCTCCGTCAGCTGAACTGAAACGTTCGCGGACTTAACCCCAACCCTGGTCGCATGACCAGGCGGTGCGGATCGCTTCGGGCGACCGCACCAACCCAGGAGTCGGAATGCTGGAGTCCACCCAAACCATCGAGCCCCGCCCATCGCTGGACGATTTCGCCGCGATGCTGGACGAGACCTTGGGCTCGAACAATCGTCTCGAAGGTAGCGTCGTCCGAGGCACCGTCGTCGGTATCGACGACGATATCGTCATCGTCGACGTCGGACTGAAGTCCGAAGGGCGTGTCCCGCTCAAGGAATTTGCTGCCCCCGGGCAGTCCCCCGAGGTCAAGGTCGGCGACACCGTCGAGGTATTCGTCGAGCGATTCGAGAATCGCGGCGGCGAGGTCGTGCTCAGCCGCGACAAGGCTCGCCGCGAGGAGAGCTGGAACCGGCTCGAGCGTGCTTTCACCGACACCAGCAAGGTCGAGGGTCACATCTTCGGCCGGGTCAAGGGCGGCTTTGCGGTCGACCTCGGCGGCGCCGTGGCCTTTCTGCCGGGCAGCCAGGTCGACATCCGTCCCGTCCGCGATATCGGCCCGCTGATCAACAAGCAGGAGCCGTTCCTGATCCTCAAGATGGACCGCCGCCGCGGCAACATCGTGGTCAGCCGCCGCGCCGTGCTCGAGGAGAGCCGGGCGGAACAGCGCAACGAGCTGCTGGCGACCCTGTCCGAGGGCCAGATCCTTGACGGCGTGGTCAAGAACATCACCGACTATGGCGCGTTCGTCGACCTGGGTGGCCTCGACGGGCTGCTGCACGTGACGGACATCTCCTGGAAGCGCGTCAACCATCCCAGCGATGTGCTTGGCGTCGGCCAGAATGTCCGGGTGCAGGTGATCCGCTTCAACCGTGAGACGCAGCGCATCAGCCTGGGCATGAAGCAGCTCGAGGCCGATCCGTGGGAGGGTGTCGAGCTCAAGTACCCGGTGGGTGCCAAGTTCACCGGTCGCGTCACCAACATCACCGACTATGGCGCGTTCGTCGAGCTGGAAGCCGGTGTCGAGGGTCTGGTCCACGTCTCCGAGATGAGCTGGACCAAGAAGAACACCCATCCGGGCAAGATCGTCTCCTCCTCTCAGGAGGTCGAGGTCATGGTGCTCGAGGTCGACCCGGAGAAGCGCCGGATCAGCCTCGGTCTCAAGCAGTGCCTGGGCAATCCGTGGGAAGCCTTCGTCGAGAATCATCCGCTCGGTTCGGAGATCGAGGGCGAGATCCGCAACATCACCGAGTTCGGTCTGTTCGTCGGGCTCGACCAGGACATCGACGGCATGGTCCACCTGTCCGATCTGGACTGGTCGCTGGCCGGCGAAGAAGCTGTCAAGAAGTACACCAAGGGCGACGTGGTGCGCGCCCAGGTGCTCGACGTCGACGTCGAGAAGGAGCGCATCTCGCTGGGCATCAAGCAGCTCGGCGAGGATCCGTTCAAGCACGCGGTGGCTGGCATCAAGAAGGGCGACCGGGTGACCTGCACGGTCAAGGAGGTCAATGCCGGTGGCATCGAGGTCGAGACCTCGTCGGGCGCCACGGGCTTCATCCGCAAGGTCGAGCTCGCCCGCGATCGCGACGAGCAGCGCCCGGAGCGCTACGCGCCGGGTGAGAAGATCGACGCCAGGGTGATGACCGTCGACGCGACCAGCCGACGGCTCGGCCTGTCGGTCAAGGCACTGCAGATCGAGGACGAGAAGCAGGCCATGGCCGAGTTCGGCTCTTCCGACAGCGGGGCCAGCCTGGGCGAGATCCTGGGTGCCGCCTTCCGCCAGAAGCAGGAAGAGCAGACCAAGAACTGATGAAAGCGGGGCTCCGACCGTCGGTCGGGGCCCCGACTTTATCATTCTCGGTCCAGGGATCGTGGTGCATCGCCCGGTTCCTTGACGGTCCACCTCCCCTTTGGCACTGTCTCGCAAAACGGTCCGAGGTCTCGGATCGCAAGCGTGCCTAGAGCACCGGATCGGAGGCATGACCAAGTCGGACCTGATCAAGCGGCTCGCCGAGGCGAATCCGCATCTCTATATTCGCGACATCGAGCGCATCGTGAGCGCGGTGTTCGAGGAAATCAGCGCCGCCCTGTCTCGCGGCGATCGCGTCGAGCTGCGCGGCTTCGGCGCCTTCTCTGTACGGGCCCGTGGCGAGCGGGTAGGACGCAATCCACGAACCGGCGACGAAGTGGCCGTGCCTAACAAGGTTGTCCCGTACTTCAAAACCGGCAAAGAACTGCGTGAACGTTTGAACGTCTTCGCGTGAAGCCTTTCCCGCCTGGACGCAACACCCGGAGTCGGCACCGATGATCAAGCTCGTTCGCCTGCTGCTCGCCCTGGTGGGCGTCATCGTCATCGTCATGCTCGCGGTCGACAACCGCGGCATCGTCGAGGTCATCTTCTGGCCGCTGCCATTCCAGTTCCGGATGCCGCTCTACGCGGTCTTCCTGGCCGGTCTCGTCCTCGGCGCGCTGCTGGGAGGCACGGCGTTTTGGCTATCGAGCCAGAGCAAGCGCCGAGAGGCGCGCCAGCTGCGGCGCAAGGTGGCTGCTGTCGAGTACCAAGACAGGCTGACCCGCGAGCGCGAGGAGCAGGAAGCCCTCGAACAGGCCCGGCGCAAGACGCAGTCCCTGGCGCTGGCGGCACCGCACGTCTGACTGGCCCATGCTGCGCATGATCGGAGCGGCAGCCGTCGAGACGGCGTTGCCCTACGCCGTCCTGGTCGAGGCGCTCCGGCAAGGGTTCCGCGACGGCGCCGCCGTACCGGTACGGCACCATCACGAGGTGCCCCGACCCGGCCAGGAGCCGGCAGTCTTGCTGCTAATGCCGGCGTGGCGTGTTGGTGACGTTACCGGGGTCAAGCTCGTCCACATCGCCGCCGGCAACGAAACCAAGGGCCTCCCCTCCGTGCAGGGTCTCTACGTGCTGTTCGACGGCCCGACCGGCACACCGCTGGCCGTCATGGATGGCGCGGCGCTCACCGTGCGTCGCACTGCCGCAGCCTCCGCCCTCGCGGCTTCGTACCTGGCCCGTGCTGACGCCCGGGTCTTGACCATGGTCGGCGCCGGGGCGATGTCGCCGCACCTGATTCGCGCCCATGCTGCGGTGCGGCCGATCGCCGAGGTCAGGCTCTGGAATCGTTCGCGGGCACGAGCTGAGGCAGTCGCCCAGGGCTTTGCCGCCGATCCGCTGCCGGTAACGGTGGTCGACGATCTTGAGACGGCCGTGCGCACGGCAGACATCGTCTCCTGTGCCACGTTGAGCCGTGAGCCACTGATACGGGGCAGCTGGCTTCGACCCGGCACTCATGTCGACCTTGTCGGTAGCTTCACCCCGGACATGCGCGAGAGCGACGACGAGGTGATGCGCGTGGGCGAGGTCTTCGTCGATACATTCGAAGGGGCGCTGGCCGAGGCAGGCGACGTGCTGCAGGCGATCCGCTCCGGAGTGCTCACCCGCGATCGCGTTCGGGCGGAACTGCACGATCTGTGCGCGGGCACCCACGCCGGCCGCCGCGAGCCGTCCGCCATCACGGTTTTCAAATCGGTCGGCACGGCGCTGGAGGATTTGGTCGCAGCCAAGCTGGTACACGAGGCTACCGTATCCCACCATTGACCGACGCTCTTTGGCAGTGGCGGATGGGTCTGCTATAAGCGCGCTCCGCTTGCTCCCGCCTACCGAATTTGCAGGTTCACGTGCTCGCCAACCCAATCTTCTGCGCCATCGACCGCCCAGATCTCGACGGCGCTCTGGCACTTGCTCGCGCCGTCGCCCCGCATGTCGGTGGCGTCAAGCTCGGGCTCGAGTTCTTCGCCGCTCAGGGTCCGCGTGCCGTCGGGGCCGTGGTTGCGCTAGGTCTGCCGGTATTTCTCGATTTGAAGCTGCACGACATTCCCAACACCGTAGCGGGCGCCGTGCGCGAGGTCGGGCGGTTGGGCGTGACGATGCTGACCCTGCATGCTGCCGGCGGTCGGGAGATGCTGGACGCAGCGTTAGCCGCCGCTTCCAGCGCGCCTACCAAGCTTGCACTGCTGGGTGTTACCGTCCTCACCAGCCTGGATGAAGCCGATCTCGTCTCCACTGGCGTACTGGCGAAGCCCGCCGAGCAGGTTCTGCGCCTGAGTCGCCTCGCGCTCGACGCTGGATTGCCCGGCCTCGTCTGCTCACCGCTGGAAATAGCGACCGTGCGCGCTGCCCTCGGTGGCATGCCACGCTTGGTGGTGCCAGGCATCCGGCCCAGTTCCGGCGGCGACGACCAGAAACGCACCATGGGGCCAGCCGAAGCCCTGGCAGCGGGTGCCGACATTCTGGTGATCGGCAGGCCGATCACGCAGGCTGCCTCACCGGCGGAAGCCGCAGCGGCGATTGCGCGGCAATTGCAGGCGACGGCCTAGCGTGGCCCTCCAGGTCAAGATCTGCGGGCTCACCGAGCCGGAGCGGGTCGCCCAGGTGGCGCAGCTTGGCGCTGCCTTCCTGGGCTTCGTGTTCTACCCACCCTCACCCCGCTACCTCGATCCTGCCCGCGGCCGCGAGCTGGTCTCGGCGGTGCCGACAGGGACCCAGGCGGTCGGCCTCATTGTCGACGCCACGGATGCGGAGATCGACGCCCTGCTTCAGATCGTTCCCCTGGATGTACTGCAGCTGCACGGCTACGAGACTCCCGAGCGCGTTGCCGACATCGTCCTCCGCTCCGGCTGTCGGGTGATCAAGGCATTGCGAGTCGAGACCGCCGACGACCTCGCGTCGGTGGCCGCCTACGCGGACGCCGCCGACATGCTGCTGTTCGATGCCAAGCCGCCACGCGATGCAGCGTGGCCCGGTGGCCACGGCCTGCCCTTCGACTGGCGACTGCTGCAGCCCTTATCACTTGCGAAGCCGTGGCTCCTTGCTGGTGGCCTGCAGGCCACCAATCTGCAAGCTGCGGTCACCTTGACCGGGGCACCTATCGTCGACGTCTCCTCGGGGGTCGAAAGCCGCCCGGGCATCAAGGACCCGGCGAAGCTCGATGCGTTCTTCGCGGCAGCCCGCCGGATCGACGTGGCAGCGGCTGGTGCGTGAGAGGATTATTGCGATGACGTTGCCCAACAGCCTGCGCACCGGCCCCGATGAACATGGCCGGTTCGGCATCCACGGCGGCAGGTTTGTCGCCGAGACGTTGATGCCACTGATTTTGGAGCTGGAGCAGGCTTACGAAGCGGCCAAGCGCGATCCAGCATTTGGTGCCGAGCTTGAGGGTTGGTTCAAGGACTATGTCGGGCGGCCATCGCCACTCTATCTGGCCGCCCGTTTGACCGAGCATCTCGGGGGTGCTCGGATCTACTTCAAGCGCGACGAGCTCAACCACACCGGCGCGCACAAGATCAACAACGTGCTCGGCCAGATGATGCTCGCCCGCCGCATGGGCAAGAAGCGGATCATCGCCGAGACCGGCGCTGGCCAGCACGGTGTCGCCACCGCCACGGTGGCGGCGCGGTTCGGGCTCGAGTGCATCGTCTACATGGGCGAGCGCGACATCGAGCGGCAGCAGCCCAACGTCTTCCGCATGCAGCTGCTGGGCGCCGAGGTTCGGCCGGTGTCCTCGGGCTCCCGCACGCTCAAGGACGCACTGAACGAGGCCTTGCGAGATTGGGTCAGCAACCCGCTGGACACTTTCTACGTCATCGGCACGGTGGCGGGGCCCCACCCCTATCCGGCCATGGTACGCGACTTCCAGTCGGTGATCGGGATGGAGGCCAAGGAGCAGCTGCAGGCCAAGGAAGGTCGGCTGCCGGATGTGCTGGTGGCAGCGGTCGGTGGCGGCTCGAACGCGATGGGCCTGTTCCATCCGTTCCTCGACGACCGCGATGTCCGCATCGTCGCCGTCGAGGCAGCGGGTCACGGCATCGCCAGCGGTCAGCATGCGGCGGCCATGATCGCGGGTACGCCGGGCATTCTGCACGGCCAGCGCTCCTACCTGCTCCAGGATGATGACGGCCAGGTGATCGAGCCGCATTCGATCTCAGCCGGGCTCGACTATCCGGGCATCGGCCCCGAGCTGTCCTGGCTCAAGGACATTGGCCGGATCGAGGTCGAGGCGATCACCGACGACGAGGCGCTAGCGGCATTCTCGCTGTGCGCCAGGCTCGAGGGCATCCTGCCGGCCCTCGAGCCCAGCCACGCGCTGGGCCAAGTCATCAAGCTCGCACCCAAGCTGGGCACGGACCAGATCATCGTGATGAATCTGTGTGGGCGCGGCGACAAGGATGTGCCGACGATCGCGCAGATCATGGGGGTCGGGCAATGACTGGGCGAATTGCCGCGCAATTTGCGCAGTTGGGTGCGGCGGGACGCGCCGGCCTCGTCACCTTCCTGACCGCAGGCGACCCCGACTTCGAAACCTCGTGCGCGTTGATCGAAGGTCTGCCCGCCGCCGGTGCCGACCTGATCGAAATCGGCATGCCATTTACCGACCCGATGGCCGACGGGCCGGCCATCCAGGCGGCAAGCTTACGTGCCCTCGCGGCCGGGGCTCGGATGACCCGCACGCTGGACCTCGTCCGGCGCTTCCGGACGACCGATCGGACAACGCCCATCGTGCTGATGGGCTACTACAACCCCATTTACGCCTACGGCAATGCGCGCTTCCTCGCCGACGCCAAGGCAGCCGGGGCGGACGGGCTGATCGTGGTCGACCTCCCACCGGAAGAAGATGCGGAGCTCTGCCTGCCGGCGCGCGCGGCCGGGCTCGATTTTATCCGCTTGGCCACTCCGACCACCGACGACCGGCGCCTGCCCACCGTGCTCGAGAACATCTCCGGCTTCATCTACTATGTCTCGGTAACCGGCATTACCGGCCAGAAGGCGGCGGTCGCCACCAGCGTCGCTCCAGAAGTTGCACGAATCAAGCGGCACACCCGTCTGCCGGTGGCGGTAGGTTTCGGCATCCGGGAGCCGGAGCAGGCGGCAGAGATCGCACGCATCGCCGATGCGGCCGTGGTCGGCTCGGCGCTGGTCGATCTGGTGGCCCGCAATCTCGACGGCACCGGCAAGGCCACCTCGGCCCTCGTGCCGGCGGTTCACGCCAAAGTGCGGGCGCTCGCCGACGCGGTGCGCGGCGCTGCCCGATGAGCTGGCTCACCGACTATGTACGGCCGAAGATCCGGGCGCTCTACACGCGCGAGAAGCCGGATCTGCCGGAGAATCTCTGGCATCAGTGCGCGTCGTGCGAACGGATGATCTTCCACCGCGACCTCGAGGCAAACCAACGCGTCTGCCCGCACTGCGACCACCACATGCGGGTCGGGCCCGACTATCGCTTCGCCGCCCTGTTCGATGAGGGGACCTGGCAGCGGATCGAGATGCCGCGCAGCCCGGCCGACCCACTGCGTTTCCGCGACCAGAAGCGCTACGCCGACCGGCTCAAGGAGGCGCAGGCCAAGACCAAGGCGGTCGATGCGCTGGAAGCCGCGGTGGGGCGAATCGATGGCCTGCCCGCGGTGATCGCAGTCATGAACTTCGAGTTCATGGGCGGCTCGATGGGCACCAGCCTCGGCGAAGGCTTCGTCGTCGCTGCCCGGCAGGCGGTCAAGCATGACGCGGCCTTCGTCGTCGTGACCTCGTCCGGCGGAGCGCGCATGCAGGAAGGTACGCTGTCGCTGATGCAGATGGCGCGGACCACCGTCGTGATCGAGGAGGTCAAGGAAGCCGGCCTGCCTTATATCGTGATCCTCACCGATCCGACCACCGGCGGGGTCACGGCGTCGTTCGCGATGATCGGCGACGTGCACTTGGCAGAGCCGGGCGCCATGATCGGCTTTGCCGGCGCTCGCGTCATCGAGCAGACGATTCGCGAGAAGCTGCCCGAAGGCTTTCAGCGGGCCGAATATCTGCTGGCTCACGGCATGGTTGACCAAGTCGTTCATCGTTTCGAGCTTCGCGCCACCCTGGCGCGTGTGCTCGACCTGCTGTTGCGCCCTGACCGGGCCGCCGATGCACGGGTGATCGGTGGCGTGCCACCCGTCAGGACCGAGATGGCCATGGCGACCCAGCCCGAGGCCCCTGTGGACGCGGAGCATGACGAGCCCCGTCAGTGATCTGATCCTCGCCCGCCTGCACCAGCTCCACCCCAAGAGCATCGATCTTTCGCTGGGTCGGGTCGAGCGGCTGCTGGCAGCGCTGGACCACCCCGAGGACCGCCTGCCCCCGGTCGTGCACATTGCCGGGACCAATGGCAAGGGCAGCACGCTGGCGATGCTGGCGGCGATGCTGCGCGCCGGTGGAAAGCGCGTCGACCGCTACATCTCGCCCCATCTGGTCCGCTTCAACGAGCGAATTCTCCTGGATGGCGCGCCCATTGCGGAGGACCGGCTGGCGGCCTGTCTCGAACGATGCGAGGCCGCCAATGCAGGCGCGCCGATCACCTTCTTCGAGATCACGACCGCGGCCGCTTTCCTGGCCTTTACGGACGCTCCGGCGGATTGGGTGCTACTGGAAACCGGGCTCGGCGGCAGGCTCGATGCGACCAATGTCGTGGCCAAACCACGACTTTGTCTGATCACGACCGTCTCGATGGATCACGAGTCCTATCTCGGTGACACGCTGGCGAGCATCGCCGGCGAGAAGGCAGGCATCCTCAAATCCGGCGTGGCGGCGGTGATCGGACCGCAGCGGCCGGAGGCGCTTGCGGTGATCGAGGCGCGCGCTGCTGCGATCGGCGCACCACTGCTTACCCATGGCCGCGACTGGCAGGTTCAAGCTTCGGCGAACGGCCTGATCGTCGAGACCCCGACGCACCATCTCGAACTGCCACGCCCGAGCCTCGAGGGCGTGCATCAGATCAGCAATGCCGGATTGGCCACGATGGCCGCTCTGCAGCTGGGCGAGGCGAACCTCGATACCGACGTAATGGCTCGCGGCCTGCAACAGGCACACTGGCCCGCCCGACTACAAAGGCTGACCACAGGCCCGATGACCGAGCTGGCGCCGCCAGGAACCACGATCTGGCTCGACGGCGGTCACAATCCAGCCGCCGGCCACGTCCTTGCCGAAAGCCTGGGGGGGCTCGCGCGAGGCCGTGCCCTTCATGTCATTGTCGGCATGCTGACGACCAAAGACCTGGCACTGTTCCTGGCGCCGCTGTTGCCACTGGCGTCAAGCCTTCACTTCGTGCCCATCCCGGGCGAAAGCCTCGGGCGGGATCCGGAAGCCTCGGCAGCCATAGCCAGCCTGATGGGCGCGCGCGCCGTCACGGCTGCCTCACCGCAGGCTGCGGTCGCGGCCATTGTCGCCGCCGAGAGCCAGCCGTACGATATCCTGATCTGTGGCTCGCTCTATCTTGCCGGCGATGTGCTGCGGACGCACGGTTGACGGAGCCTGCCGCGGTAGGCCCTGTTGCTTGGCGAGGTTGCGATGATCTTCGACGACCGACATGATGCTGGCCGGCGGCTAGGGCGGCGCCTGCGCGAACTCGACCTGCACGACCCGGTCATCCTGGCGTTGCCACGCGGCGGCGTCGTTCTTGGCGTCGAGGTGGCGGCCTTGCTCGGCGCCCCACTCGACATCGTCCTGGTGCGCAAGATCGGGGCTCCCGGCCACGAAGAACTCGCCGCCGGGGCGGTTGTCGATGGCTCGATCCCGGAGCTGGTCGTGAACCCCGACGTCGTGCGAGGCTACCACATTGACGACACCTATCTTGAGCACGAGAAGACAAGGCAGCTGGCCGAGATCGAGCGCCGCCGGCGGCTCTATCTCGGCAACCGAGCTCGGGTTCCCTTGATCGGCCGAACAGCTGTTATCGTCGATGATGGGATCGCCACCGGGGCCACCGTGCGAGCAGCGCTCCATGCCGTGCGTCGCGCCGGTCCCGCGGAGCTGGTGCTGGCGATCCCGGTGGCGGCCGCCTCGACGTTGGCCCATCTGGCGCCGGAGGTCGACCGGATCGTCTGCCTGCACAGCCCGCCGGACCTGATGGCGGTGGGGAACTACTACCGCGACTTCCGTCAGGTCGAGGACGCCGAAGTGGTGGCAATGCTCAAGTCGCAAGCCGCGGCAGGATAGCAGCCACGATCGGCTCACTCGTCGCGGTCGTCGTCGATCTCCTGGTCGTCATCGTCCAGATCGTCGTGGCGCCGTACCACCGGCTTGGTCAGTTCCTTGACCTCGATGCCAAGCGTCTCGCACAGGCGCTTAACCGCGGCCTGCTCACTTTCCGTGAGCACGCCATCGCTGGTACCGACCGCCAGGGCAGCGCGAACCACCAGACGCCCGAGCTCAGGCTCGTCGTCGAACACGGCCACAGCCGCCAGCGCCTCGCTGTCGGCGGCCTTGGCGTCCTCGACGAACCTCTCGGCGTAGTCGTCGAACGCGTCGAACAGGTCATCCAGATCGAGCTCGGTGAGCCGGTCCTCTTCCTCGAAGACGGCCAGCAGCTCCTCGCGCTCCTCCGGGCTCGAAACACCGTCGGCAAATGCCACCAGCGACGTGGCGGCCGCCAGCGCCTCCACCAGATCATCGCTGACCTCGGCCTCGAACTCGGTCGCCAGCTCGCTCAGGACCTGGGACCTGAAGTCACTGAACTTCGTCTTCACCCAGCTTAGCGGCATTTACCCCTCCTCGACCGAGATGACCGGCCCGGTTGCTCACTCGTACTTGCCCTGAACCACGGCCCGATGACAACAGCCGGGTGCGGGCACGATCGGGTTCAGCTCAGATCCAACGCATGGCGCTTGAGATCGGCCAACCGGATCGTCTCCAGAGCCCGTTCGTGTGTCGCGGTCAGCACCACCATCGGCGCATAACCGGCCTCGAACGCCTCCTGCCAGCGCACAGCACAGAGGCACCAACGGTCGCCAGGTTTCAGGCCTGGAAAGCCATGGGCCGGCTGGGGCGTGACCAGATCGTTGCCGCGACGCCGCGAGAACTCGAGGAATTCGGCGGTGACCTGGCTGCAGACCACGTGTGCCCCGCGGTCGTCGGGACCGGTCTCGCAGCAACCCGTGCGGTAGAAGCCCGTCATGGGCCGTTCCGAGCATGTCTGCAGCGGCTCGCCCAGCACGTTCCGAGCCTGGCTGTCCTTCATCGTCCGCTCAAGCATCGCAGCTTCTCGATCATGGCATCAAAAACCGCGCAGCGGCATGTCGAGACTGCGCCGTAGCCAGTTGTCGGCGCTGTAGCGGCATGCCCCATCGATCAGATGGAGCGCAAAAGCATGGCGCGAGCGGTCCGAACTGTTCGGGCCACTGCGATGCGGCAGCTGCCCATGCAGCAGGATCAGCGTGCCCTTTCGAGCCGGCAGCGGCACCAGGCCCTGCGTCGGCAGCGGCTCCGGATCGAGTGTCACCATCCGGGTCGTGTTGCCTTCGCGCACGAACCGCGCCTGCAAAGGTCGACGGTGGCCGCCCCGCTCTGCCCACATGCAGCCATTGGCTTCGGTCGCATCCTCGAGCGCGAGCCAGAAGCCGACGCAACTCAAGGGGTCGGTATGGATGAAGGTGCTGTCTTGATGGCAGCTCACCTCGCCGCCGATTCGGGGCTGCTTGAAGATGTACATCGACTGCAGCAGCAGCGGCCGGACGAGACCGATTGCCGCCGCTACGGCCGCGAAGCGCGGATTGCGCGAGAACGAGGCGAACGTGGGGTCGAGGTCGTGGAGCGCGTGCCCGGCCTTGTTGACGGCGAGCTCCTTCGGCTGATGCAAGACACCTTCGGCGTCGAAGGCCCCGGCCTCGAAGAAGAAACGCAGCTTGTCGCCGGATTCCAGGAACCATTCGTCCTGCGCATGCCGCTGATCGTCGGTCGCGAATACGGTGCGGATGCCGGCCGGGTCGAACGCGGCCAACAGCTCGTCCATCCGCGCCCGCAGGCGGTCGCACTCGGCTTCGGTGGCAAAGCCCTCAACCTTGAGGAAGCCATCGTCACGATAGCGCTCGATGTCGGCGGCCGAGAGAGCCATCCGCTTGCCTCAGTGCTCGGGATCAATCCAGTGCCGCGAAATCGGCCATCCAACCATCGCAAGCCGAGAAAAACCCAGGCTTGTGCCAGCGCTGCCAGCTCTCAAGGGACCAAGTCTCGTCTGTGCAGGCCAGATGGTCCAGGCCCAGATAGAGCCATGCCGAGTGCTCGGCGCCGTCTTCGGTGGCGACCGAATGCAGCTCGGCGCGATACTCGCCGCTCTCGAAATGATTGATCCGGGCGATGTCGCGTCGGCTCGCCCGCCTCAGCAGGCGACCGGGGACCTGCGCACCTGCCCGCATACGCAGGGTCGGATAGCTCGCGGCCTCGATCGCCACGCGGTGGTAGCCGGTGAGCATTGCCGGGCGGAGATCATCGAGATCGACCGGCCGCTCGAGCACATAGGTCAGCACGTCGAGGTCCATCAATGTGCCGAAGAAAAACAGTGCTTGGCGCCCCGCCGCTGCAGCCGGAATCATGTCCGCCTGATCGAGCGGCCGGCGAAAATCAGCCAATGCTGGTCGCATGCTCAGGTCCCGCAGTTTCGCCGCTCCTGCCACTGAGCGCGCTCGGGTGGCGAGATAACAGAAGACAGCCTGGGAACAAGGCCTTCGTACCGCTTCGCGCCATATAGCGGCTGGTCGTGCCACTTCATGATCGCGTAGATGGAACAGACTTTAGTGGGAGTGGCTGCAGCGTGCAGTTCGGCCGGACCTCACGTCACCGCAAGCGTCTCCTCTTGGTGTTGGGATTGGCGCTCATGGCTTCCCCTGCCCACGCCGCGACGGATGATCGACAGCGGCGCTGCCTGACTCTTGTTGCCTACGCCGAGGCCGCCAACGAAGGGGCGCTGGGCATGCTCGCCGTCATGAGGGTCATACGCAACCGAATGACGCATCCGCTCTTTGCCGGCGACGCCTGTGGGGTGGCACTGCAACGCCGCCAGTTCCAGCCGGTGTCTGAGAACGCCAACTTACGGCGAGCTCTTCTGTCGCCCGAGACCGCGAGCTTGGCGACCGCAGCCAATGCCCAGTCACCGAAAGAAAGGACAAGACTGATTGAGGCGTGGAGGCTGGCCGCCGTGGCGGATGTCTGGCCAGCAACGGACCCCACCGGCGGCGCACTCTATTTCGTCAACCCACTACTGATGGACGCCGATAAGTGCCCGTGGTTCGCACGGCTGAAGCGCACAGCGCATATCGGCCAGCACGTCTTCATGACGCATTACACGCCGGGTGAGCGCCTGGGTCCGCCTGCGTTGGATTGCTCGCAAGTAGCGGTACGCACTTCGAAGACAGGTAGCGACATCGAACCTTAACGTGCCGCCAGAGCAATCTGGTCTCGGGTTGCCTCGATCCGTACTTTCGCCAAGCCGTCGTCCACGATCCCCAGCTTCCGAGCTGCGCCCTTGGAAAGGTCGATCACCCGGCCCTTCTTGTAGGGGCCGCGATCATTGATCTCGACGATGATCGACCGACCGTTGTCGAGATTGGTTACCTTGACCTCACTGCCGAGGGGCAGCTTGCGATGGGCGGCGGTGAGTGCGTTCTGATCGAAGCGCTCGCCGCTGGCGGTACGTTTGCCATGGAATCCCGGCCCGTACCATGAGGCTGTTCCCACCTGGCGGAAGGCTACCGGCTTGGACGGCACACTGAACTCAGCATGCCCAACAGGGATACCCGCGAGAAGTGCAAACAAAGCGATAAAGGACACCGACAATCGGCGCATATTCTTGCCTCCAGTTGCCTACCGCGACAGTTGGATCGCCCGTGGTTGACCCTCCTTTCGAGAGGCGGATGGCCAGCGGTAGGTTTCGCATTCGACAGCACTACATCTGATCGAACGACCAACCCTCATATAGGTTCCTGAATACCCAACAGTGACGCGCTCCATTGCCGCAGGCAGCGGAACATCGCAATTTCATTTCAGTTTGTTACAGAAGTCGTATCGCCGCCTGAGTGGCAGCTTTGCTGCCGTCTTTCGGAGTCTCCGTCAGTCTATACGACGGGCCGCCTTCTTACCAAAATAGTCACGGGTTTCGCTGCGATCTGGATGACCGTTCTTGTAGCAAACCTTGCTGGAGCGATTGCAGGCAACGTCGTCGCTGGGGCGGTAGATCCGATTGGTGCCCGCCCAGTCGCGTACCCGGTCGACGTCCCGTGCGGCCTTCCGGCCGAACACATCGCGAGTCTCACTGGCATCGATCTGGCCACGACGGTAGCAAGTCTCGGTCGCCCGATCGCACACCACGCTCGGGTTGGGGCGGAACGTGCGGCCGAGTCCCTGCCGCACACCGCCGCCAAACGGCCCCGAGCCATAGCCATAGGGGCTGGCTATGGCCCGGTCGTAGGGGCTGGCATAGCCGCTATCCCATCCGCTGGCGACGAACGGCCCGGTCGATCCTGACCCGGTGACGCAACCGGTAATCAAGCTTGCGGCCATGAGTGCAACCACCCGCCGGGCCGACATCGATACCCTTTCAGCAATGTGCCACTGTACAAGACGTGGGCCGCATCATACCCGGCGACAAGCCCGCCGGGCATGATGCCATCAACTGCGGGAAATCGAAGCTCCACCATCGACCAGGGAGGCGGTTCCAGTAACGAATGCCGAATCGTCCGAGGCGAGGTAAAGCACCGAACGCGCCATCTCCAAAGGAGTAGCCACCCTCTTCAGCGCGTGCAGGCTCGTGATGTAAGCCTGCGCCTCGGCAGTATTGTTCATCTCTTGGTACATAGCCGTGTCCACAGCGCCCGGCAGGATCGCGTTGACCCGTATGCCCTGCGCACCGAACTCGGTCGCCAGCGCCTGCGTAAGGCCGATCAGACCCGATTTGCTCGCCGCATAGGCAGTACCGCCGGGGAACGCAAAAGTGTGGCCCACGAAAGTCGAGGTGAAGATGATCGAGCCGCCCCCCTGCGCAATCATCGGCGGGATTTGATGCTTGGCGCCAAGGAAGGCGCTGGTCAGGTTGGTGGCGACGGTGTCGACCCAGCCTTGTGCCGAGATTCCGGTAGTCGGGCCCAATTCACCAAGTGTCCCGGCATTGTTGAACGCGATGTCGAGGCGGCCGAAGCGGCTAATGGCAAGGGCTACCAGCGAGGACGCCAGTTCCTCGGAGCGCACGTCGCCGGCACGGTAGACAGCCTCGCCGCCTTCCGCCGCGATCTCGTCAACCAGACTGGCGAGTTCGATCTCGCGTCGGGCCGTCAGCACGACCTTGGCCCCCTCTTGTGCAAACAGTTTCGCCGTGGCTCGGCCGATGCCAGAACTGGCACCCGTGATGATGGCCACCTTTCCGGTCAGTTTCGACATTTCAAAAAATCCCTTCATCTGCTCGCTCGGCACCTCATGCGCCGGCGGATGCACCAATCTAAAATTCATATTGACCAACGTGAAGCGGCGCACAATTGTTTGACTGTTCATCTTTTATGAATGATGATTGACCAGATGGATCGGCTACGGGCCTTTGAGGTTTTCGTCACCGTGGTTGGCCGCGGCAGCTTTACGCGCGCGGCGGACACTCTCGACACCTCTCCCGCCAACGTGACGCGCTACATCAGCGAGTTGGAATCACACCTGGGCACGCGGCTGCTGAACCGCACGTCGCGCAAGCTGTCACTGACGGAAAGCGGTCAGGCGCTCTATGAGCGTTGCCGATCGATCCTCGACGATGTCGCCGAAGCAGAAGCCCTGGCCGCGTCGACAACGGTGCAGCCCAGAGGCCGGCTGCGCATCAACGCGCCGCTGAGCTTCGGCATCCTCCACCTGGCTCCGCTCTGGCCTAAATTCATGGAGCGCTATCCAGCGGTCGAGCTCGAGGTGGTGCTGATCGATCGGGTCGTCGACATCGTCGAGGAGGGGTTCGATCTGGCGATCCGCATCTCGCGTTCCGGCTCCGCAAGTCATGTCGCCCGCAAGCTGGCGACCTCGCGTAACGTCGTCTGCGCCGCCCCCGCCTATCTCACCCGTCACGGCAACCCCACCATTCCGGCCGACCTCACGAAGCACGTCTGCATCGGCTACACCTACGCACACATGGAGGACGAGTGGCAGTTCACGGACGACGCCGGCATGGCCCATGTCGTGAAGGTCAGCTGTGCCATGCGCACCAACAACGGGGACACCGTGCGGGCCGCGGCCCTGGCTGGAAAGGGCGTGATCTGGCAGCCGACCTTCCTGATTGGCGAGGATCTCCGCCAAGGCCGGCTGGTGCCGCTCCTACCCGGCTATCGTCTGCCCGATATCGACGTGCTGGCGCTGTTCCCGAGCCGGCGGCATCTGAGCGCCAAGGTCCGGGTGATGGTCGATTTTTTGGCCGAAGCATTTCGGGGAACGCCCGCATGGGACCGTACGGCCGATCCGGCTGCAGCTGCAGGCGTTGAGGGCGGCGCGCGCATGCTGTAGGAGGGCGCCTCCATGCACCTGAAGGAATCAACCATGCGCCCGTCCGGCCGCGCGATTGACCAGATGCGCGCCGTGAGCCTCGAGCTCGACGTCGCCCGTCACGCCGAAGGCTCCTGCCTCGTGCGCTTCGGCCACACCCACGTGCTGTGCACGGCCTCGATCGAGGAGCGGGTACCGCCATTCCTGCGCAACACCGGCAAGGGCTGGATCACGGCAGAGTACGGCATGCTGCCGCGCGCCACCAATACGCGCATGGCGCGTGAGGCCGCCCGTGGCAAACAGACCGGCCGTACGCAGGAGATCCAACGCCTGATCGGCCGCTCCTTGCGCGCGGTGACGCAGCTGGACGGTCTGGGCGAGCGTCAGGTCATCATCGACTGCGACGTGCTGCAGGCCGATGGCGGGACCCGCACGGCCTCGATCACCGGCGCCTACGTGGCGCTGCATCGGGCGCTGGCGAAGCTGGTGGCCGACGCCGCCCTGCCGCGGCTGCCGCTGCGTGAGCCGGTAGCGGCGGTATCGTGCGGGATCGTCGGTGGCACGGCGGTGCTCGATCTCGACTATGTCGAGGACAGCAGCGCCCAGGCCGATGCCAACTTCGTCCTCTCGGCCTCAGGCGGCATTGTGGAGGTCCAGGTAACGGCGGAGGAGGTGCCGATCGGCGCCGAGCAGTTCGAGGCGATGCGCGCCCTTGCCGCTGCCGGCATCGCGTCCCTGGTGGCATTGCAGCGGCAGGCCCTCGGATGCTGATCCTAGGCGAGCGACTGCTCGTCGCCACCCACAACCCCGGCAAGCTGCGCGAGTTCGAGTATCTGCTGCAGCCGCATGGCATCAAGGTCGTGGGCGGGGCGGAGCTGGGGCTGGTCGAGCCCGAGGAGACCGGCTCGACCTTTGCCGCCAATGCGCTGCTGAAAGCACGGGCCGCGGCCGACGCCACAGGCCTGCCGGCCCTCGCGGACGACAGCGGGCTCGTGGTCCATGGCCTGGACGGCGCCCCAGGCATCCATTCGGCGCGCTGGGCCGGCCCGGAACGCAATTTCGACCTTGCCATCGCCAAGGTTCTGGACGGGCTCATCCAGCGCTTCGGCACTTGGGACACGGCGGATCGGCGAGCCGAGTTCGTGGCGGTGCTCGGCCTGTCGCTGCCGGCCGGAACCGACCAATTCTTCGAAGGGAAAATCGCCGGCACCCTGGTCGATGCGCCCCGCGGCGCACGGGGCTTCGGCTACGACCCGATCTTCGTGCCCGACGGCGCCACAAAAACCTTCGCCGAAATGACCGCCGCCGAAAAACATCAGATCAGTCATCGGCGTCGCGCACTCGATTCCTTTATGGCGGCAATTTTGCGGGCTTGATCGTGATCACCGGGCTTGCGGATCGCGGATCCGTACGCCATATCACGCCCGCATCGGGGCCGTAGCTCAGTGGGAGAGCGCCTGCTTTGCAAGCAGGATGTCGAGAGTTCGACTCTCTCCGGCTCCACCAACCCTACCCACCAGTCTCCCCCACCGCCAGCTGGCTCGCCTATCGACAGTGCCCGGCGATGAACGCTGCGGTTTGCTGAGCGGCACCGTGTGGTGCAACCCCAAAATTAAATGCGACTGTCCGGGAACGGAATCAGCGGCTGAAGTGTTATAGCAACGGAGCAATTCCATTGTTCCCCGCAGTGACTGACGGCCGACCCTCTTTGGGGAGGCCGTCTTTTTTTGTGTCCCGATAACGTCCCGGGCCAGCCGATGCGGGGGACGTCTGGTCAGAACGCGCGGCGGTCTGCCAGGTTTCGATCGATGCTCTGCATCAGCTCGCGGCCGGCCGCCTCGATCAGGTCGTTGCTCAGCGTGCGCGAGAAATTGTCCTTGGCTTCGACGCCCATCCGGGGTGAGATCGAACGGGTGATCTGCACCCGCGACGACGCGAAACCCTGCTCGACCCCGAATCCGTCGACGATCGCAACCTTGAGCGCCAGGGCACCCACCATCTCCCAGCTGGGCTGGGTCGACAGCACGCCGCCGGGATTGTCAGGCGCGCGCTCAATAATGGTGGCTTCGACCACGGTGGCTTTGGCGACATCCGCCCCGCCCACTGCTTCGAGCCGCGACCGAAGATAGTTCTGCGCGTTCTCGGCCAACAGCTCGGACCTGCGTCGGCCGATGAAGTTCATGTTGGTCGGGTACTGGGCGTCGCTCGCGACCTCGACGCTGCCGACGCTCAGACGGACCGGCGCCACCGTCGATATCGGCGGCGGTGCCGGCCGGTTGTCAGTTGTCGGCGTGCAAGCCGCCACCAGTAGGAAGAAACCGGTTGCGCGAACCCAGCGCCTCGCCATGCTCAATGTCTCCGAGGTGCCAAGAGTTCGCTCAGGCGGGCTTGGTCAAAGGGGTAGACCCGGCTGCAGAACTGGCAGGTTACGGTGATCCCGCCGTCCTCCTGCCGCATGCTCTCGAGATCGTCTAGGGGAAAGCTCGCCAGCATGTTCCACACCCGCTGCTCGTCACAGCCACAACCTGCACGCAATGGCAGGGGCGTAAAGACGCGCACACCGTCCTCGTGGAACAGGCGGAACAGCAGATCGTCGAGACGCAGCGCCGGGTCCAGCAATTCCTCGTCGCTGGCGGTGCCCAGGAGGATCATGGCTCGACGCCAATCCTCCTCGGTCTCCGCCTCGCGTCGCGGGTCGGTGTTGGGCAGCGCCTGCATGACAATCGCCCCGGCATGCCAGCGGTCGGTGAGCGGATCCCGGCCAACCGCCACGCGGATGCCCGTGCGGACCTGCTCGGAGCGATGGAAATAGTTCAGCATGCAGTCGGACAGGGTCTGCCCACCGAGCTCGACGATCCCTTGCTGCAGCTCGCCACCGTCACCACGCTGGTCGACCGTGAGAGCCAGAAGACCCTGCCCCAGCAGCTCCATGTCCGACAACCCGGCATCGGCCGCCCGGTCGGCATCGAAACTGGCGTAGCCGCGCATCTCGCCGTCATTGGTGCAGTCCGCGACCAGCAGACGCACTGGCCCATCGCTGCGGATCTGCAGGCTGAACCGCCCCGCGAACTTGAGCCCGCCGGCCAGCGCGCCGGCCAGGACTAGCAGCCGGCCGAGCAGTTCCGACACCGGCGCCGGATAGGCATGTGCCTTGAGGACATAGTCGACCGTGTCGCCCAGACGCACGAACCGCCCGCGCAAATGCGAGCGTTCGAGCTGGAAGGGGCGGAGCAGATCGATCGTGGGCAGGATGGTCATGCGCACCTCATCGGGTAAGACACCACTCGAGGATGGCCTTCTGCGCATGAAGGCGGTTCTCCGCCTCGTCGAACACCACCGATTGCGGCCCGTCGATCACCTCGGCCGTCACCTCCTCGCCCCGATGCGCCGGCAGACAGTGCAGGAACAGGGCATCCGGCGTCGCCACGCCCATCAAGCCGGCATCGACCCGGAAGGGTTCGAGAAGCTGGCGACGTCGATCCTGATCGGCCTGCCCCATCGACACCCACGTATCGGCGAACACGACGTCGGCACCGCGGACCGCCGCGGCCGGATCGGTCGTCACGCGAATCCGACCCTGCCGTTCCGCTGCCCAGGCCAATACCGCCGGCACCGGCGCAAGCTCGGCCGGCGTAGCAATGTTGAGGGCGCAGTCCAGCTGCACGGCCGCCTGGACCAGCGAGGTCAGCACATTGTTGCCATCACCGACCCAGGCCATGGTCTTGCCTCGGATCGGGCCGCGATGCTCCTCGATGGTCATCACGTCCGCCATGATCTGGCACGGATGGGATTGATCGGTAAGCCCATTGATGATCGGCACCGTGGCGTGCGCCGCCAGCTCGATCAGCTTCTCGTGCGCGTCCGTGCGGATCATGATCGCATCGACGTAGCGTGACAGCACGCGGGCCGTGTCGGCCACGGTCTCGCCCCGCCCGAGCTGCATGTCGCGCGAGGTGAGCACGATCGCATCGCCGCCAAGCTGCTTGGCCGCGACCTCGAACGAGACCCGGGTGCGCGTCGAGGGCTTGTCGAAGATCATCGCCAGCACCCGGCCCGTCATGGGCCTGGCCGTATCGCCCTGCTTGAACGCGCAGGCGCGATCGAGAATCACGCGCAGCTGATCGCTCTCGATGGCGTCGAGATCGAGGAAGCTGCGCTGCCCGGTCACGCCACGAACTCCCGGCAGGCAATCTCGAGCATCTCGCAGCCCTGATCGATCTCCTCCTCGCTGATGGTCAAGGGCGGCAGCAGCCGCACCACCTCCTCCGCCGCCGGGACGGTGATCAGGCCATGCCCATGCAATGCCGTGATGAACTCGCCGCTGCGCCCGTGCAGGCGCAGCCCGACCAGCAGCCCCCGACCGCGGACCTCGGCCAGCACCGTCGGGTAGGCCTCGCGCAGTGCCTCGAGCCGCGCATGGAATTGGCGGCCGCGCACCACGACCTGCTCCAGAAAACCGTCCGCCAGCATCACGTCGAGCACGGCGTTGGCCACCGCACAGCCGAGCGGGTTACCACCGAAGGTGGACCCATGGGAACCGGCGGTCATGCCCGAGGCGGCACGGGCCGTGGCGAGACAGGCACCGATGGGGAAACCACCGCCGAGACCCTTGGCGATACCGGCGATGTCCGGCCGGACGCCCGCCTGCTCGGAGGCGAGCAACGTGCCGGTGCGCCCCATCCCCGCCTGGATCTCGTCGAAAACCAACAGGAGTCCATGCTCATCGCACAGCGCCCGCAGGGCTTCGAGGAACGGCGGTGGGCAGGGGCGGATACCACCCTCACCTTGTATAGGCTCGATCATGATGGCCGCCGTTTCGGGACCGATCGCCGCCTGCACCGCCTCCAGATTGCCGAACGGCACGATGTCGAAACCCGGCAGCAGCGGGTCAAGGCCTTCCACCAGTTTCTTGCCGCCAGCCGCCGAAACCGTGGCGATCGTCCTGCCGTGAAAGGCACCCTCGAAAGTGATCATCCGATGCCGCTCTGGACTGCCCAGCGCCCAATGATAGCGCCGGACCATCTTGATGCAGGCCTCGATCGCCTCCGCCCCGGAATTGCAGACGAACACCGTGTCGGCAAAGGTCTGCGCCACCAGCCTGTCAGCCAGTCGCTCGAGCTCCGGGATGCGGAACAGGTTGGACACGTGCCAGAGCTTGCCGCCCTGCTCGCGCAGCGTCGCCACCAGATGCGGGTGAGCGTGGCCGAGTCCGGTCACCGCGATGCCCGATGCAAAATCGAGCAGGCGCCGGCCGTCGGTGGTGTAGAGCCAGGATCCCTCGCCGCGCGCGAAGGCTAGATCATACCGTCTGTAGACCGGCAGCAGCGAGGGTACGGCCTTATTATCCATCGTCATGTCCGTTCGCAGCGAAGCGGGGCGTTTGCCGCAAGGCCAAGGGCCTGTCAACGACCGCGGTCAGGCTTTCAGCCTATAGCCCCACTGCATCAGCCGGTAGGCCCAAAGCCACAGGGCGAGATTGACCACGGCGAGGACAAGGCCGCCCACGACCAGCGACCCGTCCGCGTGACCCGTGAAACCATAGCGGATGCCGTCGATCATGTAGAAGAACGGGTTGACGTGGGCGAGCCAGCGCAACGCCTCCGGTAGGGCTTCCACACTGTAGAAGGTGCCGGACAGGAAGGAGAGCGGGGTGATGCCAAAATTGGTCACCGCCGCCAGTTGATCGAATTTCTCGGCCCAAAGCCCGCCGAGAAAACCCATCAGTGACAGCATCAGCGACGCCGCCAGCGTGTAGTAGGCGATGGCCCCCGGGTGCAGCGGCCAGAGTGTCACGAACGGCAGCATGCAGCCATAGACTGCGACGCCGACGGCAATGCCGCGCGTGATGCCGGCCATGATGATGCCGAACAGCAGCTCGCCGGGGCCCAGTGGCGGCATCAGGTAGTCGACGATGTTGCCCTGAATCTTGGCGATCATCAGCGACGAGGAGGTGTTGGCGAACGCATTCTGCACGATCGCCATCATGATCAGGCCGGGGGCCAGGAACTCCAGAAACGGCAGATCGCCGATGCGCGTGTCGGCGCGGTGCATGGCGAGCGCGAAGATGGCGAGGAAGACCAGGGTCGAGACGACGGGTGCCAGGATCGTCTGCGTCATCACCTTCCAGAACCGCCAGACCTCCTTCTTGTAGAGCGTCCAGAGCCCGATCAGGTTGAG
The DNA here is from genome assembly GCA_049292515.1 of Geminicoccaceae bacterium. GTDB lineage: Bacteria > Pseudomonadota > Alphaproteobacteria > Geminicoccales > Geminicoccaceae > Benzoatithermus. The sequence goes on from JBATRI010000331.1 coordinate 24,728, forward strand.
ATCGAACGGCGTGCCGAACGTGCTGCCGTCCTCGGGTAGCACGAGGTCGGGCACCGGTGCGGTCGATGGGCGGTGCGGCGCGGTGGGATTCGCCATCAGTAGTCATACTTCCATTGCAAGCCGACACCGGTCTGCGACTGCTCGTTGACCGAGGTGCCAACGGACAGCTGCGGCGTAAGATCGACACGGACGCTGGCCTTGCCGCTGCCGTCGGCCACGCCGCGCTGTACCTCGAGATAAACATTGTCACTGATATACTTGCCGGCGCGCGCCGTGCTCTCCTGGGCCGTCTCGCCGCTCTGGACGTCCAGCGTGTCGAGACCGGCTGCACGACGCAGCGTGGTGAGCGTGTCACTCACCAAGCCACCACCCTGCAGTTGCTGGGCGGCAGCCGCCAACCGCAGCCCTTGGACCGGCGTGACCCGCGCGACCGAGGTGCCGAACAGCAGGCGCGAGAGGATCTCGTCCTGGGGCAGAGTAGGATCGCTGGACAAAGTGAGCTTCGGGTTGGCGGCTGGACCCTTGAGGGTCACGGTCACCGTGACATCGACGGTCCTGGCGCTGGCCTCGAGATCGATCATCGGCACCGGCGGGCGGGTGCCGACAAATTCGACGGTCCCGCGCGAGATGGTGAAGCGGCGATCGAGCAGGTCGAAGATCCCACGCAATACCTTGAGCTCGCCCAGCACCTGCGGATCGGCAAGATCGCCCTTCAGCTGCAAGGCCCCGCCCCACTCCGAATCGAGACCTCGCCCCCGCACGAAAAAACGGGATGGGATATCGGTAGCGACATCGAAGCTCAAGGCAAACGGTGGACCTGGAGGTCTTGGCTGGGCCACCACCCCGCCGGCGCGGTTGACCTCCGTTACCGAGATCACCGGCACGGTGGGCCCCCCGGTCTGGTCGGGAATCAGGATGTCCGCGCGATCGACCGTCAGCTTGCCATGCACCGCGGCCTGGTCCAGGGCACCCGTCGCGGCCACCGCCCCCGAGATCACGACCGTGCCGAGTTCGCTCTGCAGCACGCGGGCGGCAGCGGCATTCACGGCCACGTCGTAGGTGAGCCCGCCGCCCGGGGGCAGGCCGAGACTGCCGGATGCCGCGAGCTTGCCGCCCGTGGGGTCCGTACCGCTGAACTCGTCGATGTACAGCCGATTGCCGGCACCGCGGGCGCGCAGCGTCAGCGCCTGCAGCGACAAGCCGCTGGTCACCTCTTGCACGCTGCCGTCCGCAAGCGCCATGGTGCCACCGAGCTGAGGTCCACTCAGAGTGCCGCCGACGTCCAAGGCAAGCTGCAGGACGCCGCGCAGCTGGACGCCGTCGAGAGCCGCGAAACTGGCAACGCGAGCCAGATCGACGGGACCGTCAAGGCGCGCGGCGAGCGGCACGCCGTCATTCAGCGTAAAAGCAAATGGACTCAGACTGAATATGACCGGCACACCCGCACTCGCCGCAAACGGCTTCACTCCCAATCCTTGTGCGCTTAGAGATGCCTCAAGCCGTCCGTTGCCCAGCGTGCCCTGCAGGCTGGAATCCACCCTCGTCCGCGCCGCGGGGTCCAGCGCCAGTTGGCCCAGGTCGAGTTTCAGGTTGACCTCCGGTGCCTTCGGCGAGCCGGCAAGGTCGAGCGTGGCGCGGGCGGTTCCTGCCAGGGGAGGTACACCAAACGGCTCGAGGGCCGCGAGCGCCAACTCGTTCAGCACCAAGCCGCCCCGGACCCGCTGCTGGTTCATGTGAAAGTTGCCCTGGGCCCGCGCAACGCCGAACCGCAAGTCGAGTTGGTCGACGTCGTAAGCAGCACCCTCGAGCGCGACGGTCATGGGCTGCATCAGGCGCAGCTTCTGCCCCAACAGCGTGCCGTCCAGGCTGGTCAGTCGAATGGTCTTGCGCGGGCCCGGCAGATCCAGCCCCGCCACAGCGTTGAGGTCGAACAGTTGATCTCCCTGCTTACCCAGAGCCGATAGCTTGACGGCGAGATCTGCCAGGCGACCGGACGCATCGACATTGATCCGGTCGACGGCAAGGTCCGGCACGGCCAGACCTTCGGCCGCCAAGTTGGCGTCCAGTGCCGCGCTGCCCAAGGCGTCACGCACCCTGGCGTCGAGCGTGACCGTCCGCAGGCTGCCGAAGTCACCGCCCAGCGTCGTGACCGCCAGTTTCACCACGGCATCCTGTCGAGCCTGTGGCGTCTCGAGTTGCAGGTCGAGCTTGGCCAAACCGGTCAGCCTTTGCCCGATCCAGGGTGCCAGAGCCGCCATATCGCCTACCTGACCGGCGAGCTTGCCACTCACCAGTGGCCGCTCCAGGCCCAGCTGCAGGTCACCGACCAGCCGCGTGCTCGGACCGTCGAGCGTGATTCCGGTCAGATCGAGCCGCTGTGCGGCGAGGGCATATCCGGTGCTGAGGGCCAGCCTGGAGGTAGCGCGCTCGGCCGTAAGCTTGACCGTACCAGCCAGCGTCTCGACCGGGCCCTTGGCGTCGGCCACAAGGTTGAGCCTGTCGAAGGCCTGACCAGCCAAAGCGACAGCGTCGGCAGTGCCCTCGACTTGGATCGCCGGCACGGGCACCGTACCGCCCAGCACCGTACGCAAATCGAACCGACCGGCGAGCGGCTGACCTATGAGGGACGACAAAGGTTTCAGATCGGGAACGGCGAGCCTCAGCTCGCCGCCGAGCGACTGGTCCGCAAAGCCAAATGTGGGTTCGCCATCGAGGCGTAACCCCGTGCCCACGACAGCGAAGCTGTCGACAGTAGCGGTCCGCCCGGGCTCGACCGTCGCATGGAGCTGCAGTGTTGGGGCCGCACCGACCAAATCCTGCAATCCCGGCGGCAGTCCGACCACATCGCTGGCAGCACCGTCCAGCGCCAGCACGATACGGCGGGCTTGCTCCGCCAAGGTGACGTCGGCACCCAAGCGGAAGACGCCGCTGGGCGGCGGCGTCGCAGCTGCGTCAATCCCCAGCGCTGCCGCCACCGCCGATAGCTGTGGGACCGTAGCGTCAAGCCGGGCAGTGCCCGCAAGACTGTCGCGATCGACAGCTCCGTGTGCGTTCAGCTCCACCAGCGAGGATCTGATATCGAGACGCTCCAGGCGGGCCTGCCCTCGGGCCGGCAGGTCGCCCGCGAGATCGGCGGTCAGCCGACCCTGGTCACCTAGAATTCGTCCGTTGATCGCGAGGCCATTGGCTTCAACCTGCCCTGTGGCCTTCAAGGCCACCGGCCCCTGACCCAGCGCCTCCGTGAAAGCAACGTCCGCAGTCACCTTGAGATCATTTGTTGTGACGGTGTCGGCGCGGAGACCATTGGTGTCGAGAACGATGTGAATATCGGGCTGTAGCGCGGCGCCTGAAGCGCTGAGCGCTACCCTGCTGATTCCCTCCAACGGCACTCCGGCAATCCCGGCGAAGTGCTGGAGATCGGGTACCTGCAGCGTCATCGTACCATTGACGATGTTTGAACCCAGGTCGGCGTCGCCACTTCCGGTCAGGGATAGGCCTCCTGCCCGAAGCCCAAGCTCCTGCAGCGCAAAGCGTTGCAGCCCAGCCTCGCCAGCACGCAGCGTCAGCTCGGCATGAGAACCTACAATCGCCGCCAGTTCCGTCGGCAGAGCACCGGGCTCCGCGTTGAGTGAACCGGAGAGGGACACATGACGCTCGGCGGCGTAGGCCAAATCCACCGCCAGATCGAGCTTGGCCAAACGTTCCGCCTCGACCGCGAGGTGGCCACGCCAGTCGGAAAGGGGCCCATCACCGGCAAGGGACAGACGCAACGCCCCAGCCTCTGGGTGCTCGGTGAGCTGGCCCAGCAATCCGCCAGTTTCCTGGCCTTGAACGCTGAGGTGCAGGTTCCCGGCAGCCAGATCGAGACCAGCTACCGCACTCAGCTCCGCCGTCGGTGCATCGGTGCGCCGCAAGTCGAGGCGCAGCTCGGCGGAGCTGCCCTGCGGACCCGTGCCGGCACTGCCGTCGAGCGCGAAGGTTGCCGCTTGGCCGAGCACCGGCTCGCCCAGTTCCAGAACATCGACATGCATCCGAGCCAGCGTGACCGACGGCAGTGTCCGCGGTAATTCGGGCAGTCGCGGCAGACTGAAGGGCTCTTTCGGCACCGGCTCGGTAGCAGCCGATGGCAATCGATCTAGGGCAACCCGTCGCGCGCCAAGATCGGTGATCAACACCTCGGCATGGAGTAAAGCGGCAGGCGCCAGCACCACAAGGGCATCCTCGACCTCCAACCAGACACCCTGCCCATCTCGCAGGCGAAAGGTCGCCAGACGCAGGTCGAACGGCAGCTGGAGGCTAAGTCCTGCCACCTCGGCCTGTTGGCCAGGCCCGCTTAGCTGGCGCTCGATCAGCCCCGCCAACTGCCGCTGACCGGTTGCAGTCAGCGCATAGGTGAACGCTCCGACCAGCGCCAGAACCACCAGCGCCACGAGCGTCGCCAGTGTCCAAAGTAGCTTACGCAGCATGGCTCGAACTCTCGTGCCGAGGCCACGGCTTCCGGCGATGATCCAATTTGGCATACCCGAGCGGAGGCTGAACCCACAGGTGGGTCGTCAGAAGGCCTGTCCCAGACTGAAGTAGAGCTGGAATGGGTCGTCGACACCTGCCCGGGGATTCAACGGGAAACCAAGGTCGACTCGAACCGGCCCGATCGGTGTGTAGTAGCGAATTCCGGGTCCGGCGCCGAACAATACCCGCTCGCCGCCGGACGGCAGCACGCTGCTGTTGACGGTGCCGGCATCGAGGAACAGGACGGCCCCCAAATTCTCACCCCAGCGGCTACGCAGCTCGATGCTACCCTCGGCCACCGAACGGCCACCTAGCGGCTTGTCGTCGTCGTCGAGTGGCCCGGCCAGATCGAAGCCGATGCCGCGAATCGAGCCACCGCCACCTGCGTAGAAGCGTTCGTCAGCCGGGACTTCGTCGCGCTCGGCACCAACGAGGGAGCCAACCGATCCGCGCAATGCGACGACCAGTTCCGGCGATTGGGCGATTCGGACATAGCGGGTGGTCGTCAGCCGGCCCTTGGCGAAGTTCAGCGAAGGCCCCATGACATCGGTGTAGGGGGCGCCGGTGAACTGCACGGTGCCGCCACGCGTCGGATTGAACCGATCGTCGGCGAAATTCCAGTCGATGGTCGCTGGAAGTGACAGCAATCCGAAGGTGGTCTCCGGCTCGTCGTGGTCCTTGATCCAGATGTAGCGGAACGCGACACCTAACGATGCCTTGAGTTCCTTGGTGAACTCACGCTCGACGCTGACGCCGCTGCCGAGCGAATCGCTGTCATAGGCCTCCAGCCGGTCGCGCCGTGCGGTTGCATCCATCAGCAGATTCTGGCGTGGACTGAAAAAGTCCGGCTTGGTCAGGCTGAGCGTGGCCGACTGTTGGATCTCGGAACCAGCCAGCTCGGCACGGAACCGCTCACCGGCACCGAAGATATTGCGGTGCTCCCAAAAGACGCTGCCACCGGGACCGAGATCCGTCTCGTAGTTGATCTCGGCACCGATGGATCGGGGCGGGCGCTGCCTGAGCTCGTAGCGAATCTCCAATTGCCCGTCCGCCGTCAGCTGTTCTGCCGGATGGATGATGATGGTCGAGAAAAGGTTGGTGTCGAAAAGGCGCTGTTGGCCATCGGTGACGAGGGTAGGATCATAGCGTTCGCCAGCCTTGATTGGCACCCGGCCACGCAGGAAGTCGGAGTCGATTCCTTCTCCCCCGCTGAAGGTGACATCGCCAAATGTGGCGACCCGGCCAGGCTCCAAGGCCAGCGTGAGATCCATGCGCCTCGTCTCGTGGTCGACGACGGCATCTCGCTCGCCCAGCTTGGCCAAAGCAAAGCCGGCCTTGCGCGCATCGCTCAGGAGCTTCTGTTCAGCGTCGAGAACCACCTGGGTACGTGCAGGTGCACCTTCGTCGAGACCCAGGCTGGCCGGCGTCGGCGCCTTGAAACTGGTGGCTCCGTCGAGACGGATGCTCAACTGGCCGAACTGGTATTGCTGACCGGGCCGGACATCGAAGACGAGAATCGCTTCCGGCGGGGTCGCCAGACGTTTGACGTCTTCGACGATGCCTTGCGCCGGCACCACCGCCGGATCCTCGATGCGAAAGCTCACATTACCGTCGAAGTAGCCCTCGGCACGCAGTGCCTGCTGCAGCAGCGTTACGTCTCCCTCGGCTCGCTGGCGAATACCAAGACGGCTCGTAGGTGGCGTTTCCGTCGCGGCGACGCTCTTGGCGACTTGCGGCAGGAGCGAGGCCAGGCCCGCCGGCAGGTCGCCGGGAAAGCTGACTTCGTAGGGTACCGGTGGCAGCTTGGCGGTTGCGGCCGCGTCTGCATCACTCAGTGGAACAGGCTTGGAGTTGCTGGCGCAGCCCCCCAGGAGGCCGGCTGCTACGATGCCGATCACGGCCGCTTTGAGTCCAGCCCGCATCAAGGCCCGCCGACGGGGCGCGCGGCGGCAGCGTCGGCGCGGATCGCTTCGCGCCGCATCTGCTCAACGAGCAATGGTGGCGGATCGCCTCCCAGACTCCCGGCATACTGGATCTTTTGCTGCGGCACCGGCAACTCGATCCCGAGCTCGTCAAAGCGCCGCTTGATCCGCCGATTGAATTCGCGACCGACCTTCCATTGCTCGCCCGCACGCACCTTGGTCCGCGATTTGATCAGCACACCGGAATCGCGGAAAGCATCCACGCCGGCAATTTCCAGGGGCTCCAATATGAGTCGCCGATAAGGCCACTCACGACGAAGCTGACTATCCAGTTCGCGCAGCACGTCGATCACCTGGTCAACATTTTCCTTGTACGCCACGCACAGGTCGAAAACGTAGTATGAGAACTCCTTGGTCATGTTCGTGACCACGTCGATGGAACTGTAGGGAATGGTATGCACGTCGCCGTTGTAGGCTCGCAGCGTGATCGTCCGCATTGAGATAGCTTCCACCACTCCAGCTTTTCCCGACAGGTCAACCACGTCACCCACGCGCACGGTATCGCCGACGAGGATGAAAAGGCCGGTGATGAGATCCTTGACCAGTGTCTGGGCACCAAAACCGATCGCCAGACCGACAACGCCCGCACCGGCGAGCAGAGCGTTGGCGTTGACGCCGAGCTCCGACATGGCCTCGACGATCCCGACGGCAATGAGCATCGTCAGCGCGAGGTTCCGCGCCATGCTGATCAGCGTGCGGGTGCGGCTGGAGTGAAGAAGATTGCCGGAGCTGTCCGTGGCCGAGATATAACTCGCGGCACCACGCTGCACTAGTTCGGCAATGCATAAGACGACGGCACCGATGACCAGGATCCGCATGGCGGTCACGACTGAGGTTCGGCCAGTATCGCGCCCGAGCCACCCGACAACATCGATGCCCCACGCCTGAAGGATGACGAGCAGGCCTGCCCCAGCGACAGCCAGCCGCGCTGCGGTGATGGCACCCACCTGTAATGCCGAAAGCGGCTCGACCGAAACCTCCGCGCCTTCCTCGCCTTGGTCGACATCTGGTTCGGGCTGGCGCCTGGTGAACCAGTCGAGCCATACGTTGATCGCCCGAACCACGATCAGCACCACCACCGAAATCAGCATGCCACGCGTCAGCAAAGCCGCTGCGTCAGTAACGCCCACCGCCCAGGCGAGGTAGACCAAGGCCACCCAACCGGCGACCACATGATGACCGCTGGCGGCGATTGCTCGCCACGGCAGATAGCGGGCGATTCCTTTCGCTGGCCGGGCCGTCGAGCTGAACAGCTCGATGGCGATGCCGAGATAGGCGCGCAGCCGGTAGATGGCTCGAATGGTGAGGCCAGCGACGACGAGAAACAGCACATGTTGCAGGAAGCCGTAGACTGTCCACGGCAACCCCAGCCGCTGCGCTGCCTCCAGGCCGAAATAACCGTAGAGCCCGAGCCCCATCAGCAGCGCAACCCAACGCGCGGTTTCCAAAGCCGCAGCGTCATCCATCCCGATGAGGCGACGCCGGCTGTTCTCGGGGGCGACGTAGGCTTTGCTGAGTGCGGTCACGCCCCGCACCGCTGCGATCGCGATCAGCAGCTCGCCGGCCACGCGCTGGGCCAGGAACGAGACCCCGATATGGTCGAGGACGAAATAGGTGACGACCAGAAATGTGCCCAGCGCCGCGAGATCCACCGCCAGATACACGAAGGACGCCTTGATTCGCTTGCTGGTCTTGGCCGCCAGCGGCAATGCCGTCTGCCTCTGCCGCCAACCACGCAGGAGGTAGCGTACCAGCAGGCTCGCAAGGAATCCCACGCCCACGGCGACACCGACCTGCTGGCCAATCGACACCCACATCGCCCGACTGATCGGCTCGGTGAGCTGTTGCCACACCCAATCGACCAGGATCGGCACCTGGCGCATGGAATCGATCAATCCGCCCAATGACTGGCCCAACGTGTCGATCCGTTGTCCGATCGCCTGATTGACCAGGTCCAACGCATGGCCAAAAATCTCGCCCTCGTCTGCAGGCGAGGCTGCCACACTGAGGGCCCGTAGCTTCGCGATCAACTCGCCGCGCCCAGCGTCGTCTTCCAGCGTCTTGATGAGAGCCTGGAGCTCGGCCTCGCTGGGTCCTTGGGCCGGCTTCGCAGGCGTGCCGACGATCCCGGGCAGCTGCGGCGCGGGAGATGGCGGCGGAGCAGGCTCACTGCCAGCCGCAGGCGGTGACGCATCCTCAGCAGGCAGTGCCGCCGGCCCGGCGTCCATCGGCGCAGAGGTGGCCTCGCCCGGCTCCTGTGCGCCAGCGACCCCGACGATCAGGTACAGCGCCAGCACCCCGCTCAGCACGCGTCTTAGCGTCCGTGACAGCTTCGGTGGCCCCCTGCCCGAATGGCGCTGACAATTCGGCCGCCGGGTTTACGTCAGATCCCCCGCCGCCACAATGCGGCCGGACGATATCGCCTGGCTAGGCCGGCACGCGATCGCTGCGCATTGCCTGCAAGCGCTGCTCCCAGCGCCACGCCGTGCCGACGATGTACTCCAGGTCGTCGTGATGGGGCGTCCAGCCGAGAAGCGACTTGATGTGTCGGCTGTCACCGACCAGTTCCGCCGGATCGCCTTCACGACGCGGGCCCTCCTCGATCGGGAAGGCGACGCCGGTGACGCGGCGAGCAGTGTCCAGCACCTCGCGGACGCTGAATCCGTGCCCGTAGCCGCAATTGGCTACGAGCGATGCACCGCCATCATCCAGATGGGTCAGGGCCAGCAGATGGGCCCGGGCTAGGTCGTCGACATGAACATAGTCGCGGATGCAGGTGCCGTCCGGTGTCGGATAATCCGTACCGTTGATGAACATGCCTCGCCGCAACCCCAGTGCCGTCTCGCAGGCGACCTTGATCAGATGCGCATTGTCGGGCGTTGCCTCGCCGATACGGGCATCGACATGCGCGCCGGCGACGTTGAAGTAGCGGAGGATGGCGTAACGCAGTCCAGTGGCTGCAGCGACGTCCGTAAGGACACGCTCGGTCATCATCTTCGAGGCACCGTAGGGGTTGATTGGCGCCGGCGGCTGGCTCTCGCCGATCAACGGTATGCCCGGCTGCCCATAGACGGCAGCGGTCGACGAGAAGACGACCTTGGCCACTCCATGGCGGGCGCACAGATCGAACAGCCCGATCGCGTTGGCCGTGTTGTTGGCATAGTACCTGGCCGGCTCATGCACGGACTCACCGACCCAGATATGCGCCGCACAGTGGACGACGGCAGCAAAGCGCCGCTGCCGGAGAAGATCCGTGACCTTCGCCCGATCGGCGAGGTCACCATGTACCAGCTCCGCCTCTTGCGCAGCCCAGCGGTGACCGGAATAGAGGTTGTCGTAAACGACGGGGCGATGGCCCGCATCGAGCAGATGGCGGACGATGAAGCTGCCGATGTAACCGGCCCCTCCGGTGACCAGCACGTCCAGACCAGAATGGTCGCGCGATGTCGCCATGAGATTGGATTCTCCACGAGGCGTTTCACAGATCCGGCGCCAAGCCTAGCCGCCACGTAGGCGGCCTGTCAGCTAGCGTCCGGTGCTCAGAAATCGGAAACTTGTCCCCTCGAGAACCAGGCAGGTCAGTCGGCCGGTCCAGCAGGCTCCGGTGTCGATCCCGATTCGGTTGCTGCGGATGACGGGCGCCTCGTCGACCGTGTGGCCGTGGACGATGATTTTGCCACAATCACCGTCCCAGCTCAGGAACGGCTCACGGATCCAGAGCAGATCGCCCTCGATCTGACGCTCGAGCGGGACATCCGGCCGTATGCCCGCGTGGCAGAAGAAATAGTCGCCCATGCCGAAGGCTAGTTCGAGCCGATCCAGGAACGCCGCATGTTCGGCGGGGAAACGTCGCTGCAGCAGGATACGCGCCTCGTCGTACCGCTCGGGCTCGGGTTGGCGCAGGTCCAGCTTGACGCCATAGCTCAAGAGGGTGGCATCACCGCCGAAGCGGATCCAGCTCGCGGCCTGGTCACCGTAGGTGTCCCCGCCAGCCGCGAACTCGCGCAGCCAGAGATCGTGGTTGCCCAACAACAGGACCTGGGACGGACCCATACCCGCTTGCTTGGCCAAGTGATCCAGGACCTTGCGGCTCTCGAAGCCGCGATCGACGAAGTCGCCCAGATGGATGACGATGCTGTCCAGCCCTCGACCGCTCTCGCGCATGTCGGCCCGGATCTTCTCCTCCATGGCCAGCAGCAGATCGAGCCGGCCATGCACATCGCCGATCGCATAGGCACGCACGCCGCGCGGCAGGGCCGCCGGATGCCCGCGTACCATCGGCCCGACGGTCGGCTCGGGCTTGGCGCGCCGAAAGAGCCGCTTCAGCATCGGGGCCTCTGCATGATCTCGCAGCGGCCCGCTCGTTCATCAGCCATGGCCAGCGGCGGTCCTCGATGTTGCAACCGGGCGACATATGGCGCGGAAGTGCCCGATGCGCCAGTCTTGGCGCGCCATGATACCCCGGCAGTGTTGTCACTGACCTGGGCTCTCAACTATCAGAAGATCGCTGCGGTGAAGGATTGTCAGCGTCGCCATATAGGCGAATGGACTCCGATGCTGTATCTATCTAAGCGCGCATTGGACAACAAAACCGCGGTTGGACGCGAGGCTGTTGGGCATGATTTTCCTATTGGAACCGTCCGCGTAATGCCTCGAGCCCTACTCGCGGATCGTATCGGAGGTAGTATGAACCTGACCGCCCACAGGATTGCCGCCACCTTGGCGCTGACGACGGCGCTGTGTGCGCCAAGCGTGGTTTCGGCGCAACAGCCGAACGACGACAATCCCGACCCGAACATCACGGTGCAGGATCGGCCGCGTCCCGACTATGACCCGCTGGGCATACGGGCAGGCAGCTTTCTCATCTTCCCGTCGGTGTCCTTGAGCGGCACATACAACGACAACGTATTCGCGACGAAGGATGACACCGAGTCCGACTTCGGGGCCATCCTCTCGCCGCAGGTTGACGTCAACTCGAACTGGAGCCGGCACGCCCTCAACTTCGCTGCCGGCGCTACCGGCGCCGCGTGGGCCGACTACCAGCAGAACAACTACCTGGACGCCTTTGCGTCGACCACGGGTCGGCTGGACATTCGACGCTCGGACATCGTCTCAGGCACGCTCAAAATTTCCCGTCTGCATGACGGCCGTGACAATCCGGACAGTAACGAAGGCGGCACCAATACCGACAATGAAGGCAATCTGACGCGCTATTACGAGGGTGTGGCTGACACCCAGTACCGACACAATTTCAACCGAATCTATACGGTAGTCGGCGGTGGCGTCGAGCGCTTGAAGTTCATCAACAACGGCCAGAGCTCGACCGAGAGCCGCCGTGACCGCATGGAGTATGGCGCGCGAACGCGGGTCGGCTATCAGATCTCGCCACGCCTCGGCACCTTCGTGCAGGGCAACTACAGCTATCGTGACTACGACACGAACGACGAAGGTCAGGACCGGACGAGCTGGGGCTATCGGGCATCCGTCGGTACGACAGTCGACATTACCGGCTTGGTCTTCGGTGAGATGTCGATCGGCTATACCGAGCGGAACTACGACAGCAGCGAGTTCAAGGACAGCAGCGGCGTCGGCGCCGATGGTAGCCTAACCTGGAACGTGACCCCGCTGACCTCGATCATTCTCAATGCCAGCAGCGGCATCCTCGAGACCACTGTTGAGGTTGACGGCGAACCGGCCAGCGGCAATCTGCAGAACACAGTCGGAATTGACGTGACCCACGAGCTGTTGCGAAACGTGCTGCTCAACGCCAATACAGGCTATATCCGATCCGACTATGAGGGCGTCTCTCGAACCGACAACATTTTCAATGCCGGCGTCGGGGCCAGCTACTTGGTCAATCGCAACCTTTCCTTGAACGCCACCTACGAGTTTACGACCCGCAATTCGGACGCCGGCGGTGACGAGTACACCGGCAACATCGTGCTGGTCGGATTCACGGTCAAGTACTGACGGTGGATAGGCGGGGCGATACCCGGGTGTCGTCCCGGCGCCTTGCCCCCCGCCCGCGATCCCATTACTAGAAGGACCCATCCGGCGTGACCCACGCGGACCTGCGGCTGCACCTGGCGCAGCGGAATCGGCGGAGATCTTTGATGTCCTGGGAGAGTTTCAGGGGTTGGGTAATTTGGCTTTGCCTGGTTCCTGCCTTGGTTGGTTGCGCCGGTGGACCGTCCGGCACGCCGGCGCCGGTGCCGACCCCACCGGTGGCCGATGCCGCCACGCCGGACTTGGTGGCGGCGACGTACAAACTGGGCTCGGGCGACCGGATCAAGATAGCCGTGTTTCGGCACGAGGATCTGTCGGGTGAGTTCTCGCTCGACGGTGCGGGCAATTTCGCTATGCCGCTGATCGGCGGTATCCATGCTGCTGGACTGACGACCGGTGAGCTCGAAGCGGCGCTCCAGAACAAGCTGAAGGACGGCTATCTGGTCGATCCGCAGGTGAGCATCGAAGTGCTCAACTACCGTCCGTTCTACATCCTGGGCGAAGTCGCGCGGCCCGGATCCTATCCTTATGTCAATGGGATGAGCGTGCTCAACGCGGTGGCGCTGGCCGGTGGCTTCACCTACCGCGCCAAACAGAATGACTTCCTACTTCAGCGGGGTGGGAGTAACACGCCAGCTGCCGATGTCGGCGGCGATTCGCCTCTTCTTCCCGGCGACGTGATCACCGTGCAAGAGCGGTTCTTCTAGGCCGTCTGCCGGCCCGACCGACAGGACCGCGGTGGCCGGGGCTTGGGGAGAGACGATGCAGGGCTGGCTGCGTGCCACTCGGGTCTATCTCGAGCCCAGGGTCATCGTAGTCCTGTTTCTGGGCTTCGCCAGCGGCCTGCCGCTCTTACTGACGCTCTCGACGCTGAGCTTCTGGCTCGCGGAAGCTAAAGTCGACAAGGCCGCGATCGGCCTGTTTGCGTTGGTCGGCCTGCCCTACACGTGGAAGTTCGTCTGGGCGCCCATCATCGACCGGGTAGCTCTGCCGCCGTTCACCACGCTCCTCGGTCGTCGCCGTGGCTGGTTGCTTTTTGTCCAGCTGCTGTTGGCGGCAGCGATCGTGGCCCTCGGCGCCTGCGACCCGACGGAAAAGCTGGGTCTCATGGCCGCGCTCGCGGTGCTGGTAGCTTTCCTGTCGGCAAGTCAGGACATCGCTATCGATGCCTACCGGGTCGAGCTGCTTGAAGAACGACAGCAGGGTGCCGGTGCTGCCGCAGTGGTGATTGGCTATCGCGTGGCGATGCTGCTTGCCGGTGCCGGTGCGCTGTTCGTGGCCGAGTTTGCCGGCTGGTTCTGGGCCTATACTGCAATGGCCGCCTGCCTCGTGGTCGGCATGGTCACAGTTCTCCTGGCACCGGAGCCCCAGGGCGCCGGTACGGATGACCACGTCGACAGCGCCGGCCCCGCAGCATGGTTCAAGGTAGCGGTGATCGAGCCGTTCGCGGATTTCCTGCGTCGCGACGGCCTTGGCACGGCCCTGCTGATCCTGCTGTTTATCATGCTCTACAAACTCGGCGACGCGCTGCTGGGGACGATGACCAATCCGTTCTATGTCGAGATGGGTTTCACCAAGCCCGAAGTGGCGACCATCGTGAAAGGCTATGGCTTGGTGGCGACGCTGATCGGCGGCTTTCTCGGCGGCGTGGTTGTGAATCGACAGGGCATCGTGCCGGCATTGTGGATCTGCGGGTTGATCCAGTTGGGATCCAACCTGGTCTTCGTGCTGCAGGCATGGGTCGGCCACGACCTGGGCCTGCTGGCGGTGACGATATCGGTCGAGAACCTCGCTGGCGGCATGGGAACGGCAGCGTTCGTCGCTTACCTGAGCTCGCTGTGCAACATCAGCTATACGGCCACCCAATATGCGCTGCTGTCCTCGTTCATGGCCCAGGCGCGCACCACCCTCAGCGCGGGCGGCGGGTTTCTGGCTGAGAGCATGACCTGGGTCCAGTTCTTCCTGCTGACGACTGCGGCAGCGATCCCCGGGTTGCTGATGCTGCTCTGGCTTCAGCGGCGCCTGCGTGGCATGCAGCATCGGGAACCGGTCATTTCGGCAACGGCACGGGCAGAGCGAGCATGAGTTTCCCAGGTAGGATTTCTGCCATGCCACGGTGCTTTGGTCGACGGGTCGGTCCATGTGTACTGGCAATGAGCATCCTGCTGGGCGTCAGCACATCGGCGTCAGCTGCACCGTACCGGTTGTCGATCGGCACCGGCGGCGTAACCGGGATCTACTATCAGTTCGGCGCCGCAATCTGCCGGCTGCTCCGCGATCACCCGCCATCCATGCCGATCGCGTGCATGACCGAGGGTTCGGACGGCTCCATCGGCAATCTGCAAGATCTGCGTGAGGGCAAGGTCCCTCTGGCGCTGGCGCAGTCCGACTCGGTCTACGATGCGGCCACAGGTGCGGGCCGGTTTGCGCGCCAGGGCCCCGACCCGAAGCTCCGCGCCCTGTTCTCGCCGGTAACGGAAGCGTTCATGGTCCTGACCAGGGTCCGTGACTGGGTGCCGACCCTGGCCGACCTGCGCGGGCTGCGGGTCAATATCGGCGCGCCCGCCTCGGGCTCCGAGGTGACATTTCACGAACTCCTGGCGGCTCGGGGTTGGTCCCCCACCGACTTTTCGAGGCTGTCGGGGTTGCGGACGTCCCTCCAAGCAGGGGCGCTTTGCAATGGCCAAGTGGATGCCATTTCCTTCGTTGCGGCCAACCCCGTTCCCGTCATGCAGGAAGCGACCTTCGCGTGCCGGTCGCGTTTCGTGCCGCTTGATCAGGAATTCGCCCAGGCCTTGATCGCCCGCTATCCCTACTACGTCCCAGCAGAGGTACCTGGCGGGCTGTATCCGAACAACCCGGACCCAGTACCAACCATCGGTGTCCGTGCCATCGTCGTCGCGTCGTCGGACACCAGCGACGATGTCGTTTACGAGATCACCAAGAGTGTATTCGAGAATATGGCCGAGCTCCGCACGCTGCATCTTGCCTTCGCCAAGGCCTCCGCCGAAGACATGCTCAACCAATGCGTATTTGCGCCCCTGCATGCCGGCGCAGCGCGGTACTATCGCGAAGCTGGGTTGAAGATGCCACGCCGCTGCCGGCAGCAGTAGACACCTCGGCGGCGCGTCGCCGCAGCTACCAAATGCCGACTTGACGCTGACAAACATACTCCCGCTAGAGGCGCCGGCGCTGTATAGGGCAATTGCTCGACGTTGGCGTTCGGGAGTGTGCGTGGCCAAAAGCTTCGATCTTGAACAAGGAACGCTCGGCCGGACGCGGAACACCGAACCCGTGTCTTTGACCCGCCGCTTGGCGACCCTGTCGGGTTTCGGCGAGGGCACACCTGGCCGTGTGATGCTGCATACGGTCTCGCTGACCCGATGGGTCGCCGTGATCGGGCAGCTGTTCACCATCCTGTTCGTTCATTTCTCGCTGGGCATCGCGTTACCGATGGCAGCGCTGTTGCCGGCCGTGGCGCTCAGCGCCCTGATCAACATCGGCCTCGGCCTCGGCCTCAAGGCAACAACGCGGCTTCCTGAGCGCAGCGCTGCGGCACTGTTCGCCTTTGACATCGTGCAGCTATGCTATCTGCTGGTCCTCACCGGCGGTGTCCAAAATCCATTTGCGGCGCTGTTGCTGGTGCCGATCGCGCTGGCTGCCGTGACCTTGAACATCCGCTCCACCGTCGCCATCACCGCGCTGGCATTGCTGGGCGTGTCGATTCTGGCGGTTGCGGCCGGGCCGCTGCCATGGCGCGATGGATATCTGTCCCTGCCGACGCTCTACCGCATTGCCGGATGGGCGGCGCTCAGCCTTGGGACGATGCTGATCGCCGTGTTCGCCTGGAGCGTCGCCGAGGAGGCGCGCCAGCGCACCGACGCGCTGACAGCGACCCAGCTGGCCCTCGCCCGCGAACAGCAGCTCTCCGCGTTGGGGGGCCAAGCGGCAGCGGCCGCCCACCTGCTGGGAACCCCGTTGACGACCATCAACATCATCGCCAAGGAACTGGTGCGTGAATTGCCGGACGGCAGCCCTCTGGCGGAGGATGCGGCCGAGCTGCTGACACAGGCGAAACGCTGCCGCGAGCTGCTGGCGGGCCTCGGCAAGCGGGCTGACGACCACGAGCATCAGAACTTCACTCGGGCGCCGTTCACGAGCTTGCTGGAGCATATCGCCGCCGAGTGCGCCCGACCCGGAATCGACCTGACGGTCAGCGTGGAGCGGGTCGACGGCACGGCGGAACCGCTGGTGGCCCTCACGCCGGAACTGCGGCACTCACTGGCAAACCTGATCGACAATGCCCTGCAGTTCGCCCGTAACGAGGTCGAGATCACGCTGCGGCCGTCGCGAGCGGAGCTGGTCCTGACGATCCAGGATGACGGGCCGGGATTCCCGGCAGACGTCCTGGATTGGCTAGGGGAGCCGTTCCTGTCGACGCGGCGCGAGCAGGGTGGACTGGGGCTGGGGATCTTCATCGCGAATACCCTTCTTGCTCGAACCGGCGCCAAGGTTCATTTTGACAACACGCAGCAGGGCGCGCGCGTGACCCTGAGCTGGCCGACCAACCGGCTGGAACGGGCCTTCGGAGAGCAGCAACATGATGGAAGACGGCCATGACGCGCCGGTGGCGGGCCTGCTACCGGGTGGCGAGCGCGTGGCGGGTGATCTGCCGTTGCTCATCCTCGTCGACGATGACGCGCCTCTGCGCTGCAGTCTGCAGCGCGCCCTCGAACGGCGCAGCTTCCAGGTTTATGCCGCCGACAGCCTGAAGGCGGGCATGAATCTTGCCCACAGCATCAAGCCGGATTACGCCGTCATCGATCTGCGCCTCGAGGACGGCAGCGGTATCGAGCTGGTCAAGCGCCTGCGCGAGCTCTATCCCAAGGTGCGGGTCGTGATCCTCACCGGCTATGGCAATATCGCCACCGCGGTTGCGGCGGTGAAGGCCGGTGCCGTTGATTATCTGGCCAAGCCAGCGGATGCAGACGACGTGATCAATGCGCTGCTGGCCACCGGCTCGACCTTGCCGCCGCCACCGCACAATCCGATGTCGGCGGACCGGGTCCGATGGGAGCATATCCAGCGCGTGTTCGAGCAGTGCAGTCGCAATGTCTCCGAAACGGCCCGGCGGCTTAACATGCATCGACGCACCCTGCAGCGAATCCTGAACAAACGCGCACCGCGCGAGTAACACGGCGGGAGCCAAATCCGGCCGATGTGCGAAAGGGGAGTGAAGGGTGCAAAAGGAGCAAATTGGTGTCACGGCGGGGCGAGCTGGGGCCGGCAGCCGCAAGGTCCTGCTGGTCGATGACGATGCACCCTTGCGCAAGAATCTGGTCCGCGCCTTCGAGCGTGAGGGTTTTGAGGTCGCGACCGCCGGCAGCCTCAAGGAGGCCTACGACGTCGCCGCCGATTTCTGCCCAGATTTTGCCGTTCTCGACCTCAACCTTCAGGACGGCTACGGCATGGAGCTGGTGTCGAGCCTGCAGGAGCAGCGCTCGGGAGTGCGCATTGTCATCCTGACGGGGTACGACAGCATCGCCTCCAGTCTCGTGGCACTGAAGGCTGGCGCCGTCGGCTATCTGGCGAAGCCGGTGCAGGCCGATGAGGTTGTGGCCACCCTGCTGGGCGAGGGCGACGACAGCGCCGAGCCCGCCGAACGGCCGATGTCGGCCGACCGGGTCCGATGGGAGCACATCCACCGCGTGTTCGAGCAGTGCAATCGCAATGTCTCCGAGACCGCCCGGCGCCTCAGCATGCACCGCCGCACGCTGCAGCGGATCCTGTCCAAGCGCGCGCCGCGTCCCTGAGCCGTCGCTGCGGCGACGGCCCCAGGTTCAGGTCCGCCCCGCCAGGGTCTCGAACATGACGACGCAGCCGTGCCGTGCCATCCGGCTGGCATCGGCGTTGGCCAAGGCCACTGCGGTTGCCTGCGATGCCCGTACCTTGCCCGGCGACACGTAGGTCGCATTAAACGCGGCGCGCGGCAGGCGCCCATCGGCGAGGCCGGCCCAAAGCTCCTTCAGATTGGGCCCGCGCAGAATCATGATGTTGTCGAGCCGCTGGCCCACCGTCGCTTTAGGATCGAGATTGAGCCATAGGGCGAAGGCCCGGTTGAGCTGGCGCACCGCGCGATCCGCGTCCAGCACGAGGCATGGCAGCGGGCAGGCTTCGAGGACACGGACCAGATCTTGCGTGCTGCCGGCCAAGGCCAGCCGGTCGAGCTCTCGCTGGACGGTCTGGCTGCGCAGCTTGGCGTGCATCAAGGCAAACGTGCGCAAGGTCGAGGCGAGATTGGTGCGCTCGGGCGTGGCGTTGGCGACCTCGTTCACCAGAGCGGAGAGCCTGATGCGGCGCTCGTCGGCCACGTCCTTGAGATAGGACCAGAACTCCTTCTCGAGCTTGATCGAGGTGCGCACCTCGCCGATGCGCATTGTCTTGCGGATCATGCGTCCGGCCTTTCGCATACAATCTGTGAACTGAACATCATGACCGCTTATCGCCACGAAGTTTGAACCCGCTTCATCAATAAAACACCAATAAGTTTCATTTGGGTTAATTTGCAAGCTTACGACGTTCACCCTATCGCAGTCGACGGACGACCCTCGGCGTATCCAAGCGTTGACGCTGCAGTCGTTTGCGCAGCCTCCGATCAGATCGGTCCGAACGGCCGGGGCAACGACGCCGACAGCGGTTGGGCGAGCCACGCCGACTTTGGTCCGCGCGCTGATTGGACGCACGGCATGCCTTCGATCATGCCGGGCGGTCGCATTGTCGCCCGTTTGGGCAGCGCGTAGATAGTTCGCCACGTCGGGCAAGCCGCTCAGGCACACGTCGAATTAAGGGGACGCGCGCATGTCTCGCAACAAGATAGCGCTGATCGGGGCCGGTCAGATCGGTGGCACGCTGGCACTGTTGGCAGCGCAAAAGGAGTTGGGCGACGTCGTTCTGTTCGACATCGCCGAGGGCATGCCTCAGGGCAAGGCTCTCGACTTGGCCCAGAGCTCACCAGTCGAGGATTTCAACGCCGCTCTTTCCGGCACGAACGACTATGGGGACATCGCCGGCGCCGATGTCGTGATCGTCACCGCTGGCATCCCACGCAAGCCGGGAATGAGCCGTGACGACCTGATCGCCACCAACGCCAACGTCATCAAGAGCGTCGGCGGCAACATCAAGCAATATGCGCCCGATGCCTTCGTCATCGTCATCACCAACCCGCTCGATGCAATGGTCTGGGCGATGCAGAAGGTGACCGGATTCGATCCGGCCAAGGTGGTTGGCATGGCCGGTGTGCTGGACAGCGCCCGCTTTCGCTACTTTCTGGCCGAAGAGTTCAAGGTCTCGGTCGAGGACGTGACCGCCTTCGTGCTCGGCGGGCATGGCGATACCATGGTCCCGCTGGTCCGCTACTCGACCGTCGCCGGGATCCCGCTGCCCGATCTGGTCAAGATGGGCTGGACCACGCAGGAGCGGCTCGATGCGATCGTGCAGCGCACCCGCGATGGCGGGGCCGAGGTCGTAGCGCTGCTGAAGACCGGCTCCGCGTTCTACGCGCCGGCCGCGTCCGCCATCCAGATGGCCGAGAGCTACCTGAAGGACCAGCGTCGGCTGCTGCCCTGCGCCGCCCACCTGACCGGGCAGTACGGCGTCGACGACCTCTACGTTGGCGTGCCGGCGATCATCGGCAAAGGCGGCATCGAGAAGGTGGTCGAAATCGCGATGACCGAAGACGAGCAGGCCATGTTCGACAAGTCGGTGGCGTCGGTGCGGTCGCTATGCGCCGCGGTCAAGCTCTGAGATCCGCGTCGCACGCACAAGGGCCGAAGCAATGAACATCCATGAATACCAGGCCAAGGCGCTGCTCAAGGAGTATGGCGTCGCCGTGTTGCGCGGTCAGGTCGCCTACACCCCCGAGGAAGCCGAGCAGGCTGCCCGGGCGCTGGGTGGCCCGATCTGGGTGGTCAAGGCGCAGATCCATGCCGGCGGCCGCGGTAAGGGCGGCGGCGTCAAGCTCGCTCGTTCGGTCGAAGAGGTGCGCCAGCTCGCCAATGACATTCTTGGCATGACCCTGGTAACCCACCAGACCGGCCCACAGGGCCGGATCGTCAAGCGCGTCTATGTCGAGGATGGCTGCAATATCGCCCGGGAACTCTATCTCGGCGCCGTGCTCGACCGTGCCACCTCCTGGGTCACGTTCATGGCCTCGACGGAAGGCGGCATGGAGATCGAGGAGGTCGCCGCCCACCATCCCGAGAAGATCATCCGCGTCGCCATCGATCCGGTGACCGGCTTCATGCCGTTCCACGGCCGCCGACTGGCTTTCGGCCTGGGCCTGAAGGGCAAGGAGATCGGCAAGGCCGTGACCTTCATGAAGAGCCTCTATCAGGCCGTGGTCGAGCGCGACGCGGCGCTGGTCGAGATCAACCCGTTGGTGGTGACGGCCGACGGCGATCTGGTGGCACTCGACGCGAAGATGAACTTCGACAGCAACGCGCTCTACCGCCAGCCCAAGATCATGGAGCTGCGCGACCTCGACGAAGAGGACCCGCACGAGATCGAGGCCAGCCGGCATGAGCTGAACTACATCAAGCTCGACGGCAACATCGCTTGCATGGTCAATGGCGCCGGTCTGGCGATGGCGACCATGGACATCATCAAGCTCTATGGCGGCGAGCCCGCCAATTTTCTCGATGTCGGTGGCGGCGCCACCAAGGAGCGCGTGACCGCTGCCTTCAAGCTGTTGCTGAGCGACCCCAATGTGGAGGGCGTGCTGGTGAACATCTTCGGCGGGATCATGCGCTGCGACGTGATCGCCGAGGGTGTGGTGGCTGCCGCGCGCGAGGTCAATCTCAACGTGCCGCTGGTGGTTCGGCTCGAAGGCACCAATGTCGATCTGGGCAAGCAGATCATGCGCGATTCGGGCCTGCCGATCATCCCTGCGGATGACCTGGCCGACGCCGCCGAGAAGATCGTCCACGCCGTGAAAGAGGCTGCCTGATGTCCGTCCTGATCGATGCCAGCACCAAGGTCATCTGCCAGGGCTTCACCGGCGCGCAGGGGACCTTCCACTCCGAGCAGGCGATCGCCTACGGCACCAGCATGGTCGGTGGCGTGACGCCCGGTAAAGGCGGCGGCAGTCATCTGGGCCTGCCCATCTTCGACACGGTGAAGGATGCGCGGGAGAGCACCGACTGCGATGCGTCGGTGATCTACGTGCCGGCAGCCTTCGCGGCGGACGCGATTCTCGAGGCGCTCGACGCCGAGGTGCCGCTCATCGTCTGTATCACCGAGGGCATCCCGGTGATGGACATGGTCAAGGTCAAGCGGGCGCTGAGCGGCTCCAAGTCGCGGCTGATCGGCCCCAATTGCCCAGGCGTGATCACGCCCGGGCAATGCAAGATCGGCATCATGCCGGGGCACATCCATCTGCCGGGCAAGATCGGCGTCGTGTCGCGTTCGGGTACCCTCACCTACGAGGCGGTGGCCCAGACGACGCGCCCCGGTCTCGGTCAGTCGACCTGCATCGGCATCGGCGGTGATCCGGTCAAGGGCACCGAGTTCATCGACGCACTCGAGCTGTTCATCGCCGATCCACAGACCGAAGGCGTGATCATGATCGGGGAGATCGGCGGCTCGGCCGAAGAGGATGCAGCTGCATTCTGGAAGGAATCGGGCTGCAAGAAGCCGATCGTCGGCTTCATTGCAGGCGTCACCGCCCCGCCGGGACGACGCATGGGTCACGCCGGCGCCATCATCTCGGGCGGTAAGGGCGGGGCCGACGAGAAGATAGAAGCCATGCGCGCAGCCGGCATCCGCATGGCCAAAAGCCCCGCTCATATCGGCGAGGCCATGGTCGAGGCGATGGGCAGCCGTTAGACGCATAGAGCGCGAGCTTGACGCGACGGCCGGCGCTGCACCAACCTCCGCCGGTTGAACGATCGGTCGAAGGTGGCAGGAACGATGGCTAGGCGAATCGAGCTCGAGCAAACTTCCTTCCTATATGGCGGCAACAGTTCCTTCATCGAGGAGCTGTATGCCCGCTATCTCACGGACCCAGCCGGCGTGGATCCCAGCTGGCGGGCCTATTTCGACGAGATGGAGCCGGAGAACCGGGCTCTGTTCGAGCGGGCTCGGGCTGCGCTGGTGCCACGACCGGCGCAGCTTCGGCTGGTACCAGCCGAAGCCCCGTCCGCTCCCGGCGAGCACAGCATCGATGACCCGAGCGTCAAGGCGCTGATTCATGACCACCTGCGGGTGATCATGTTGATCAGGGCCTATCGCGTCCGCGGCCACTTGGTCGCCAAACTCGACCCGCTGGGCCTCACCCACAATGAGCCCCACCCCGAGCTCGACTATCACAGCTACGGCTTCACCGACGCCGACCTCGACCGTGA
The DNA here is from genome assembly GCA_049292515.1 of Geminicoccaceae bacterium. Lineage (GTDB taxonomy): Bacteria > Pseudomonadota > Alphaproteobacteria > Geminicoccales > Geminicoccaceae > Benzoatithermus. The sequence goes on from JBATRI010000331.1 coordinate 47,625, forward strand.
GTTCTATCTGGATTTCGTCCTCGGACTCGAGAAGGCGACGCTGCGCCAAATCATGGAGGTCTTGCGAAAGACCTACAGCGGGTCGATCGGCATCGAGTTCATGCACATCCAGAACCCCGAGCAGAAGGCCTGGATCCAATCCCGCATCGAGGGCACGGCGGGGCTGTTTAACTCGACTGCCGAGGCCAAGCGGGAGATCCTCGAGCACCTCACCGAGACCGAGGGCTTCGAGCAGTTCCTGCATGTGAAGTTCCCAGGCACCAAGCGTTTCGGCCTGGATGGCGGTGAGAGCGCTGTCCCCGCGTTGGAGACGATAATCCGCGTCGCCGCCGAGCTGGGTGGTGAGGAGATCGTGATCGGCATGCCGCATCGTGGCCGGCTCAACGTGCTGGCCAACGTCATGGGCAAGCCGTACTCGGCAATATTGTCGGAATTCCAGGGCAAGGCCGTGGTCGACGAGGTGCTGGGGTCGGGCGACGTCAAGTACCATCTCGGCACGTCGACGGACCGCGCGCTGCCCGACAACCACAAGATCCACCTCTCGCTCACCGCCAATCCATCCCACCTCGAGGCGGTCAACCCCGTGGTGATGGGTAAGGTGCGGGCGAAGCAGACCCAGAAGGGCGACACCGAGCGCACGCGCGTGATCGGTCTTCTGATGCACGGTGATGCTGCCTTCATCGGCCAGGGCGTGGTCCACGAGTGCCTGCAGATGATGGACCTCAAGGGGTACCGGATCGGCGGCACGATCCACCTGATCATCAACAATCAGATCGGCTTCACGACGAGCCCGGCCTACTCGCGCAGCTCACCCTATCCGTCCGACGTCGCCCGCGGCGTGCAGAGCCCGGTCATCCACGTCAACGGTGACGATCCCGTGGCGGTGACCCATGCGGCGCGGCTGGCGACCGAGTTCCGCCAGCGGTTCAAGATCGATGTCGTGATCGACATGTGGTGCTACCGGCGCCACGGCCACAACGAAGGTGATGAGCCGGCGTTCACGCAGCCGCTGATGTACAAGAAGATTGCCCAGCATCCGACGGTGCGGCAGATCTATGCTCGTCAGCTGGAGCAGGATGGCGTCATCAAGCCGGGCGAGGCCCAGGCCATCTACGATGCCTTCATCCAGCAGCTCGATGCCGCGCACGAGGCGTCGCGCAATTACAAGCCCAACAAGGTGGATTGGCTCGAGGGCGCCTGGTCGGGCCTGCGGGCGGCGCCGGTCGAGTATGAACGCGGCGACACCGCGGCCTCCTCGGAGATACTCCGAGAGCTCGGGTTGAAGATGACCGAGCTCCCCAAAGGCTTGAATGTTCATCCGCGGTTGAAGCGGGTGATCCAGCAGCGGCGTACGGCGATCGAGCAGGGCAGCGGCATCGATTGGGCGACAGCCGAGCATCTGGCCTTTGCCTCGCTCCTGGTCGAGGGCTTTCCGATCCGGCTTTCCGGCGAGGACGTGGGCCGCGGCACGTTCAGCCAACGGCACGCCGTCGTCAACGACCAGATGACGGAAGATCGCTATATCCCGCTACAGCATCTCCGCCCCGAGCAGGCCAACATCGAGGTCATCGACAGCATTCTGTCGGAAGAAGGCGTGCTGGGCTTCGAGTATGGCTACAGCCTCGCCGACCCGAACTGCCTGACCATCTGGGAAGCCCAGTTCGGCGACTTCGCCAATGGCGCGCAAGTCTACTACGATCAGTTCATCAGTTCGGGCGAGAGCAAGTGGCTGCGGCTGTGCGGGCTCGTCAATCTGCTGCCGCACGGCTACGAGGGCCAGGGTCCGGAGCACAGCTCGGCCAGACTGGAGCGGTTCCTGCAGCTCTACGCTGAGAACAACATCCAGGTCGTCTGCCCGTCTACGCCCGCCAGTTACTTTCATGCGCTGCGTCGTCAGCTGCATCGGGCGTTCAGGAAACCCTTGATCGTGATGACGCCAAAGTCGCTGCTGCGGCACAAGCGGTGCGTCAGCACGCTGGACGATCTGGCCTTGGGCTCGAGTTTCCACCGGGTGCTCTGGGAGGCGCCGCCGTCCGATGCCGACCGCGCCGTGGAGCGGGTGGTGCTGTGCAGCGGCAAGATCTACTATGATCTTCTGCAGGCGCGCGAGGATCTGTGGCTCGACGGCAAGGTAGCCTTGATTCGCCTGGAGCAGCTGGCGCCGTTCCCGGAAGAGGCGCTGGAAATCGAGCTCAAGCGCTATTCGCCGACCGCAAAATACGTCTGGTGCCAGGAGGAGCCGCGCAACATGGGCGGCTGGTTCTTTGCCGCGCCCCGGATCGAGAATTTGATGGAGGTTGGCGGCGTCGAGCAGCGGCGACTGATCTATGCCGGCCGCAAGCCATCGGCATCACCGGCGACGGGTTCCTATGCGCAACACGAGCGCGAGCAGCATCAACTGGTGCAAGACGCGCTGACTGCATGATCAAAGGCGGCCAGGTCAGGGCCGGCTCGGGGAGACTGGAATGAGCGTTGAGATCCGCGTACCGACCCTTGGCGAGTCGGTGACCGAGGCCACGATCGCTAAGTGGCTGAAGAAGGCCGGGGACGCGGTGAAGGTCGACGAGCCGGTGGTGGAGCTCGAGACTGACAAGGTGAGCCTCGAGGTGTCCTCGCCCACCGCCGGTGTGCTGTCGGAGATCCTGATCGAGGCCGGCAGCGATGTTTCCGTTGGCGCTCTCATCGGCATGATCGAAGCCGGCGCCTCGGCCTCAGCCGCACCGGCACCTGCAGCCGAGGCGTCGCCCGCGGCGCCTGCACC
>JBATRI010000332.1:0-1512 GCA_049292515.1 Geminicoccaceae bacterium
GGATGCCGGCGGCCATGCCCCAGCCGAGCCGGGTGGCGATGTCGCCGGTGGCGAGGGCCAGCACGGCGATGAGGTAGAGCATCGGCAGGGACGGATCGCCGGGACGGCGGGCGGGCAGCAACCCAGCCAGCCATTGGCGCAGGGCGCGGTAGGCAGGACCGAGCACAGGCAGCATCGGCGTCGCTTTGGTGCATGGATCCGGTCGGTGGCGCTCGAAGCCGGGCTGGCGTAAGAGGCTGCCCCTGAGCTGACCTCAAGGTGCCCGCCTTGCCTTTCAAGCTGAACCGGAACCGCCGCCACCACATCCCGAGACAAACACACAAGGTTACGAACTGGCCGACGTATGAGGCCAGCCTACGCCGGCGCGGTAGCCTGACCGTATGGTTCAGCGCCGAGGCCATCGAGGGATGGGCGGCGGAGCCACGCACGACCCCGGGCGGGCAGCCCTGGTATTCGGCGCTCGCCATCCTGACGGCGCTCACCTTGCGCGCCGTGTTCCGCCTTGCCTACCGGCAGGCCGAGGGCCTGCTCGGCTCTGTCGTCGGCCTGCTCGGCCTCGCCCTACGCGTGCCGGACCACACCACCTTGAGCCGGCGCGCGGCGACGCTGGAGGTGCCGCGGCCGCAGCGGTCGGGTGGCGGCAAGGCCGAGCCCATGCACCTGCTGGTGGACAGCACGGGCCTGAAGCTGTGCGGGGCGGGCGAGTGGCTGGTTGAGAAACACGGCACCCGCAGGCGCCGGTCGTGGAAAAAGCTCCATCTCGGCGTGGACGCCGAGACGGGCCGGATCGTGGCCTCGGCGCTGACCGGACGCGACGCCGATGACGGCGCCCAGGTCGATCTCCTGCTCGACCAGGTTGACGGCCCCGTGGCCTCGTTCACCGGCGACGGCGCGTACGATCAGGGCGGCGTTTACGACAGCGTCGCCGAGCGTTACCCCGAAGCGGCCGTGATCATACCGCCGCGCGCCACGGCAGTGCCCAGTGACACGGCCGAGACCGAACCCACCCGGCGCGACTGCCATCTCCGGTGCATCGCGGAGCACGGCCGCATGGGATGGCAGAAGCGGACAGGCTACAACAGGCGCTCCAAAGCCGAGACCGCCGTCGCGAGGTGGAAAAGGGTGATCGGCGACGGGCTGCGCTCGCGCACCGACGAGCGCCGGGCGACCGAGGTGGAGGTCGCCGCCCACGCGCTCAATTGCGTGCTGGACCTCGGACGCCCGAGCTACGTCCGCATCGCCTGACCCCAGACGGAGGTGGAGCCTCTGCGTCCAACCGCTCGATCCGTGCACCACAGCTGCGTACGCGGCCAGGGTCCAGGGCAACCTGGTCTGGCGCGAGTTGCAGCGCCATGCCGTCGCCAACTGGTTCCTCGGCGGCGACCACGCGCTGCTCGAGGTGGCGATGAACATCACCGGCACGCTGATCGTCGGCGAGCTGAAGGAGAGCCCGGACGGCGGCCAGGCGCCGGAGCTGATCCGCATCGTGCCCAACCCCGACCTGTTCCGCGT
>JBATRI010000333.1:0-13736 GCA_049292515.1 Geminicoccaceae bacterium
AGCGCCGCCTCGGTCGCCTCGACGGCGGAGACGGTGCGCGCGTGGACGAGCGCCGCGGTCGCCACGGCCTCGGTCCAGGGGCCGATCAAACGCCCGGCTCCGCCGGCACGTAGACCGGGGCCGGCTCGTCGGCCGGCGTGAGCGGCAGGCCCATGACCAGGCCGGCCATGCGGCTGATCAGCTCGAGGTTGCGGACCACGCCCGGGCGGTACTCGTCGGGGATCGGCAGGCCGATGAGGCGGCTCGCCTGCTCGACATAGGCCTCCGCGTCGAAGGGCGGCAGCTCCGGTGGTGGCGTCGGCATGGGGTGCTCCTCGATCGGCACGGCTGATCGAGCTTGGCAAGTCGCATGCCAGCACCGCAGCGCGCCGGCTGTCGCCACGGCAGAGGTATTCTGCCCAAAGGCTAGGCACGCTTGCGCGGATTGCATGCAATCTTCTGACGGAGTGTCGCATTCCGGCGGGGCTCGCCCGGCCGGCCCGTTAATTGTATGCAGCAGCAGCCGGGCATCACGGCTCTTGCGAGTTTGGACGTCATATGCGCGACGACGAAACCTCCCTCGATCTCACCCGCCTCGCCGCCGCCTATGGTGCCGGCGAGCTCGGTCCGGTCCGGCTGGTGGAGCGACTGCTACCGCGGCTCACCGCCAGCGACGGCGATGCCGTCTGGATCAGCCGCCTGCCGGACGAGGCGCTGCGGGCCAGGGCCGCAGCACTCGAGGCGATTCCGGCGGCCGAGCGCGGCCCGCTCTGGGGCGTACCGTTCGCGGTCAAGGACAATATCGACGCCGCGCCGCTGCCGACCACGGCCGCCTGCCCGGAGTTCAGCTACGAGCCGGCGGCGTCGGCCGTGGCGGTGCAGCGGCTGCTGGGTGCCGGGGCGATCCTGATCGGCAAGACCAATCTCGACCAGTTCGCCACCGGCCTCGTAGGTGTGCGCACGCCCTACGGCGTCGCCCGCAACCCGTTCGATCCGGCCTTCGTGCCCGGAGGCTCGAGCTCGGGCTCGGCGGTGGCGGTGGCGGTGGGGCTGGTGAGCTTCGCGCTGGGTACCGACACAGCGGGCTCCGGCCGGGTGCCCGCGGCGTTCAACAACATTGTCGGGCTGAAGCCGACCAAGGGGCTGATCTCGACCAGCGGGCTGGTCCCGGCCTGCCGCTCGCTCGACTGCATCTCGATCTTCGCGCTGACCGCGGCCGATGCCTCGGCCGTGCTCGACGTCGCCGGCGGCTATGATCCGACCGACCCGTTCTCGCGACCGGTGCCACAGCGGCCCGACCGCGGCTTCGACGGCCTCGTGCTGGGGCTGCCCAAGCCCGAGCAGCTGCTCTTCTTCGGTGACCATGCGGCGGAAGCGATCTTCGAGACGGCGATGGCCCGCGCGGTCCGGCTCGGCGCGCGGCTGGTCGACGTCGATCTGGCGCCATTCCTGGAGACGGCGTCGCTGCTCTATGCCGGCCCGTGGGTCGCGGAGCGTGCCGCGGCAGTGGGGGATTTCCTCGTCGCCAATCCCGACGCGCTGTGGCCGACCACGCGGGCGGTGATCCTGACCGCGGAGCGATTCAGCGCGGTCGACGCGTTCAAGGGCAGCTACCGGCTGGCCGAGCTCGCCCGGGCGACCGCCCCGGTCTGGGAGCAGATCGACGCGCTGCTGCTGCCGACGGCACCCACGATCTACCGCGTGGCCGAGCTGGAAGCCGAGCCCATCCTGCTCAACAGCCGCCTCGGCACCTACACCAACTTCGTCAACCTGCTCGACCTCGCGGCCCTGGCGCTCCCAGCCGGGTTCCGGCTGGACGGCATGCCGCTGGGCATCACGCTGGTGGCCCCGGCGGGCAGCGATCACATGCTGGCCGGGCTGGGCCAGGCCTGGCAGCGGTCGACGGCACTGAAGCTGGGCGCCACGGGCGCCTCGCTGCCGGCCGAGCCCGATCTCGCCCAGGCTGGCGAGGCCACGATCGAGGTCGCCGTGGTCGGTGCCCATCTGTCCGGCGAACCTCTTAACCACCAGCTGGTCGAGCTGGGTGCCAGCCTGCTCGCCACCACGCGGACCGCCGCCTGCTACCGGCTTTACGCCATTGCCGGCACGACGCCGCCCAAGCCCGGCCTGCTGCGCGTCGCGACCGGCGAGGGCCACGGCATCGAGGTCGAGACCTGGCGGCTGAGCGCGCCGGCCCTGGGCAGGCTCATGGCCCAGGTTCCGGCACCGCTCGCCATCGGCACGATCGAGCTTGCCGACGGCCGGCGGGTCAAGGGTTTCCTGGGCGAGGCGCATGCGCTGGCCGACGCCCGCGACATCAGCAGCTTCGGTGGCTGGCGGGCATTCCTGCAGGCCAGCCGCGACACCGCCGCCTGAAGCTCAAGGCTTCAGCGGCCTGGGTGTCCGGACACCCAGGCCGCTCAGCGCCAAGCAAAGCCCCTGAGCGTCGTAGGGCTTGGAGACGAAGGCGATCCGGTCGGTCGCCTCGAAGCGCCGGCGCATGTCGCCTTCATCATAGCCGCTGGCGATCAACAACGGCAGATGCGGCCGCAAGGTGCGCAGCTCCAGGGCCAGCTGGTCGGCACGGCGGTCCGGAAGGCCGAAATCCAGGATCGCGGCATCGAACCCGTGCGGCGACGTCCGGAGCCGGTTCACCGCCTCGTCGGCGCTGGCCGCCTCCTCGAGGTCGAAGCCGGCCTCGCCCAGCACCTCGACGGCCACCATCCGCACGAGCATGTCGTCCTCGACGATCAGGATACGCGGCGTCGGCCGCGTCTGGTCCAGCACCTCGCGCAACTTGGCGGCCAGCGCCTGGCGGGTGAACGGCTTGGTGATCAGATGCAGGCCCGGGTCCAGGCGGCCGCCGTGCACGATGGCGTTGCGGGCGTAGCCGGTCGTGAACAGGACCGGCAGGTCGGGCCGGATCCTGGCAGCTGCCTCGGCGACCTGCCGTCCGTTCATGCCACCGGGCAGGCCAACGTCGGTGAACAGCAGGCGAATGCCGGGGTACTGCTGCAGGACCTCCACCGCCGCCGGCCCCGACGCCACCTCCAGCACCTGATAGCCCAGCTCGCGCAGGATGTAGGTCGAATAGGCGCGGACGTCGTTGTCGTCCTCGACCACCAGCACCAGCTCTCCCGGATCACCACGCAGCAGCGATTGCTCCGGCACCGGGACGTGCGCCTCTTCGTCAGCAGCCATGAGACGCGGCAGGTAGATCTTCACGGTCGTGCCCTGGCCGACCTCGGAGTAGATCTTCACATGGCCGCCCGACTGCTTGACGAAGCCATAGACCTGCGACAGGCCCAGCCCCGTGCCGTGGCCGGCATCCTTGGTGGTGAAGAACGGCTCGAAGGCCTTGGCCACGACGGCCTCGGACATCCCGCTGCCGGTGTCGCTGACCGCCAGCTGGACGTACTGGCCGACCTGAACCTCATCGACGTGGGCGGTGTAGATTTCGTCGAGATGGGCGTTGGCGGTCTCGATCGTCAGGCGGCCGCCGCCCGGCATGGCATCGCGCGCATTGACGGCCAGGTTCAAGACGGCGTTCTCGAGCTGGTTCGGATCGGCCAGAGTCACCCACAGCCCGCCACCCAGGACGGTCTCGATCTCGACCTGCTCGCCCAGCGTCCGCATCAACAGATCGGACATGCCGGCGACGAGGCGATTGATGTTGACCGGCTTCGGCTCCAGCGGCTGGCGGCGCGAGAAGGCGAGCAGCCGTTGCGTCAGGGCGGCTGCTCGCTGGGCGCCCCGCATCGCCTGCTCGGCCGCGCGACGGATGCGGGGTCCAGGGCCATCTTCCTCCAACCGGGCCGCATGGTGCTGGATGCTCTCCACGTTGCCGACCACGACCGTGAGCAGATTGTTGAAGTCGTGCGCGACCCCGCCGGTCAGCTGCCCTATGGTCTCCATTTTCTGGGCCTGCCGCAGGCGCTCCTCGGTGGCACGAGCCTCGGTGACGTCGCGGCCGACCGCGTAGAGCACGCCCTCGTGCGGCACCGCGGTCCAGACGATCCAGCGGTGGCTGTCATCACGGTGGCGCAGGCGAAGCTCGAAGCTCACGGTGGTGGCACCGGCGGCCAGCCGCTCCAGTTCGGCCGCCAGAAGACCACGGTCCCCGGGCACGACAAACTCGAGCACCTTGTGGCCCAGCACCTCGGCGTCGGCCCAACCCAGCGTCGCGGCCCAGGCCGGGTTCACCGCCAAGGCCGTGGAGTCGGGGTCGGCCACCAGCATGAGCTCGCGCGACAGGCGCCAGATCCGATCGCGCTCCTGCGTCCGCTCCGCGACGCGGGTTTCCAGCGTCTCGTTGAGGCTGCGCAGCGCCAGCAGCGATTCCCGCCGGATCCGGGCCATGGCGATGTTCGCCCCCACCCGGGCGAGGAGCTCCCGGGCCGAGAACGGCTTGGTGAGATAGTCGTCTGCACCGGCACTGATGCCCTCGACCCGCGCCTCCTCGCCGGCCCGCGCCGACAGCAGCAGGACAGGAAGGTCGCGCAGGCGCTCGTCCGCGCGCAGCGCCCGGAGCAGCCCAAAGCCGTCCATGACCGGCATCATGACATCGGAGAGCACGAGATCGGGCGCCTGTCGCCGGGCCGCAGCCAGGGCAGCCTCGCCATGACTCAAGGCCTCGACCTCGTAGCCCTGGGCCACGAGCAGGCGGGTTACGTAGGTGCGCATGTCCGCATTGTCGTCCGCCAGCAGGATGCGCCCCACGATGGGCTCGACCGGTGTCGACAGCGCCAGTGCATCGTCCATGACGGCATCAGCGAGACCGCCGCCGGTGTCCGGCAACCAGCTCAGCGCTTCCTCGACATAGGCCCGGATGCGGGTCGGCGTGGTGCCGATCGTCTGCTCGGCATTGATCCTGTCGGCCGGGAGATGGCGGGCTCCGAACGGCACGCTGACCGTGAAGGTGCTGCCATGACCGACCTCGCTGCCCACGCCTAGGCTGCCGCCATGCAGCTTCACCAACTCCTGCACCATGGCGAGGCCGATCCCGCTGCCCTCGAAACTGCGCCCCTGGGCACCCGCGACGCGATGGAACCGCTCGAAGAGACGTGGCAGCTCCTCGGCCGGGATGCCGGTGCCGGTGTCGCTCACCGCGAGCACGGCAGCCGTGCCGTCGGCCGAGGGCGCCACGGTCACTGCCACCGAGCCATCGAAGGTGAACTTGAAGGCGTTCGAGAGCAGGTTGAGGACGATCTTCTCCCACATGTCGCGGTCGACGTGGACCGGCGCCGGCAGGGGCACGGTGCGGACGCTGAACTCCAGCCCGGCGCGTTCCATCGCCGAGCGGAAGCTCGAGGCGATATCGGCGGTCAGCGCTGCGAGATCGACCGGCTTGTAGTTCGCCTGCACCCTGCCGGCCTCGATCCGGGCGAAGTCGAGCAGCGTGTTGACGAGCTTCAACAGCCGCAGACCGTTGCGATGGGCCGTCTCCACAAGGGCCAGATCACCGGGCGGCAGCGCCAACGCCGGGCGCGACAGCAGCTCCTCGAGCGGGCTCAGCATCAAGGTCAGCGGCGTGCGGAACTCGTGACTCACATTGGAGAAGAAGGCCGTCTTGGCACGGTCCAACTCCGTCAGGGCATCGGCCCGGCGACGCTCGAGGTCGTAGGCGTGCGCATTGGCCAGACTGGCCGCGATCTGCCCCGCCACCAGGGCAATGAAGCCCGAGTAGCTCGTGTCCAACGGCAGCAGCGGGTTCAGGCCGGTGACCATGAAGCCGGAGACGGCATCCTGGCCCGATTGCCCGAGCGGGCACAGCAATGCCCTGCGGGGCGGCTCCTGCCCAGCCCCGGAGGGCAAGGGGCCAAGAGACGTGAGGTCCTCGACGACGATGGTGGCCGGGGCCCGCCGCAATTCCGCCGCCGGCCACGTTGCCTGCGCATCGGTGAGGTCGAGCGTCGCCGGCGCTGCCGGATGGCCCGCGGCAATGCCGGCGGCACCAGCGAGCTTGGCGGACGCTTCGTCGGGCTCGAACAGGTAGACCAGGGTGAACGGCAGGTCCCGCCCGTGCCCGCCCAGGCTCCGCGCCACCGCCTCACCCACATCGGCCTCGGTCTTGGTGGTCGAGAGGGCGGCGGCGAGCTGACGCAGGGTGGCGAGACGACGCTCGCCGATCACGCGTTCGGTTTCCTCGACCACCACGCACAGCATACCGGAGATGGCCCCGGCGTCGTTGCGCAGCGGGCTGTAGGAAAAGGTGTGATAGGTCTCCTCCGGGTAGCCGCTGCGCTCCAGGATCAAGAAGAGATTCTGATCCCAGGTGGCGACGCCCGTCTCCAGCACCGTCCCGACGCGCGGCCCGATCTCGGGCCAGATCTCCGCCCACACCTGGTCCGAGCGGGTCCCCAGCGCCCAGTCGGCCTTGACGCCCAAAGTCGGCAGATAAGCGTCGTTACAGAGGAAGATCAGCTCCTCGCCCCACGCCATCCACATGGCGAAGCGCGAGGCGAGCATGATGCTGACCGCCGTTTTCAGGCTCTGCGGCCAAGTCTCCGTCGGACCGAGCGGCGTGCGCGACCAGTCGTGGGCAGCCATTCTGGCGCCCATCTCTCCCCCGCCAGCGAAGATTCCGCGCACGACCGACCTCGCTGCCACTGAAATTCGATGCACAGGCAGCTCGATCTAGATGGATGCGTCAATCCGATCAATCGGCACGCAGCATTTACGCCTCGAGCCGACCGCCGCCCGTATCGAGCCAGAGGGCGAAGGCGCGGCCGACACTCACCAGATGGCGGCGCATCGCCTCTTCGGCGGCAACGCCGTCGCGGGCGCGGATGGCCTCCATCACCGCCACGTGCTCGGCCGCGGAATTGTCCGGTCGGCCGGTCAGGCCGAACTGTGCCCTCGACAACGGCGACAGTCGCCGCCGCAGCGCATGGGCGGCATCGGCCAGGAAGCTGTTGTGCGACCCGTTGTGAATGGTCGCGTGAAATACCTGATTGGAGGCATGGATCCACTCGAGGTCCTGTGCCCGCAACGCCTCGTCACACTCGGCCCAGGCGAGCTCCAGCTGGGCGCGCTCCGCCGCCGACATCTTAAGCGCTGCCAGGCGCGTGCAGGCCGCCTCGACCTCGCCCATGGCCTCGAACAGCTCGGCCAGGCGCGCCGGGTGCAGGCTGGCCACCACGGCCCCGCGATGGGGGCGCAGATCGACCAGCTCCATGGCCGCCAGCTGCTTCAGCGCCTCCCGCACCGGTGTGCGCGAGACGGCAAAGCGCTGGGCCACGGAAACCTCGTCCAGACGCTGCCCCGGGGCCAGCTCGCCGCTCAGGATGGCGTGAGCGATCGCATCCTTGAGCGTGTCGGCACGCGTCCGTCGCGTCTGCCCGACAACGTCCGCCACAATGGCCTCTGCCGTCACCCGCCACTCCTGCTGCCCGCTCCCTGGGCTGCCCTATCTACAGCGATGCCCCGGGCGGTCAATCCGCTCATGGCTGCGGCTCAGCCGTCGCATCCTCGCTGATGCTTGTAACCATGGGTTGCGTCATGATCCGCTCAAGGGCCGCAACGTCGACGGTCATGGCCACAAACGGAATGGTTGTATATGGCCGCACCCGCTCGATGCCCGGACCGACCAGGGCGCCATCGGCGCCGCGGGCGATGCCCAAGGCCAAATAGAGCGCGCCACGGGCTGCGGCGATGGCTGTTTCGCTGCCCATTTTCATGTCCGGCAGGCCGAAGCCGACAATGACCGAGACGGAGCCGGATTGCCGCGCCCGCTCGACGAGGGCCGCCGCATCCGCCGCCATCCCGTTATCCCCCGCCCATGCCCGCCGCCACGGCATGGCCGTCAACAGCAGCGCCCCCAGCAGCAGGCCCCGCCGGGCGCCGCAGCACATCACTTGCAGCCGGTAGCCGGCGAGCGGAGCACGTTGAGGGCGGCCAGCACGTTGATGCGCCGCTTGGTGACGCCGGCTCGGCTCACCTTGACGCCGGTGCATTCCAGCGCCGCCTGGATCTCGGCCACCGAGGCCGTGGGCTTGGCCTGCTTCAGGACGGCCCAGGCGCCGGCGACATGCGGCGTCGCCATCGAGGTGCCGCTCATCCTCTGATAACCACCCGGAACGGCCGCATAGATGTCCGTACCCGGCGCCATCAGGTCGACCAGCTTCGAGTGATTGGAGAAATCGGACACCTTGTCCTTCTTGGTGGTGCTGCCGACCACGACGGCCGTCGAAATGCAGGCCGGCGCACTGATGGCACCGTCGCCGTAATCGTTGCCCGACGCGACCACGGTGGCGATCCGCGCGGAGCGCAGATTGTCGATGATGGCCTTGACCGCGGGCTGCTTCCCGTCACAGGCGGAACTGTACAGTTCGCTGCTGCCGAGGCTCAGGTTGGCCGAGGCGATCTTGTATTTCTTACGGAGCTGGTAGACCCGCTCGAGGCCGGCGACGATATCGGAGAAGAAGGCGCCGGGGCTGCCACCGAAATTGCTGTAGATCTGGATGCTGATGATCTTGGCATCGCGCGCCACGCCCTTCAGGCTCGATGTGCTACCGGCGGCGATGGAGGCCACGTGGGTGCCGTGCTCGCACTCGAACAGCGTGCAGTTCCTGCCGGACCCGACCGCGGTCGAGCTCTGGGCCCCACCCGGGCAGAGTGACTTTGACCCTTCGCTCTTGTTGGTTGTCGAGTAGCAGGCCTCGGAGACCACCTTGCCCTTGAGCATGGGATGGCTCTTGGCGACGCCGGTGTCGAGGATCGCCACCACCTGCCCCTTGCCGCTGAAGCCCAGCGCCACCGCCTGGTCCGCCTTGATCAGCGGGACGCTCTGGGTGAGCGCCAGCGGTACGGCGACGTCTTCCTGCACCGTCGTCACCCGCGAATCGGCCAGCAGCGCTTCGAGGCCGGCAGCATCGGTGTCGACGACCATGAAGGGGATGGATTCGAACCTGGTGACGTTGCTCTGGCGCAGGCCGGCCGCCACCGCGGCCTGGGCGCCTGCCAGCCTCGCGCGTTGGGTGCCCGCGGCGGACACGGACAGCTGGTCCTCCGGCACGACCGGATCGGCGAGGCCGACGATGACCCGCATCCGGCCGCGCTGCCGCGCCGTCTGGAGCATGGCCGCCGCACCATCACCACTTCGGGCCTGGACGGTGATCGGATCCCGACCCAATGCCGACGTCGCCTGCTGGGCCAAGGCCACAGCACCGTCCGCGCCGATCGTCCCCGCGATGGCGGCCATCCCGAGCAGCGCGCGGACAAGCCGTCGACCGCCGCCAAAGTCGCCCATACGCATCCCGCTTGCTCCTTGCTGCCCGTTTGATATTTGACGTTGTCGCGACTTGAGATTCTGGTGATGACCGAATGAAATGAACCGATTGGTTCCGATAGTCGCCGGCTCTCAGCCACGGCGCCAGCTTCCACTCTTGCGGTTCATCTATCGGACCGGCGGCGGCGCTTCTGTGTAGATCTTCACCGCCGCGGGACAAGTCTCCTCATTGCAGAACGGTCACCCAGAATGCCGGCTGCTGCGCTGTCGGCACATTTGCCGGGCCGCCGCGAAACAGGCATGCTCTGGTCAGGGATGGCATATCTACCACGATGAATCAGGATTCCGGTAACATCACCACCATCGGCCCGCGGCCGTCGATCGAGATCGGCCTGGCCGACAAGAGCCCGCTGGTCGTGGCGGCCATCAAGTATCTGCTCACCCAGCGCGACGGCCTGAGCCTCGCGGTCACCGCCAGCGATGGCGAGCGCTTCCTGGACGCGGTGCGGCGGCGCCATTTCGATGTCGGCATCATCGGCTGGGTGATGCCCTATCTGGACGGGCGGGGCGTGCTCGAAGCCCTGAAGCAGGTGGCGGGCGCGCCTCGGATCATCGTCTATACCGGCGATGCCGACCCCACCCTGCCGCGGCGGGCGATGCTCCTGGGCGCGGCCGCGTTCGTGTCCAAGCGCGAGGCGCCGGAGCGCCTGCTCGATGCGATCGAGGCCGTGGCTCGCGGCCAAATGGTGTTCCCTTTCGTTGACGTCCACCGTCTCGGCGACGATCCGTTGAGCGGGCTGAGCCCCCGCGAGCGCGGACTCCTGGCCGAGTTGGGCAGCGGCCGGACCAATGCCGAGCTCGCACGCAGCCTAGGTGTCTCGGTCAACACCATTAAATTTCATCTTCGTAACCTTTTCGACAAGCTGCAGGTCCGCAGCCGGGCGCACGCAGTTCAACTCTGGCACGAGCACCGGCGATGATCCATTGACACGGTACGTCCGTAAATCTGTCAATCCGGCATGGCAGACGCCACGTTCGCGTTGCGCAATTCCACCGGCGCGATATAGCGGCACTAGTCCTTCCGTGCCATAGACAGACAGTTATCCTTCATCCCGTTCCCCGGGGAAACGCCATGGACAAAAACACGCCATCCGCGAGAAGCATGAAAAGCGCCTGGGATGTGTGTCAACGCACCCGACATCCGCACGCCGTCGAGGCGGACATCCTGGTCCTGGCGCTCCTTTATGGCGCCGGCCTGGGCGCCGCCCGCGCGGTGACCACGATCAACGAAGGCGCCGAGGCCGCCCACGTGCAGACGGCCCGCCTGTTCGCGGCCCTGCAGATCAAACTTCGCCGCGAGCCCGACTGTCTGGTGCGGATAACGCCCGGTTCGTTCAGCCTGTTGCTGTCGAGCCTGCCGATTCCATGGGCCAAGGCGTTGAAGGCCTGCCACGAGCCTGTAGCCGCCACACCCATGGCGTTACGTTCCCGGCTGGGGGCCGGCAACCGGATCGCCACCGGGCAGCGCGCCAAGCTGCCCTCCCTCGCTGACATGGAAGCCGTTGGCAGCGCCTGACAACATTGTCGTTTAGGCCCTGCCCGACCGGGTAGGGAGTCCACCACCTGAAAGACATTCCCCGCCCGTCCAGGTGACCGTCACCATCGGGCCGCGCTTCACCTAGTCTCGGTGCCAAGGAAATGGCCTCGAGCCACAGGGAGGTGCCGGGAATGACCAGTCCGGCTGCCGGGATTGGACCGGCTTCACCACAGTTCATCTATGAGCTGCGCAATGTCACCGAAGCCGCCGCCCGCGCCGCGTGGGACTGGATCGGTCGTGGCGACAAGGAGCGTGGCGACGGTGCCGCCGTCGACGCGATGCGCACGGCGCTCAACCGGCTGCCGTTCCAGGGCGTCGTCGTCATCGGCGAAGGCGCCAAGGACGAGGCGCCGGAACTCTACCAGGGCGAGGTCATCGGCGCGGGGCGAGGTGGCGCCAGCCACGACGTCGCGGTCGATCCGGTCGAAGGCACCACCTACCTCGCCAAGGGCCTGACCAACGCCATGGCCGTGATCGGCCTGGCGCCGCGCGGGACGATGTTCGATCCCGGCCCCTGCTATTACATGGAAAAGCTCGCCGTGCCGGCCGCCGCCAAGGAGGCGCTGGACCCGTCCTGGCCGACCGAGCGCAAGCTGCGCCGACTGGCCGAGGTGCTGGGCAAGCCGGTCAGCAAGCTCACCGTGTTCGTGCTCGAGAAGCCGCGCCACAACCGGCTGGTGGCCGAGATCCATGCCGCCGGGGCGCGGGTGTCGCTCTACCCGGCCGGTGACGTCGCCGGGGCCATCGTCGCCGCGATGGAGGACGGCCAGATCGATGCGCTGATGGGGACCGGCGGCACGCCCGAAGGCATTCTTTCGGCCTGCGCCATCCGGGCCATCGGCGGCGGCTTCTGGGGCCGGCTCGACCCGCAGCTCGCCACCGAGACGGCCAAGGTGCACGCTGCCGGGCTCTCGACCGAGCGCTGGTACCGGGTCGAGGAGCTGGTGATGTCGCCGGACACCCTGTTCTGCGCCACCGGCATCACCACCGGCCTGCTGTTCGAGGGCGTCCACCACGGCGACTCCGGTTACCGCACGCAGACACTCATGATCTCGGGGATCACCGGTGAGCGCCAGCTGCTGACCAGCTGGCTGCCCGCCCACCCGCTCACACGGGAGGCCTGACCCATGCCCTTGAACCGCGTCGTCAACCGTCCGGTCATTCTCGGTATCGTCGGCGATTCCGCGGCCGGCAAGACCACGTTCACGGCTGGAATTGCCGCGATCCTGGGCGCCGATCGCGTCGCCAGCATCTGCAGCGACGATTATCACCGCTACGGCCGCCAGGAGCGAGCCAAGCGTAATATCACCGCGCTCCACCCGGACTGCAATTACATCGACATCCTCGAGCAACACTTGAAGCTGTTACGGCAAGGCCAGCCGATCCTGAAGCCGGTCTATAACCACCACGATGGTTCATTGGGTGCGCCAGAGTATATCGAGCCCAAACCCTACATCATCGTTGAGGGGCTGCTTGGCTACCATACCCGGGCCATGCGCGAATGCTATGACGTCAAACTCTATCTGGATCCCTTGGAGCAACTCCGCATCAAATGGAAGATCCAGCGGGACATGGCCAAGCGCGGCTATACCCGTGAGCAGGTCGTGGCGCAGATCGCCGAGCGCGAGAACGACACCCAAGCCTTCATCCGGCCCCAACGGACCTTCGCCGACATCATCGTCACCTTCTATCCGCCGGCGGAGCAGGCTGAGGAGACCGGTGCCAAGCTCAACGTCCGCCACATCCTGCGCCCCACCCTGCCGCACCCGGACCTGAGCCCGATCCTCGAGCGCGGCGCCAACTCGGGCCTGCTGCTCGAGCTGTCGCGCGACACCGACGGCAAGCCCGTCGACATGCTGGAGATTCACGGCGGCATCGCCCGGGGCCGCGCCGAGCGGCTGGAGGATCTGCTCTGGTCGCTGATCCCCGAGGCCAGCCACCTGCGCGCCAATGTCGGCACGTTCGATGGCGGCGCCCAGATGAGCCATCCGCTGGCGCTGACCCAGCTGCTGATCGCCTATCACATGGTCAAGGCGGCGCTCGGCGAGCACGCGGTCTGATCGGAAGGGAGCATGACCATGACCTCACCCTCCAGCCGCGATCTGGCCAACGCCATCCGGGCCCTGGCCATGGATTCGGTGGAAAAAGCCAAGTCCGGTCATCCGGGCATGCCCATGGGCATGGCCGACGTCGCCACCGTCTTGTGGACCAAGTTCCTCAAGTTCGACCCGCAGCACCCGCAGTGGCCCGACCGCGACCGCTTCGTGCTGTCGGCCGGCCACGGCTCGATGCTGCTCTATGCGCTGCTGCATCTGACCGGCTTCCCCGGGATGCCGATCGAGGAGCTCAAGCGCTTCCGGCAGTCCGGGTCGGCGACGCCGGGCCACCCCGAATATGGCCATACGCCGGGCGTCGAGACGACGACCGGGCCGCTGGGCCAGGGCATCGCCAACGCCGTCGGCATGGCGTTCGCCGAGGCCAGTCTGCGGGCCCGGTTCGGCGAAGCGGCTAGCGACCACTTCACCTACGTGATCGCCGGCGACGGCTGCCTGATGGAAGGCATCAGCCACGAGGCGGCCTCGCTGGCCGGCCATCTCGGGCTCGGGCGGCTGATCGTGCTGTTCGACGACAACGGCATCTCCATCGACGGCCCGACCTCGCTCGCCGTCTCCGACGACCAGCTGGCGCGCTTTGCAGCCTATGGCTGGCACACGGCCGCGGTCGACGGCCACGACGCCGATGCCGTGGAGCGGGCCATCGCGGCGGCACGAGCGGTCGACGACCGCCCGTCGCTGATCGCCTGCAAGACCGTTATCGGCTACGGCGCGCCCAACAAGCAGGGCAAGGAGACGACACACGGCGCCCCGTTGGGCGAGACCGAGATCGCGGCCACCCGCGCTGCCCTGCGCTGGCTGCACGCGCCCTTCGAGG
>JBATRI010000334.1:0-7167 GCA_049292515.1 Geminicoccaceae bacterium
CGGCCCGCCCGCGCGCTCACCCTCAACGGGCACGCCGGCCTCGTGCTCGCGGCCGAGATCGGCGAGCGCCACACCCGCGTCGCCGTCACCGACCTGACGCCTCGGATCCAGGCCCAGCACGTGGGCGAGATCGATGTCGCCAGCGGGCCGCTGCCGATCGCCACCTGGATCGCCGACCGTTTGCGCGCCTTGCTGGCCGAGGCGGGCAGTACCGGCCTGCCGGTGCTGGGGATGGGGCTCAGCCTGCCGGCGCCGGTCGATTTCGGCGCCGGCCGCGTCGTCGGCCCGTCGATCATGACCGGCTGGGATGATTTCGACATCGCCGGCTGGTTCGGGAGCCGGTTCGACGTGCCGGTCGTGGCGGACAATGACGTCAACATCCTGACGCTGGCCGAGTGCCGGCATGGCTGGCCGGACGCCGACCAACTGCTGTTCATCAAGGCCGGCAACGGCATCGGCAGCGGCATCGTGATCGACGGCAAGCTGCATCGCGGGGCGCAGGGTGCCGCGGGCGACATCGGGCATATCCAGCTCGGCGCCGCGCCTTATCCATTGTGCCGCTGCGGCAAGCTCGGCTGCGTCGAGGCGCGGGCGGCTGGATGGGCGCTGGCCAGGGATCTGCGAGCCCTAGGGTTCGACACCGCCGATGCACATGACGTGCTGGCCCTGGTCCGGCGCAACCAGCCCGAAGCCGTGCGGCTGGTGCGCGAGGCCGGCCGGGTGCTGGGCGAGGTGGCGGCCGACTGCGTGGCCGTCCTCAACCCGAGCCGGATCATCCTGGGCGGAACGCTGGCCCGAGCGGACCAGCATCTGCTGGCGGGCGTGCTGGAGCTCGTCTACCAGCGCTCGCTGCCACTGGCGACCAGGCAGCTGCAGATCCACACCAGCCGGCTCGACGAAGCGGCGGGGATCCTCGGCACGGCCCAGCTGGTGATCGAATCGCAGCTCCAGCCGGAGGCGGTCGGCAGCACCATTCTGCGCCTGATGCGACGCGGCGAGGTATCGAGCAGCCTCTAGCATTGC
Source organism: Geminicoccaceae bacterium (assembly GCA_049292515.1). Lineage (GTDB taxonomy): Bacteria > Pseudomonadota > Alphaproteobacteria > Geminicoccales > Geminicoccaceae > Benzoatithermus. The sequence goes on from JBATRI010000334.1 coordinate 1,024, forward strand.
CGAAGTGGACGCCCCTGGATCTGGCGATCTCGAGCTGACCCAGGGGCGGCCAGGACGACGTCGACGCCCTGTCGGATCTCCCGTGCGGCCTACAGCTTGTGCTCGCTCAGCCAGCCGATCAGCAGGTCGGCGACCTGATGGTTGTTCTTCTCAATCATCATCATATGGCCGTTGCCGTCCAGGCCCTTCTCCGGCAGGCGGACGAACACGTTCGGCACGCCGGCCTGGGTCAGGTACTCGGCCGTGCAATGGTCGTAGGCGGCGTGATAGGAGGCTTCGGAGCTGACGATGATGATCGGGATGCCGGCAAGGTTGGGCAGCCGATGCACGGGCTCGGCCTGGACGTAGCAACGGACGAGCTCGTCGCTGTCGGCCTTGTCCTGCTGCGCGCCCTTGAGCTCGGACGGATCGGTCACGGGCGGGTCGTACGTGAGCGGCACGCGGGCCACGCCCCAGGTCCGGACGGCTTCGGCGTCGTAGCCGAACCAGTCGGGCGCACCCTTGAACTCGACGTCCTGGAACGGCGGCCCGCTGGGCTCGATGCTCACGATGCCCTTGACGAGTTGTGGCCGCGCGTCGGCGATGAGCCAGCCGAACGGCCCCGACTGGCTGTGCACCAGCACGATGGCCGGCCCGATCCGGTCGAGCAGGGCGGCGCCGGCCGCCTGGTTCAGCGCCTCGGTCTCGTCACCGTCCTTCATGCTGGCAACCTGCGAGGCGTAGAACTGGTCGAACACCGGGTCGCCCTTCAGGCCGGTCCCGGGCCATTGCGTGTGCCGCGCGGCCTGTGGCCAGAGCTTGGAATTCTGGGGTGCCGTGAAGCGCTGCTCGATCCGTGTCGTGGCGTTGCGGCTGTACGGCCCATAGGCATCCTCGAACTGCCCCGAGCGGGCCCGCCCCGGCTGGTCGACGACGTAGACCTCGTAGCCGGCACGGAGGAAATCGTGGGCCCAGCCGCGGCGGCCGTCGGGTGTGCCGGTGAAGTTGGTGCCGGTCTGGCCGCCGCCATGGATCATCACCACGGGATAGGGCCGCGTCGCCTCGTGTGGTTTGAAGTGCTCGACATACATCGCACCGTCCATCAGGTCGCCGGTCTCACCGGTCACGTAGTGGCCGCCGACGAAGAAGTAGTCGTGCGCGCCGAGCACGATCTCGCCCTGGTCGGTCGGGTGCAGCGCGTCGGCGGCGAAGCAGAGCGTGCTCGTGGTGGTGAGCGTGACAAATGCCAGCGCGGCAATGACGTGCCTGCCAGTCGAATTCATGGCATTTTCCCTGATCATTGTTGAGAGGTTGACGACGTCGTGCCGCTGCGAGCCGCGCAGCGACCAACCAACCTATCTATTGTAATTCGAAGTCAGAAATTATGAAATAAATTGTCCGAATGGCCGCCATGCACAATTTGCTATGATTGAATTGTCAGGCACGGAGATGCGTCGCGGCGATACGAGGCACCGAGTTACACGACACACTATAGTAATCGTGGCGACGGCTCGATGTCGTCGCCACGCCGCCCATGGATCAGCTCACCGACTGGTAGACCGCGGTCTCGAACTCATAGAAGCTCGCCAGCGTCTTCTCGTCGACGAACGGGAGGACCTGCGCCATGTAGACGCCGCCCAGGCCCGTCTTCGGGTCGATCCAGAAGAAGGTGTTCTGGATGCCGGCCCAGGCCAGGCTTCCGGCGGGCCTGCCCGTGGGGGCGGTCTCGTCGTTGATCATGAAGCTCAGGCCCCAGCTCTTCGGCACGCCGGGAAAGAACTCGGCGTCGAGCGAGCGGGCCGGGTTCGTGGTCCTCAGCATCACGACCCGGATGTCGCCCATGTTGTTGCGGCTCATCTCCGCCACCGTCTCCGGCTTCAGGATCTGCTGGCCGTTGCCGCTGCCACCGTTGAGGATCATCCGCATGAAACGCTGATAGTCGCCGGTGGTCGAGTAGAGGCCGCCGCCGCCGTTCTCGGCCGGCGGGTCCTGCTTGCTGACCCAGTCGGTCGTGGCCAGCTCGCCGGCGGCGTCGCGCTGGTGCGAAGTGGCGCGGCGCCGCTCCATGTCGGCCGAGATCGCGTAGCCGGTGCTGGCCATCCCGAGCGGCATGAAGACATGGTCGTTCATGTAGGTGCCGAGCGACTTGCCGCTCACGACCTGGACCAGCTTGCCGATCCAGTCGATGGAAATGCCGTACTCCCACCGCTCGCCCGGGTCGAACATCAAAGGCGGGTAGAACGCTTCCTCCTTGCCGGAATCCAGGCCCGGGAAGCTGGTCTCCTTCATGTAGCGGTCGAGATTCGCGTCCCAGAGATTGTAGGCGAAGCCCGAGCTGTGGGTGTTCAGGTCACGCAGCGTGATCTCGCGCTTGGGCGGGCGCAGGCGCGGCTGCCCCTTGTCGTCCCAGCCCTCCAGCACCTGCAGCTTCTTCGCGTCCGGCACATAGTGCGAGATCGGCGTATCGAGAGCGAGCTCGCCCCGCTCGACCAGCTGCATCGCGCAGGTCGCCGTGATCGGCTTGGTCATCGAGGCCAGATAGAACACGGTGTCGGTGGTCATCGGCACGCCGTTGCCGAGCCCGCGCTCGCCGAAGGCACCCTCATAGACCGTGCCGTCGCGGTCGGTCACGGCGACGACCATGCCGGGGACGTCGCCACGCTCGACGGCGGACTTGAGCACCTTCTCGATCGCATCCGTCTGCATGTCAGCCGAGGATTGGGCCATCGTTACCTTTGCCGCCGAGGCGCCGACCATCAAGGCCGCGCCAGTCATCAACGACTGACGTCGTGTGAATTGCATGGGATCCTCCCTGTCATGCTTTGGGTGAACACCTGAACAATGGCCGATTCACTTCCGAATCGACGCATCAATGCCCACCATCGGCCAGCTCTGTCGGCATTGGCTGACCATGAGTAAGGTTGACCAGTCTACACAGAATGGTCAATCGGCGATTGAGTCGATACTGGCGTCGCGATGCATGGCTGCATTGCGAATCGGTAACATGCTGGCCATCATCAAGGCTGGATCAGCAATTCGTGCCAGCTCCTGCCGCTCGAAGGCAGCTGTCCGCCGACCACATGAGCTGCCGGCGACCTGTATGACCGCATCATATCGCAGTACGAGAGCCAGGACGGCGGCTCGAACGCCGACGGCGCTGCCCATGTCGAGCAGTAGCGGCCTGCGCCGCGGAATGCGCTATCGCCGGACGGCAAAAGAGCTTACAGGGCGCCCTCATCGATCAGGCACTTAATTAATCAATCCGGTCTACCTTAAATGGCTGAACTAGTTACTCGGGGGCCGCCGACGCGAACGGCCGAGCGATTTGAGTTCTTCAGCAATATCGCGCGACACGTCATTTGTGATCACGACATTGACGATCGACGCTGGTTCATCGTCTATGACGGCAGCGCCGAGCTGCCGACGCTGGATCGCGAGTGCGTCGTGTTCATTTACGGCGACGAGCGCTCGCTGCTTCCCTGGCGTTACCGGGACGCGGGTCTGATCCTCAAGAGCATGGGCTACTCCCCGTACCGCACCGAGACCTGGCGGCCGGAATTCAGCAGCGCTCTCGATCAGGTCAGGATCGTCCGCAACCGGGCACTGAATGCCCGCATCAGACGACGGCTCGGCGACGCCGCCCATGCCGATCTGGTCGGGCGAACGCTGCCGTTCCCGCTCGGTTACGCCAAGCAGCCCGAGGTGAGCTTCAAGCCGCTCGACGAGCGCCGCCACCTGCTCTGGTACTCCGGCAGCTTCCGGAATGTGGGCGGGCCGGCGCTGGCGTTGATGCGGCGCCTCGCGGACGAGCCCAAATTCGCGGCGCGACGCAAGATGATCGCCTCCCTGCTACGGCTGAAGGCGGCGCATCCGACGTGGCCGATCGACGTGGCGCCGCTCCCAACCTACGCCGACACCCTGAAGGCGCCGCCCGGCTACGCCGACAGCATGATGGACACCAAGATCGCACCCGTGCCTCGGGGCACGACGCCGGAGACCCATCGGTTCTTCGAGGCGATGCGGGCCGGCTGCGTGGTGATTGGTGAGCCGCTGCCGGATTTCTGGTTCTACCGCTCCGCCCCCTACCTGCGGCTGTCGAGCTGGGAGGCACTGCCGGCGCTGGTCGAGGAGCTGATGGCGGACCCCGAGCGGATGCAAACGCTGCACGAAGCGTCCAGGCGCTGGTGGTGCCGAGTCTGCAGCCCCGAGGCGCTGGCCGCCACCGTGGCCGGCATCCTGCGCGGCACCGACACGGTGGAAGCCGTGAAGGCGCGGTCCGCCGCCGTCAGCGTTGGCGCGCCGCCTGGAACTGGTCGATGAAGGCGCGCAGGCCCGCCGAAGGAAGCCGCTGGCGCGGGTAGTACAGACAGATGCCCGGGAACGGCGGGGTCCATTCGGCGAGAACGCGCATCAGCCGGCCGGCGGCCAGGTCCTCAGCCGCCGATCGCGCGGTGACGTACGCCAGGCCTGCCGCCGCCCGCGCCGCTTCCAGGCTCAGCTCGGGGCTGCCGAGGATCAATCGACCCGGGGGCTCGATCCGGATCACCTCGCCCTGCCGCTCGAATTCCCAGCGCAGCACCGTGCCGCTGGGCAGCCGGGCGCGAATGCACTCATGCGCGTACAGATCGGCGGGTACGGTCGGCACACCGCGCCGCTCGACATAGCCCGGCGCCGCGACCACCACGAGGGCCTCGTCGACACCGAGTGGCAGCGAGATCATGTCCTGCGGCACCGCTTCGGCCAGCCGCAGCCCAGCATCGAAGCCCATGGCCACGATGTCGACCATCCTGCCGTCGGTCACCAGATCGACGCGCATCTCGGGGTAGGTGGCCAGGAAATCCAGCACGATCGGCAGCACCCGCGCCGCCGCACCCTCGGAGGCGTTCAACCGGAGGAGGCCCGTGGGGCTGTCCCTGAAGTGGTTCACCGACTCGACGGCCGCCGCGATCTCGCGCAGCGCCGGCTGGATCCGGGCCAGAAAGGCTGCCCCGGCCTCGGTCAGGGACACGCTGCGGGTGGAGCGGTTGAACAGGCGGACGCCGAGGCGGCGCTCGACGCTGGCGACCGCGTGGCTCAGGGCCGAAGGCGAGACGCCCAGCTCCGCCGCGGCGCCGCGAAAGCTGCGCAAGCTCGCCACCGCCGTCACGGCGTGCAGCTCGTGCAGCGCCAGGCCGGCCATTGTACGGGATCCTTCATCAGTTCGTGCTACCTCGCACGGCTTATCACAACAATGGCCGGGGCTCATATGGGCAGCTCAACAAGGAGTTCGCCATGTCCCGTACCGTACTGATCACCGGTTGCTCGTCCGGCTTCGGCGAGACGACCGCGCGCCTGTTCGCCGCCCGCGGCTGGAACGTCGTCGCCACCATGCGTCGGCCCGAGGCGGGTGCGGCGCTGGCCGCCCTAGACAGCGTCCTGGTGACCCGGCTTGACGTGCAGGACCAGGCCAGCATCGAGGCGGCCATTGCCGAGGCGACCCAGCGGTTCGGCCGGATCGACGTGCTGGTGAACAATGCCGGGTTCGGGCTGTCCGGCGTCTTCGAGGCGACGCCGCGCGCCAAGATCCTGGAGCAGTTCGAGGTCAACGTCTTCGGCGTCATGGACGTCACGCGCGCGATCCTGCCGCATTTTCGCGCCAACCGGTCGGGCGTGATCGTCAACATCAGCTCCGGCGCCGGTGTCTTCACGCTGCCGACGCTCTCGCTCTACTGCGCGTCCAAGTTCGCGCTGGAGGGCTTCTCCGAGGCGCTGGCCTACGAGCTGGCCGGTCTGGGCGTGGCCGTGAAGATCGTCGAGCCCGGCGGGGTGGTCGGCACCGATTTCGTTCGGCGCAGCGGCCTCGAGGCCGCTGCGGTCGCGGACCTGCCCGACTACGAGCCGTTCGCCGAGGCGACACGGCAGATCTTCGCCGACCTGCGGGCGTCACGTGCCGGTGCCACCAGCGAGGAGGTGGCCGAGGTCATCTTCACCGCCGCCACCGACGGCACGGATCGGCTGCGCTACGTGGCCACCGCCGACATCAAGCCGCTGGTCGCCGCCCGGCGGGAAACCTCGGAGGCCGAGTATATCGGCTTCATGCGAGACCGGTTCGCGCCGCGGCCCGGATGACGGCGGCGCGGACGCGCTACGTGGCGGCGGTGCCGCCGAGCGGGCGCCCCCTGGTCT
>JBATRI010000335.1:0-17618 GCA_049292515.1 Geminicoccaceae bacterium
GTCAGCGTGACGCCGGCCGGCGGCCAGGCGAACGGCTCGACCTCGGCGCTGGGCCTGTCCGACGATGCCCGATTCCAGCTGATGGCCACGTGGGCGACCAATCTGGTCGGCGGGGTGGGCGGCACGCGGTGGGGCAAGCTCGTGCTGCGCGATCAGCGGACCGGGGCGCTGCAGCGGGTCGATGTCGGCTCGAACGAGTCGGCCGGCACCGGCATCCCCGGGGTGAACTGGGGCTCGCTCGCCGCCGGCGGGCGGTATATTGCGTTCTCGACCGACCGCGACGGCCTGACCGCCGACGACCATGATGGCGACAACGACATGTTCGTGCGCGACATCGTCGCCGGCACGACGGTGCGGCTGCGGGTCGGCGTCGGCGGCACGCTGGCCGATTCCTATACCTACGAGCTCGGCATCTCGGCCGATGGCCGCTACGTGCTGTTCCTGTCCGCGGCCACCAACCTGCTCCCCGGCGGCAGCCGCGACCAGCACATCTACCGGCACGACCGGCAGCGTGGGGTCACGGTCCAGGTCGATGGCGGCCTCGGCGGGACTGCTGCCAACGGCCTGGCTTACGGCGGGTCGCTGTCGGCCGACGGCAGGAGGGCGGCCTTCTACTCGGAGGCCTCCAACCTCGTCGCGGTCGACAGCAACGGCAAGCTCGACGTCTTCGTCCGCGATATCGGGGCCGGCAAGACCAGCATCGTCAGCACCGGCTACAAGGCAGGCCAGCAGAGCACCGGCACCAGCGAGAACCCGATCATCTCCGGCGACGGCAGGTTCGTGGCCTTCCAGTCGACCGCGGCGTTCCTGGTGCCGAACGACACCAACAACCGCATCGACGTGTTCGTGCGCGACCTCGCCCGCGGGGTCACCGAGCGCGTCAGCATCGGCTCGGCCGGCAAGCAGGCCACCGCGCGCTCCGAGCTCGATCACATCTCGAGCACGGGCCGCTACGTGGTGTTCCGCACGCTTGCGACCAATCTGGGCTCGCTGCCGGACACCAACAAGGACTACGACCTCTACGTGCGCGACCGCGAGGCCGGCAGCACCCGCCGGGTCAGCGTGGGCCTGGGCGACCGCTCGCCGAACGAGCGCAGCATCCTGGGCTTCGCCTCGACCAACGGCACCGTGCTGTTCGATTCCCACGCCAGCAACATCGTGGCCGGCGACACCAACGGCGAGCCGGACACGTTCGTGCGCGCGCCGGCACCGTGAGCCTGGCGCGGCGCAGTCGATGGAACTTGTGACGCCTGCGGACGCTCCTGGCGCCCTGGAACTCACAAAGACTTCAGATACTCCAGGAGGGCGGTCTTGTTCGAGGCCGACAACCGCGTCCCGAAATCGTGGCCGCAGTTACTGTCGCCCGAATCGCGGGCGTCGCAGCCGGTGGCCTTGAAGACGTGCTTGAACTGGGTCTGCACCGTGGCAAGGCCAACCGTGTCCCGATCGTAGTTCGAGCCGACCTTGAACGAGGTCACCCGCTGCGTCGGCGGTGTCAGCAGCTGCGCCAGCGACGGCACCGAGCCGTTGTGCAGGTAGGGGGCCGCAGCCCAGATGCCCTGCAGGACCCGCGCCTCATAGGCGTAGGCGGGCGCACCGCTCTGCAGGCGCGCCGCGCGCTTCGGCGCCGATCTGTCGAGCCACGAGTAGTCGGCACCCGAGCACTGCAGCGGGTGCTTGCGGCAATATTGCTCGACCGAGCCCAGAACGGTGATGTCCAGCAGGTCGATCGCGGGGGCGACCGCAGGCAGCGGGGTCGGGTCACCCTTGAGGGATGCCCCCTCCAGCACGCCGGTCTTCGCGGTCCTGGCCAGGATGGCGTACTCGCGCGAATCGGTGCCCACATCCAGCACCGGCGTCGCCCAGGTCTTCTGGCCGATCGGGCGGGTGATGCCGGGCTTGATGCCGTGGCAGTCGACGCAGCCACCATTAGCCCGCGGCCGAGCGAAGATCGCCTCGCCCCTGGCAGCCAGCGCCTTGTTCACGGCCCAGGGCCACTGAGGCGGGCCGATCTTCTTGATCAGCTCCTCAAGTGCGAACAGGCCTTCGAAATTGGCCGAGTTCACCGCCAGATAGTCGATGCCCTGGCCCGACTGCTGGGGCGCGAAAGTGGCAAACGTGCCGAACAGCTCGCCGAGATTGCGCTCCAGCGCCAGGATCCGGTTGCCGTTCTGGGCGAAGCCCGGCCACTGGGTGCGATCCTGGATCGGCGCGTTCCACAAAAACGGGTAGCGGACGGGGGCCGCGGCCACCTGCAGGTTGCCCGGGAGGAGATGGCTGGGCGGCGGGCCGATATCGAGCCCGCCCAGCTGGTTGAAGATCGACGACACGATGTCATACCGTCCCGGCCCCCAGCTCGCGCTCGGCAGGGTGCGCTCGATCAGCGTGTGGTAGCGCAGGTACCAGGCCTGGACCGCGTTGCTCAGCGCCACCCGCGCCGCGGGTGGGGCCGCCGGGCCCAGCACGGTATCGGCGAAGGCCCGGAAGGCGGCACCACCCTTCACGACCGTGCCGACCGCGGTGTCGAGATCGTCCAGGAAGGCGTGGATGTCCACGATCGCCGGGCCGCCGTCGATCCGGTAGGCGATCCCGCCGACGAGGAGCTGCCGGGTGTGGCAGGCGGCGCAGGTCAGACCGACCATGGTGCCGTCGCCGTCGCCGTTGACGGTAAAGCCGATCGGCAGGCCGGGGGTGGGGCTCGCCGGGTTGGGCAGGTAGCCGTAGCGGCTCAGGTGCTCGCCGAGGAACGGCTGGCCGTTCGGCTTCTGCAGCGCCAGGAACCAAGCCAGGGGTATCAGCTGCGAGCCCTGGTCCTGGCTGTAGAACTGCGTTTGCGTGGCCGGGGTCCAGTCCGGCCCCTGATCGACCGTGACTGCCTCGTTGGCGCCACCGGGCAGGGCGGCCAGGGCCAGAGCGGCCAGGCCGATCGAAGGCGCCAGCGCTGCACGCAGGGCCGATCTCACGAACATTTTCGTTCCCCCGGTATTATTGTTCGTCGTCATATCTGTCGGAGAGCCGAGACTGCTCTCGTCTATTTCCATGACGCAATAGTAGTTGGTGATCGGGCAATCGCGCTAGAGATATAATTGTACCAAATATTAGCTCTCAAGTTTACGATGCAAAGCCCGAGCCGCCGCCACCCAACCGCAGGCGAACTCGACGCGGGGGGCTTCTACGGCGTCACGGCGAGCGGGGTCGCCATGCCGGCGGCGTAGTGGCCCTGGAGGTTGCAGATCAGGAGGTAGGCGCCGGCGGGCAGGTCGAGGTCGAGCGCGGCCGAGGCGTTGGGCGGCAGCTCCCTGGTCTCGCCCAGCACGTGCACCTGGTCCTCGACGACGCGGCCCGTGGCGTAGTCGTAGGGGAGGGGGGCGGCACTCTCGTCGACGGCCACGACCAGCATCTCGTGCAGCATGCTCTTCGACCAGTTGGTGACGTCGAAGCGCACCGGGCCGGCGGCGACATTCGGGTGGTCGGTGCGAATCGACATCATGCCGCCCATCAGGCCGGGGGGCATGGCACCGTGGCCCAGCATACCCGGCCCCATCCAGCCGCCAAGATCGCCGTCCCGGCCCAGCCGTCCGGCATCATCTGCCCGCCGCGCATGCCGCGGCCGGCCATGCCCATGCCGATGGCGGCGGACATGTCGATGAGTGCCACCTTGACGGTGATGGGCTCGGCCGCCCGGCCGGGCGAGGCGCACGCCAGAGCCGCGAGGGCGACGGTGGCCATGGTGATCCTACGCATGACGCTGCTCCCCGGGATTCGGACCCGCAGCATGACATTGCCCCGGATTGCCGCCGCGCGCCTTGCGGCAGATCAATCCGGGGCAAGAAAACCCGAGGAGGTTCAGGAGCCCAGGAAGGTGATGAGCTGAGCGGGGCCGGGGCCGTGCTTGGAGCCGGACTTGCCGTTGCCGACCATGAAGGCCGCGAGGCCGCTGCCCAGCCAGTCGGGGATCGAGGCCACGGCGTCGCCATCGCCGGCGGTGACCTGGGGGATGCGGACGGTGTGGAAGCTGCGGCTGTTGCCGTTGTTGACCAGCATCTCCTCCGGCGCCTGGCTGGCGCCGCTCTTCCAGCCGGTGCAGAGATAGAGGTCGAGCTTGCCGTCGCCGTTGATGTCGCCGACGGCAACGTCGCGGCCCTCGCTGATGGCGCGCACGTAGCTGGGTGTGCTGGGCAGGCCCTTCTTGCCGTTGAGCCAGATGCGCAGGCGCTTCTGCTCGACGATGATCAGGTCCTGCCGGCCGTCCCGGGCGAGGTCGGTGATCTTGATGCTGCGCGCCTTGACCTTGCGGTAGGGGCTCTTGGCGGTCTGGTCCTGGAACGTGCCCTTGACGTTCTTGTAGGTGAGGGTCCGGATCGGGTCGCCCGACTGGCCGGCGCAGAACATCAGCTCCGGCCAGCCATCGCCGTCGAGGTCGCCGGCGGCGACGCAGGACGAGGTCATCTCGGCGTTGACGGGAGTGTCGGTGATCGTCTTGAACTTGCCGCCGCCGGTATTGTGGAACAGGCGGTTGGGCGTGGGGTAGACCGAAGGCCCAAAATTGGCGACCGCGATGTCGAGCAACCCGTCGCGGTCGAAATCCAGCGCCACCGCCTCGCGACCGCGGCCGTGAATGTCGGCGACACCGCGCTGCTTCGCCTGGTTGGTCGAGAAATTGCCGCCCGGCTGCTGGAAGACGAGGTCGTTCTCCTTGCCGCACGATTTGTTGCCGCGGCAGGCGCCCTCGACGCAGTAGAGGTCCGGCCTGCCATCGGGGCGGCCACCGCCGCCGAGGCTGCCGAAATCGCCGGCGATGCAGCCGTGCCGGTCGTCCTTGACCAGCACGCCGCGGCTAATCTCGGTGAAGGTGCCGTCGCCGTTGTTGCGCATGATCGGCCACGGTGCCGTGCCGTGCCGCGATGGGACGAGGTCGTAATCGCCGTCGCCGTCGAGGTCGACGACCGCACTCTGGCCCTGTGTGCCGCGGCCGTAGCTCAGCCCGGCGGCCGCCGTCGCCTCGACCGCCAGCGGCTCGGCGCGCCCGGGTGGTGCGCCCAGCACGAGCATGAAAAAGAACCCGGCAACGGTAATGGAGTAATATTTCCATTTATCTGTCTGCATCAGACTTCGATTCTGGTAATGGATGATTCGAAGATGAGCAGTAAATGATCTGAAAAATATGTCGATGTCTTCAAGATAATTTACGCACGAACAATCATTATTATGTTCGCGCATGGCATTGCTCATGGCGATCTCCCGGCGATCAAGTACGATATTCGACGCTGACCAGCCAAGCAGATCGATATTTCGTACGCAACCCGGCAACCGTGCGGCGGCACGACCAATACCGCGTGGTTGTACCATCCTACGCGAACACGTTAACTTATGGGTTCTTGGGCAAGGCCTGTGGACGCTGCACAATAGAAATAATTGGCACCATGGTGCTGCCAATGGTGCCTGAGGGTTTCGGCGCCGGCAGGCGGTGGGAGCAAATGCTGCCGGCGCCGCGCCGGCTCAGAAGCCAGCCGGGGCCTCGATGCCGACGCGGCCAAGCTGTTCGCGGACGGTGGCCTTCAGCCGCTCCAGGCCCTCGGGCGAGCTCGCCTCGGCGCGGACCACGAGCACGGCCTGGGTGTTGGAGGCACGGGCGAGCCACCAGCCGTCCGCGGTCTTGACCCGCACGCCGTCGATGTCGTCGACCTCCGCACCTTCTGCCGCGAGGTTGGCCTTGACCTCGGCGATGGCGCCGAACTTGCGGGTCTCGGGGCAGTCGAAGCGGATCTCGGGCGTGTTGAAGGCCACCGGCATGGCGTCCTTGAGCCCGGTCATGGTGACCGCGCCGCGGGCCAAGATGTCGAGCAGGCGAACCGCCACGTAGAGCGCGTCGTCGTGGCCGTAGAAGCCGTCCTTGTAGAAGATGTGGCCGGACATCTCGCCGGCCAGCGGCGAGCCGACCTCGCTCATCTTGGCCTTCACCAGGCTGTGGCCGGTCTTCCACATCAACGGCACGCCGCCGAGCCTGGCCACCTCGTCGAAGAAGCTCTGGCTGGTCTTGACGTCGGCGATGATGGTCGAGCCCGGGTGGCGGGCCAGCAGGTCGGCCGCCAGGATCTGCAGGATCTGGTCGCCGTAGACGATGCGGCCCTCGCCGTCGACGACGCCGATCCGGTCGCCGTCGCCGTCGAAGCCGATGCCCAGCTCGTAGCCGCCCTCGGTCACGGTGCGGATCAGGTCTTCCAGATTGTGCGGCTCGGTGGGGTCGGGATGGTGGTTGGGGAAGTTGCCGTCGACGGCGGCGAACAGGCAGGTGTGGCGGCCGGGCAGGCGGGCCACCAGCGCCTCCATGGCCGGGCCGGCCGAGCCGTTACCGGAGTCCCACACCACCGACAAGGGCCGGGTGCCGTGATAGTCGGCGGCGAGGCGGTCGATATAGGCCCCGAACACGTCGACCGGGGTCGGCCTGCCGGCGCCGTAGGTGAAGTCGCCGGCACCGGCGATCAGGCCCAGCTCCTTGATCTGGTCGCCGTAGAACGGCTTGGTGCCCAGCATCATCTTGAAGCCGTTATAGTCCGGCGGGTTGTGCGAGCCCGTGATCATGACGCCGCCGTCCGCCCCCAGCTGGTGGACGGCGAAGTACATCATCGGCGTGGCGCCGAGGCCGATCAGCAGCACCTCGAGGCCGGCCGCCTGCAGGCCGGCGCTGGTGGCCTCGGCCAGGGACGGCGAGCTCAGCCTGCCGTCGTAGCCGAGGCAGACCTTCCTGCCGCCGGCGGCCACGACCATGGTGCCGAAGGCGTGGCCGATCGCCCGCGCATCGGCCTCGAACAAGGTGCTGCCGACGATGCCGCGAATATCGTACTCGCGCAGCAAGGTCGGGTCGAAAACATGGGCCGATGCGGTCATGCGGGCTCTCGTTGCTTGGAGGCGTCGGGCTTGGTGGCGGCAGGGCTCAGATCGAGTCGGCGGCGACCGGCCGGCCGATCGAGGTGTAGCTGAAGCCCGCCTGGGCCACCTGGGCCGGATCGAAGATGTTGCGCAGGTCGACGATCAGCGGCTGGCGCATGACCTCGTGGGCGCGCTCGAAGTCGAGGCCGCGGAACTCGTTCCACTCGGTCAGGATCACCGCGGCATCGGCGCCGTCCAGCGCGTGGTAGGCGTCGGTGCACCAGTGGACGTCGGGCATCAGCTTGCCGGCCTCGTGCATCCCTTCGGGGTCGAAGGCACGGATGGTGGCCCCCTCGCCCTGGAGTGCGGGGACGATCACCAGGGACGGGCTCTCGCGCATGTCGTCGGTGCCGGGCTTGAAGGTCACGCCCAGGATGGCGATGGTCTTGCCGGACACCGAGCCGCCGCAGGCCTCGGTGATCTTCTTGACCATGCGCCGCTTCCGGCCCTCGTTGACGCCGACCACGGCCTCGACGATGCGCAGATGGCTGTTGTGCTGCTCGCCGGTGCGCAAGAGCGCCAGCGTGTCCTTGGGGAAGCACGAGCCGCCGTAGCCCGGGCCGGCATGCAGGAACTTCTTGCCGATGCGGCCATCCAGACCCATGCCCTTGGCCACCTGCTGCACGTCCGCGCCGACGCGCTCGCACAGGTCGGCCACCTCGTTGATGAAGGTGATCTTGGTGGCGAGGAAGGCGTTGGTCGCGTACTTGGTGAGCTCGGCCGTCTCCAGCGTCGTGAACAGGATCGGGGTCTCGATCAGGTTCAAGGGCCGGTAGCAGCGGGCCAGCACCTCCTTGGCGTGCTCGCTCTCGACGCCGCACAGCACGCGGTCGGGGCGGAGGAAATCGCCGATGGCCGAGCCCTCGCGCAGGAACTCGGGGTTCGAGGCGACGTCGATGGCGAGGTCGGGGCGCTGGGTTGCGAAGATCTTCTGCAGCTTGCGGCCCGTGCCCACCGGCACCGTCGACTTGGTCACCACCAGGGTCGGGTGCTTGAGCAGGGCCGCAATCTCCTCGGCCGCGGCGAACACGTAGGACAGGTCGGCATGGCCGTCACCACGCCGCGATGGCGTGCCCACGGCGATGAACACCGCCTCCGCACCGTCGAGCGCCGCCGCCAGATCGGTGGTGAAGGTGAGCCTGCCGGCGGAGCTGTGCCGCTCGACCAGCGTGTCGAGTCCGGGCTCGTAGATCGGCATCTTGCCTTCCTCGAGCATCCGGATCTTGTTGGCGTCCCGGTCGACGCCCACGACCTCGAGGCCGAACTCAGCAAAGCACGCACCCGACACAAGGCCAACATAGCCCGTGCCGATCATGGCGATCTTCATCCGCAGGTCCTTCTATCGCTGTAACTCAAACGTAGCGCGCCAGCATCTCCGAGAATCCGGGCTGCAGATCCTCGCGGGCCGAGGCCAGGGCCACGATCGCCTCGAGGTAGCCCAGCTTGTCGCCGCAATCGTAGCGGTTCCCCTCGAAGCGGAAGCCGTGGAAGGGCTGGCGCCCGATCAGCTTGGCCATGGCATCGGTGAGCTGGATCTCGCCGCCGGCACCCGGCGCCTGCGCGTCCAGGATCGAGAACACTTCCGGCATCAGGATGTAGCGGCCGATCACCGCCAGCCGCGAGGGTGCGACCTCCGGTGCGGGCTTCTCGACCATGCCGCGCACCTCGGTCAGCCGGCCCTGCGTCGGGCCGGGATCGATGACGCCATAGCGGGAGGTGTGCTCCTGTGGCACCTCCATCACCGCCAGCAGATTGCCACCGGTCTCGCGCTGGGCTGCCACCATCTGGGCGAGGCAGGATGGCTGGGCGTCGATCAGGTCGTCGACGAGCATCACCGCGAACGGCTCGTCGCCGACGATGTGGCGCGCGCACCAGACCGCATGGCCGAGGCCCTTGGGCTCCTGCTGGCGTGTGTAGATCACCTCGCCGGCGCGTGGCACAGCCCGATCCAGGGCCTGCAGTTCCTTGGTCTTCTGCTTGCGGGCCAGGGTCTCGAACAGCTCGAAGGCGCGGTCGAAATGATCCTCCAGGATGACCTTGCCACGCCCGGTGACGAAGATGAACTGGTCGGCACCGGCGGCGGCGGCTTCCTCCAGCGCATATTGAATGATCGGCCGGTCGACCACCGGCAGCATTTCCTTGGGCAGGACCTTAGTGGCGGGGAGCATGCGCGTGCCCAACCCAGCCACCGGAAACACAACCTTGCGCACCTCTCGCATCTGTTCGCCCTCGTTCGGCAGCGGCGCGCGTCACCGCACGCGACGACCTGTTTCTAACTGTGGCCACGGCGACACTTCAACCGTCGCGGGCGAGAATTGGTTTCCAATTCAGCCGCGACGTCCGAGCAGAAAGTCGCGGGCCTGATTCAGCTGGGCCGCCAAGTAGGCGCTGCCGCCGTGATCCGGGTGCAGACGCGACATCAGCTCGCGGTGAGCCGCCTTAATCTGCACGGTGGTGGCGTCCCCCGCCAAACCCAGAATCTCCAGCGCCATGCGCTCGTCCATACCGCTCGACGGCCGATACGGTTGCTGCGTCTGCTGCTCGCGCCAGTCGGGCACGCGGCGATCGAGATAGGCCTCGATCAGCGGGACCGATGCCGGATCCTCGCGTTCCGCTTCCTGAAGCAGTGCCACCAACTGGCTCAACCCAAGGTCACGAAGTTCGCGGCCCGCACGATCGCCAAGCTTGACCCGGCCCTCGACCTCTCCCGTCGCGTGATCGAGATGCATGATAAGCAGGTCTGTCTCCACGGTCGAGGCCGGGCCGCCCTGGCTCCCCTGCATTGGATCGCCACCGTGCGGCTCGCGCAACAACGCCCGAACGGCCATCACCGTGGCGGCGACGGTGACGATCGCCAGCCCGAGCCGTCCCGTGAGCAAGAGGCCGGTGCTCGCCATGGCGCTGAACACCGCGGCAAACGTGGTGGCGGCTTGGGCGATCTGGCGGGCGGATGCGCTGACGAACCAACGCGTCGCCACGTACAGGAGCCCGAAGACGGCGAAACCTAGCGCTGCATATGCAAGCATGTGATCAGCGCAGCTGGTGCTCCAACAGCTTCACCACTCCGCCGGAGCGTCGGGCCAATGCCGTGACCGCAGCCCTGCCGCCTGCAGCGTAGGCGGCGACGCCACCCAGTAGGGCGCGCAGCTCGGCGGCAGAACCGGCAGCAAACGGCAGGTAGGCGCCGCGGGTCAGTCTGGCAATGTCCCGAAAAGCATTCGCCGCCACAGGGTCCGGACCCTCGTGAAACATGAAGGCGCGCACGCCCAGCAAGCCGAGCTCGCCGGCGAGGTGACCCAGATCGTCGACGTTTTCCTCCATGCAGTCGCCGACGAACACCAACGCCTGGACAGGCTGGCGCCGCGCCTGCTCGACGGCGTGCCGCAGCACCTTGGCAATCTGGGTCTTCCCGGCGACGCAGCTCACGGCCTGCATCAGCCGCACCAGTTCCGCCCCGTCACGCAACCAGGTACTGGACCGGCACTCGCCGAAGCCGCGATAGAATACGAGCTGAACGTCGAGCCCGCCCAGTCGACCGGCCTCCAGGAACATCTCGTTCTGCACGTGGATCGCCAGATCCCAGGTCGGCTGGCGCGACGCCGTTGCGTCGAGAGCGAAGATCAGCCGGCCACGGCTGCCTGCCCGGGTCGCGCTGGGAAGGCTCCGTAACTGCTCCACGAATGCGGCGACCCCGTCAGCGGGTCGCTCCTTGATGTCCTTGCTGCTCATACACCTAATGTTGTGCGCCGACGCGCTCTGTCGAGGCGGCCGCAGCGACTTCTGGTGCCGCCGTGTCGTGGGCCGACGCTTCGGTACGCTTGCGCTTGCGCCGCTGCTTGCCACCGGTGTCCGGGCTGTCGCCAGCCGGACCGTGATAGTCGCTGACACCGACGCTCAGTGCGTAGCAGGCGAGACGGACATGCTTGGGGATCTTCACCTTCTCGCCGTCGCGCTCGCCCTTCTCGTAGTACTGGACGATGCGGTTCTTCAGCCCGAGCGCATCAGCGGCGCCCTTCTGGGAGAGACCGAGGGCCTTGCGCCACGCCTTGAAGTGGTTGGGTGTCATCCGCTCAGTGCCAGCCCGTGTCCTGATTCGTCGCCAACGTCAACTCGTGCCACCTCGAGAGCATAGTACAGGCGACAAGTGACATTTCGGTGCGCAGCATTCCATAGTCCAGCCTCGACGCGTGCAGCACGCCGTTCCTGCTTGCCCAGGGCGTCCAGTCGGGGCTCGATGGGGCCAGGTTCAATCGACGAAGGTCACCATGCTCGAGACGGCGCTGCTGGCGTTCACCACCTTTTTCGCGACCATCGGGCCGCTCGACACGGCGGCGCTGCTGCCGGCCCTGACGCCACACAACACGGCCAGGGAGCGCCGGGCGATGGCGCTCAAGGGCTCGCTGCTGGGGGCGGGCATCCTGGTGTTCTTTGCCGTCTTCGGCGAGGGGGTCCTCGGCGCGTTCGGGATCACCTTGCCGGCCTTGCGGACCGCGGGCGGCGTGCTGCTGCTGCTGATCGCCATCGACATGGTGTTCGCCCGACCGTCCGGGGGCACCACGACCACCGCCGACGAGCGCGCCGAGGCCGCCGCCAGCCAGGACGTGTCGGTGTTCCCGCTGGCGACGCCGCTGATCGCCGGCCCCGGTGCCATCGGTGCCGCTATCCTCCTGGTCGCGGAGGCCCAGGGCGACCTCACCAGGACGGCCATTGTGATCGCGGCCCTGCTGGCCGTGGTCCTGCTCACCTACCTGCTGCTGCTTGCCTCGACGCACGTACAGAAGCTCCTCGGCGTGACGGGCCTGCAGGTGGTGTCGCGGGTGATGGGTGTGCTGCTGGCGGCGCTGGCGGTGCAGTTCCTGTTCGACGGCATCGCCGCCAGCGGGCTGCTGATACGATGAGGGTTCAGTACGTGGCCCGGCCGCCGCTCAGGTCGAATACCGCGCCGGTGGTGAACGAGTTCTCGGCCGACACCAGCCAGGCCACCATCGACGCGACCTCGGTGACCTCGACAAATCGACCGCGGGGCACCTTGGACAGCATGTAATCGATGTGCTTCTGGCTCATCTGCTCGAAAATCTTGGTCCGCGCCGCTGCCGGGGTGATGCAGTTGACCGCGATGTCACGGCCGGCCACTTCCTTGGCCAGCGACTTGGTGAGCGCGATGACGCCGGCCTTGGCGGCGCTATAGGCGCTGGCGTTCGGGTTGCCCTCCTTGCCGGCGACGGATGCGGTCGAGCACACGCGGCCGTAGTTCTGCGCGATCATCAGCGGCATGACGGCACGCAGGCAGAAGAAGACGCCATTCAGGTCGATGTCGAGCACGCGTTGCCAGTCGGCAACCGGGTATTCCCACAACGGCATGTTCGGCCCGGCGATGCCGGCATTGCAGACCAGGATGTCCACGCCTCCCAACGCCTGCACGGTCTCCTCGACCGCCCCCTCGACGATCGGGAGCTGGGTCACATCGACGGTGACCGCCGCCACCTGCCCGAGGCTGGAAAGTGTGTCCCGGGCTTGCGCCAAGCCCGCCTGATCCTGATCCCACAGCGCCACCGCGGCACCGGAGCGGAGCAGACGCTCGCTGATGGCGTAGCCGATTCCCTGCGCCGCGCCCGTGACGATGGCGCGGCGGCCCGCCAAGTCGATCAGGTTCACGTTGCTTCCCTCCCCAGCGGTTTTACCGTCCAATGCGCCGGCATGTGCGGCGCCCTTGGCGGCTGCCTGTTTCTATAGCCGCACCCGGTCACGCGGCAACGATGGAAGAGCTGCCGACCATATCATTATGGTTGAAGCCCACCTGTACCACGGAACGGAGGAGTGGATGCATCTGCGTATCACAGCGTGTATTATAACGATTTACGGTTGAGAATTGCCACTACGTGACAATCGCTCCGTCTTGTACCGCGAGGCGATTTCGCCCACAAAGACGGGTATGTTTTGGCGTACAATACATACGAAGCCATGGTCGCCCGGTCCTGTCGACATATCGACCGATTCGACCCAAATAGGCAGGGAGTGCCTGTGATAGGCTACCTCTCCGAGCTTGGCTCAATCCCATCCTGGCCGCCCATGGCGGCCGCGGCGGTGCACTCGGTCACCGATCCCGACGGTGACCCTGCGATGGCGGCGAAGCCACGACAGCTGTCGATCGCCTGGAGCCTGCTCATGGCTCCGTTGGGCATGGCACTACTGGCCGTCACCTTGACATACACCTTGGCCCAGGGCTGGCTCAGTTTGGGGTCGGCCGCCCTGGACACCTTGCTGTTGGTTGTTTTCCTGACCGCGATCGCGGGGAGCGCAGTGCTGGCAGCTTGGCTGCAACTTGCCATCATACAGCCGCTTCGTGAGCTTGCACGCGGTGGAAATGGCGACAAGGTCGGCAAGGCGGGCGTGGCCATTCCCAGGGAAATAGCCCTGATCAAGGCTACCCTGCGGCCGACCTGCACCTCGGCGCAGCCCGAACGCGACCGGCTGACCGGTCTGCTCACCACGGCCGGGCTGCACGACGTGGCCGGACGCGTGCTGGAGAGTGCTGCTGCCGCCGGGACGTCGCTCGTCCTGATCGTCGTGGATCTCGAGCGACTCCGCGACATCAATGATCTGCATGGCTACGGTGTCGGCGACGAGGTGCTCCGGCAGACGGCAAGGCGGCTGAGCACGCTCGACAACGTGCTGCTGGCCGGGGCGCGGATCGGCGGCGATCGTTTCGCAGTGCTGCTGCCGGCGATGGTCGGGGCGGATGGACTTCGTGCATGGCCGGTGCGGGTGATCGAGGCCTTCAGCCGGCCGTTCTGCATCGCCGCCTGCGAACTCAGCCTGGGCGCGCATGTGGGTGCCGCCCAGTTCCCGGAGCACGGCACCGGGCCAGACCATCTGCTGCGTGCGGCCGAGCAGGCGCTGGAACGGGCGCGGCGCGGCGATGGCCGCCGCTGGGCGGTGTACGATCCCCATCTCAACCAGGCGGCCGCAGCCCAGAGGGCGCTGGAGAAGGAGCTCCGCCAGGCGATCGAGGCGCAGTCCCTGATCCTGCACTATCAACCGCAGATCGACTTCACGTCCGGTCGCGTCATCGGGGTCGAGGCGCTGCTGCGCTGGCCGCACCCGGAGAAGGGCCTGATCCCGCCGCAGAGCTTCATCCCGATGGCGGAGGCGAGCGGCTTGATTCGGCCGCTGGGAGCCTGGGTGCTGGCCGAGGCCTGCCGGGCCGCACGGCGCTGGCGCGACCGCGGGCTCGACATCAGCGTCTCGGTCAACGTTTCGGCGGCCCAGCTGCGCTACCAGGATCTGGCGGCGTTCGTGGCGCAGGTGCTGCAGGCGACCGGCCTGCCGGCCACGGCGCTCGAGCTCGAGCTCACGGAGAGCATGTTCGTCGACCCGACCCAGCTGGCGATGCACCGGACGATCCAGGGGGTCGCAGCCTTGGGCGTGCGCCTGGCGATCGACGATTTCGGCACCGGCTACTCCTCGCTCGGCTATCTGAAGCGGCTGCCGGTGCACAAGATCAAGATCGACAAGTCGTTCGTCCGGGACCTGGGCCGCGACGAGGCCGACGCCGCGATCGTCCGCTCGATCATCGGTCTGGCCCGCAGCTTCGGCAAACGCGTGCTGGCCGAAGGCATCGAGCAGACCGCCCAGTTCCAGTTCCTGCTCGGCGAAGGCTGCCACGAGGCGCAAGGCTATTTCTTTGCGCGCCCGATGCCCGAGGAGACCTGCACGGCGTTCCTGCTGCGCCATGCGCTGCAAATGCCGGAGACTTCGTCGACACGACTCCTCGTCGGTTGAGAAGGGGCCGTCGGTGTCGCTACACGAGGTGCCCCGATGCGGTTTGCGCTGCCATCACCTGACCGAGGCCGCGGTCCATGCGGACTATCATGTCGGCAGTACGGCCCTGTACGGTGTCCGGCCTATCCGGCCGCGCGGACGGGGCGCGAAGCGACCGTGAGGGCGAGGGTCGCGACCGCCAGGGGGACGAACGACACCCAGAGGACCGTGTTCCAGCCGTAGGTCGTCAGCAGGCCCCCGGACAGGAAGGAACCCACGGCCATGGTTCCGAACACGATGAAGTCGTTGAGCGACTGCACGCGCGTCCGTTCCTCGGGACGGTGGCACTCGAGCACCATGCTCGAGGCGCCCACGAAGCCGAAATTCCAGCCGACGCCGAGCAGGATCAGGGTCAGCCAGAAATGCGCCACATCCATCCCGGCGAGCCCGACCACGGTGGAGGCGGCGGTCAATGCCAGCCCGGTGGCCACCACAAGCGGCGCGCCGAAGCGCGTGATCAGCCGCCCGGTGAAGAAGCTCGGGGCGTACATCGCGATCACGTGCCATTGCAGGCCAAGGTTGGACGATTCCTGCGACAGGCCGCACAGCCGCATGGCCAGCGGGGCGGCCGTCATGATGAAATTCATGAGCATGTAGGAGACGACCCCGCAGATCACGGCGATGACGAACCGGGGCTGGCGCGCGATGTCCGCGAGCGGGCGGCCGCCGGCAATCTCCGCCGCCGTCGGCATCGGGAGCCGGACGCCGAGCAGGACGAGGGCCGACAAGGCCGCCACCCCGGCTTGTGCCAGGAAGGTGGCGGCGAACAGGTGAGGCGGCCATAGATCCATGGTGTGGGTGACGAGCTGCGGGCCGATGACCCCGGCGAAGACCCCGCCCGCCATGACGGCGGACAGTGCGCGTGGCCGTCGTTCCAGCGGGACGCAATCGGCGGCGGCGAAGCGGAAGGAGAGGACCACGGCCGCGTAGGCACCGCCGAAGAGCGTCGCCAAGCAGAACAGCCAGAAAGAGCCCAGCACGACCGCCATCGCTGCCAGCAGGCCGACGAGCACGCCGCATCCCGTTCCGGCCATGAACGCGGCGCGGCGACCGTGGCGCCGGGCGATGGCGCCGGCCGGCAGGGTGCAGGCCGCCATCCCCACCACGAAGACGGAGATGGGCAGCGTAGCCAGCGCGTTGCTGGGTGCCAGCATGTTGCCGACGATCGCGCCCGTGGCGAACACGATCACCGAGTTGGCCCCGGCGAGCGCCTGCGCGATGGCCAGCCTCGGCACATTGCCCGGCTCGTACCGGACAGGGTTTGCAGGCACGGGCCCGGCCGAGGTGCTGGCTTCGGCTTGCGACATCGGATTCCTCGGGCTGCGAGCGGATCGTGCCAGCGCGTAGCGCGCGGCGACGCGCGGTGGTGCAGGCAGCCGTCGCGGAGCGCAAGAGCCTTTGCGGCCCCAGCGCTCCGCATCAGGACGAGCAGGCGCGTGATCGATCGGTACCCGGTGCCCCGAGCCTGCGCCCGACGCCCCCTTCACTACCCTACTGGAGCCCGGTTCCCGAGCTTGACGGCGGGCAGGCGGTCCGACGCCAACGGCACCCCGAGCGGCGCCGGCGAAAGCCGGACATCATTCCCAGTGGGCAGTTTCGCCGACGAGCCTGCCGTCACGGTGGACAAATTTTGCCTCCGGCAGGTCTTCGGCCCGATCGACGTAGGCGACCAATCTCTTATCGTAGTAGATGGGGAGCCGGCCCGCGTCATGGTGTTCGCGGCACTCGTCCGGATTCGGGGACTGGTAGCCACCCTGCTTGCGCTCGATCATTGAAAGCTTGTAAACGGCCATACCTGATTTCCCTGTTTTCTTGGCATAAGACACGATTGCTTTAGGGAAGGGAAGGCGTCGCTCCATCCCCTGTCGCCCTTGCACGGCTGACCACGGTCGCCCGAACCCGGCCGTGAACCGGTGTCCAGCCCTCCCCCTGTCATGCGGCTCTCGTTCAGGCGATGTACTTGAGGTCGTCGGCCGGGGTGCGCGTGTCCATGTTGCGGCCGCGGTTGAGATGGTCCTCGATCTCGGCGGCGGAGCCGGCCATCCGGGCCAGCAGGAAGATCGTGAACGCCGCGCTCTCCAGCGCTTCCGGCCCGAACTCGCCCGCGCGGTAGGGTTGCCAGAGCAGCTTCAAGAGCCAGGCCGCGATCACGCCGTCGACGTTGACGCAGAACACGTTGCTGGTGACGCCCTCGTCGAACAGGGCCTGGACCACGGCACGGTAATAGTCGTGGAACAGGTTGCGCTCGTGCCGCTCCTGCATGAGCCGGGCGACGAAGGCCTCGCGCGGGTCGGTGTTGATCGACTTGCCGCGGAACACGGGGTGATTGACGCCGGGGATGGCGCGGGCGCCGTCACCCAAGGCTTCACGCCGCTGCGCCTTCTCCTTCCGGTAGGCCTGGGCGTAGCTGGTCGCCATCGTGCGGACATCGATTCCATGCCCGCCACTGGCCGGATCGTCCAGGCTGACCCCCTGGAACTGCTCGAGCAGGAACTGGATGCCCTCGAAGCCGTTGCCGCCGTGGCTGAAGCCGGTGTGGGTCAGAAAGCCGACCATGGCCTTGTTGATCTGCACCCGCTCGGGGCTCTCCGGGCCATCGGCCGAGACGGCACCCTTCGCACCCTGGGCGGAGATCGTGCCCGGCCCGTTGGTGAGCAGCAGGCCCAGCAGGACCTGGTAGGAGAACAGCTCCGTCTCGCCGGGCCGGCGGCCCGTGAGCGCCAGGCCGGCGAGCTCGGTGGCGGTCCAGCCGCGCAGGATCTCGTCGTCGGTGACGCCGCAGAGCCCGCCCGCCTCGTGCCGGCTGCCGGGGATCGAGGCGCCGATCAGCGTGCCGTAGAGCGCCAGGTGCCAGGGCAGGTTGAGAG
>JBATRI010000336.1:0-1590 GCA_049292515.1 Geminicoccaceae bacterium
CAGCGGTACCAGTACGGTCGGTGCCCGTCGCGGGGCCGCCTGCATCGGATGAGGAGCGAGCTTCGTGGAAAGTGCGGGCGCGGCAGGCGGTGCCACCACCGCGCCGATCCGCTCGCGCAGGATCTCCTGGGCAGTGGCCGCAAGGGTCTGCGTGCCCGCCTCGCGGCCGAACGCCTCGGCGCTGGTAAAGCGGTGCTCCGGCGCCTTGGCGAGGCAGCGCATGATCGCATCGTGAAAGCGGTCGCTCAAGGTGGGGACAAAGTCCCGCAATGGGGCCGGCACCTGATTGACCTGCGCGTCCAGGAACTCGTAGTCGGTCGTCGCCGCGAACGGGGAGCGGCCGGCGAGCATCTCGTAGAGCACGAGGCCAAGACTGTAGAGGTCGCTGCGGGCGTCGCCGGAGGCGCCGCGGATCTGCTCGGGCGCCATGAAGGCCAGCGTGCCGATCATGTGGCCGTGCCGGGTCAGACGCTCGGCCCCGCCCACCCGGGCGATGCCGAAATCCATCAGCTTCAGCATCCCGTCGGCGGTGACCATCAGATTGGCCGGCTTGAGGTCACGATGGACGATGCCCTGCGCGTGCGCCGCGGCGAGGCCGGCCACCGCCTGGGCCGCCAGCGCCAGCGCACCCATCTCGTCGAGCGGCCCGTGGCGCGTCAGCAGGTCCTGCAGCGTGAGCCCGCGCACCAGCTCCAGGATCATGAACTGCTGGCTGCCCGACTGCTCCAGGCTGTAGATGTGGGCGACATTGGGATGGCTGAGCCTGGCCAGCGCGCCGGCTTCCGCGCGGAACCGAGCGGCGAAGGCAGGATCGCGGCTGAGCTCGGGGCGCAGCGCCTTGATCGCCACGGGCCGGTCCAGCGAGCGGTCGATGCCCGCGAACACCTGCCCCATGCCGCCCTCGCCGAGGCGGCTCAGCACGTCGCAATGCCCGATCCGGCGGCCGATCATGCTGCCCTCCCCGTCGCCGGGACGCGCGTGTCCGGCGCCGGCCGCAGCTCGGACGCCGCGGCCTCGACCACACGAAACGCACCGACGGTGATGTTGTCGTGACCGCCGGCGTCAAGCGCTCGCTGCACCAGCGCCCGGCAGGCATCCGGCGGGTCGTGCTGCCACAGCTCGCGCGCGATGACGTCATCGGTCACCAGGTCGGTGAGGCCGTCGGAGCACAACAGCAACCGGTCGCCCGGCCTGACCGGCAGACCACGCTCGTACACGGTCGGCTCGAGCTCGGCGGCCGTCCCCACGGCCTTGTAGATGACGTTGCGATCCGGATGCACACGGGCGTCAGCATGGGAGAGGACGCCGCGCCGTACCATCTCGGCGACCAACGTATGATCCCGACTGAGGCAATGCAGGCGCCGGTCCCGCAGGATGTAGAGCCGGCTGTCGCCGACATGCGCCAAGTAGACTCGCCCGTCCGCCAGCAGAAGGGCCGTGACCGTCGTTCCCATGCCGGCGAGATCGGCCTCGCGGCCGGCTTTCTCCAGAATGGTGGCATTGGCCTGCTCGATGGCTTCCCGCAGCAGCACCGGAGGTGCCGCGCCGCCCGCCAGCGCGCGCTGGAGCATGGTCTCGCAGGCGATGCGG
>JBATRI010000337.1:0-9623 GCA_049292515.1 Geminicoccaceae bacterium
CCGCATCGCCAGACGCGGCCTCGACACCAGCGAGCGCCTCGGCCGGCACCGCTGGGTGGTCGAGCGAACCTTCGCCTGGTTCGCCCGCTTCCGCCGCCTTGTCGTCCGCTACGAGCAACGAGCCGATATCTTCGAGGCTTTCCTCCATCTCGCCGCGGCCATGATCTGCTGCAGATTCGTCGAGCGATGGTTTTGTTAGGCGCTCTAAGCACCGTCGAAGCCGGAGAGTGGCGGTTCGCCTCTCTCCGGCCGGACGGAGGTGACGACGCTTACGGCGGCACGGCCTTACTCGGCCGCCGGTTTCTGGGTCAGGGCGATCGCCTGCTGTGCCACGGCGGCATTGGGGCGGCTGTCGCCACCGGCCACGGTGACCGTCGGGAAGGCGAACTTGATGCCGTTGGCGTTGAATGCCTTCTTGATCTTGTCGTAGATGGCCCGCCGGACGATGAACTGCTCGCCCGGCTTGGCCATGAATTTCATCCGAATCTGAATCGCGAAATCGCCCATGGCGGCCACACCCTGCGATTTCAGCGGCTCGATGATACCCTTCGCCAGTGTGGGATCGGCCATGATCTCGCGGCTGACCTGCTTGACCACCTTCTTCACCAGATCGAGGTCGGTATCGTAGGTGACGCCCACGGTGATCTTGTCGATCACCCAGTCGCGGCTCAGGTTCTGGATGGCACCCAGCATGCCGAACGGCACGGTGAAGATCGGGCCGCGATGATGCCGCAGCCGGATCGAGCGTAGGGAAAAGCCCTCGACGGTGCCGCGATAGTTGCCGCTGACGATGTACTCACCCACACGGAAGGCATCGTCGAGCAGGTAGAACATGCCCGAGATGATGTCCTTCACCAGGGTCTGCGAGCCGAAGCCCACGGCTACCCCGACCACCCCGGCACCCGCGATCAGCGGCGCTATCTGCACGCCCAACTCCGAGAGGGCCATCAGGACGGCCATCACCGCCAGGACGACGAACAGGACGATCCGCAGGATCGGCAACAGCGTGCGGATACGGCCGAGCCGGCGGGTCTCCTCGGGGGTGAGAGTCGGGTCGCTCTCGGCTCCGTGGCCGCCGACATCGAGATGCGCCTCACCGAGCCGCCGATCGATCGCGGTGCGCGCCAGCTGCCAAACAAGATCGGCCAGGAGCAGGATGACGACCGCATGCACGGCGCCGTTCAGCAGGCGAGTGGCCGGGGTTTCTGCGCCGGCAATCGTGCTCATGTCGAGGCCCAGCGCCGCGACCAGCACCCATAGGCCGCCCACGATCAGCAATGCGCGGGCACCGCGCTCGAATACGACCGCCCACACCGGGACCGTTGGCGGGTGATCACCTTCGGGCGTGACCTCCGCCGGCCGATACAGGTGCATCACGCCACGATGCAGGGCCGGAATAGCCATGGCCAGCGCTGCACCGATGATCAAGAGCCACATGAAGGCCCTGGCGGAGATGACCCAGGCGATCCAGCAGAGGACGGCCAGGATGGTGCGCACGATTCGGCCGGCGACATGCGGCGGCCTGCCGGGTCGCCAGATCATCCGGATGACGATGGCCAGGAGGCCCAGCCCCAGGACGTAGGCCAGATCCTGCGCCGCCGGCAAGCTCATGCCGAGCTGGCGCAGGAGTTCGATCGTGACGTAGCCGATGGCGAACCAGCCGACGAACACGGCATTCCAGCGGTGCCAGAATCTCGCCGCACCGTCGTTCATAGGGACCACGCGCAGCCGTTCGTTGCCGGGCGCAAACAGGAACCGGCCCAGTGCCAACGTCACCCGCAATGCCAGGACGGCCACCAGGTAGCCCAGTACCAGGCGGCGTAGTTGCGGTGGCCAGCTCATCGCCAGAAAGCCGCCAAGGCTGCCGGCGGTAAAGCACAGCACGCGGGCGAGCCCCAGGCTCAGGCCCGTCAGGACGGCGGTAGTCCGAGCGTGCACGGTGGTGAACGGTTTGGTTTCGATTCGCTGAGTGACGGCATGGGTAGCCCAGGCGAACAGCAACTCGGCGGCCGCGCCGAGGCCCACGAACACCCCGAGCAGCAGGGCTACCTCACCCAGCCCGCGACCCTCCAGCCCGTCCATGAGGCGCGCACCGGCGGCTGCGAACTCTGCGGGCATGTCTGGGAGCACCGTGACCAGATCACGCACGTGATTGCGCCAGGCCAGGGCGCGCTCCTCCACGAAGCCCGAGACGCTCATCTCCGCTTCAGCAAGGGTTGCGGGAGCTGGCGGCAGCGTTCTGACGTCGGTGGCCTGCCCCGATTGCTCCAGCGGTGGTGCGGCGATTGGTTCTGCGGCGAGCGTCGCCGCCATTGGCGCCATGATGGCCAGGAGTGCGGCCAGAAACAGGATACTCCAAGGGGAGTGTCTTTCGGCCTGCATAGGCCCAGGAGTCCGTCGGCAGGCAGTCATGCGTTGTCCGCCTGCTGGTCAAGGACGTCGAGCTGGCACGCAACGGTCCGGGAAGCCGGTGAAAGCACCGTCATTGGAACGCCACGCCGCCCGCTGCTCGGGGACCGTGTGCGCCTCGGGTGAAGTGGCTGCAGAGCATGGTGCGGCATAGGCTTGGTCCCCGACAGTCTCTTGGATCGGCGCTGCCGATAGGGGATTTCTAGCCTGTTACGGCTGTACCACCGAAGAGCACAATCGATGCGGCGGCCCGATTGAGGCCGGGTCGTGGCAGCTCAGCCGTGCCGCCGGCGGAGCAGGACATACAGCGCGCCGTCGCCGCCATGGTGCAGCTGCGCCTGGGCAAAGGCCAGCACCCGCGCCCGATTGGGTGCCTCGTCGAGCCAGCGGGGCGTCATCGTGCGCAGCGTGCCGCCTCGACCGAGGGCACGGCCGGTGATCACCAGCACACAGCGGTTGCCACGCGCCTGGGCGCCGCCGAGGAAGGCACCGAGGCGCGCATGCGCCTCGGCCTGGGTCAGACCGTGCAGGTCCAGACGGGCATCGATCGGATAGTTGCCACGACGCAGTTTCAGCCAGGTGCGCCGGTCCAGATCGATCGGGCCCGACGGATCGAGTCGCTGGGACACGCTCACGCGCAGTCGCGGCAGCGGGGGTAGCGCTGGTGGAGGCAATACACGCGGCGGCTCCGTCGCCGGGGCAGATGGCTGCGGGGGCGTCTCGGACGCTGGCGATTCCGGTGCCGGCTGCGCGTGCAGGGGGGCGGCGTCGCGCACCATATGGTGCCACAAAGCCCGTTCTTCGGGCGTGACGTTGCGCGACCGCCGGTTCAAGCCCGAACTCCCCGTCTCAGGCCGGCAGCTGCTCGACGATCAGGATGAGCAGGCGTTTCGGTCCATGCGCGCCCAGCTCGAGCTGCTGCGCGATGTCCGCGGTGCGCGAGGGGCCGGTCACGAAATTGACCGAGCGCGGCACACCTCCCGGCATCGCCCGGACCGATTCCCACGCCTGCTCGTAGGCACCTTCGATCCATTCGGCGGCGACCACGACGATGCTGGTTTCCGGCATCGAAACCAGCAGGGCCGGGCGCTCGGCGCTGGAGGCCAGCACCAGCGTTCCGGTCTCCGCGACACCGGCCACCGCCAGAGTCACACCCACGGCGTCACTGTCGTCCGCCGTGCCGCGACGGACACGCAGCAGCGGCTGGCTGTCCCAGTTCGCCTGATCGAGCAGTGGCTCCGGTGCCAGCACGAGCTTCTGCGGCAGGTTGTGCTCGCGCAGGTAGGCGCTCGCAGTCGCCGGCACCTCCTGCAGCGTCGCAAGCCGACGGACGTCGGCCGCCACTGCTGTCGCCAGCTGCGCGAACAACTGGACGCGGTCCTCCCGCTCGAGCTGGCCGCGGGCAGGGATCAGGTTCGGCGCATGAGCGTCGATACGTGCCTTGATGGCGGCCACGGCTGCCATCTGCTCCTCCGGGGAACGCGGCAGCGCGTCGCGCAGGCGGGCCAGCACCGCATCCCGCGCGCTCACCGCCGGCTCCCGCCGTTGGCGCGCCACTGGCTCATGAACGTCCGTCCTTGCGGGGCAGGAAGATCACGTGTTCCCGTCCAGCCTCCGGCCAGCGGCGCCCAGCGGATGCGCCCGCCGCGCGCCAGGAGCCGCAACGCCCGTGTGGCCATCCCGGCGGCCATGCGATAGAGCGCCGGTCGACGGGCGAAGAAACCCCATAAGCTCAGGCCGTAGCGCGCCGTCGCCGGCGTCAGCTGGCGGCGGAACTGCTCCTCGCGCCAGTTTCGCATGAGCTTGGGCAGTGGGATGCGCACCGGACAGACCTGTTCGCAGCGGCCGCAGAAGGTCGAGGCGTTGGGTAGCGGGTAGCCGTTCTCGATGCCGATGAACTGCGGCGTCAGCACGGAGCCCATGGGGCCGGGATAGACCCAGCCGTAAGCATGCCCGCCGGTGGCGGTGTAGACCGGACAGTGGTTCATGCAGGCACCGCAGCGGATGCAGCGCAGCATCTCGCGGAACTCGTTGCCCAGCATCTGCGTGCGGCCGTTGTCGAGCAGGACGACATGGAAATGATCCGGGCCGTCGAGGTCGGCCGCCCGCTTCGGGCCGGTCATCACCGTGGTGTAGCTGCTGAACTCCTGCCCGGTCGCCGACCGGGCGAGCAGACGGAGCAGCGTGAACGCGTCCTCCATCGTCGGCACCACCTTCTCCAGGCTGGCGACCACGATGTGGGTGCGAGGCAGGCCCTGGGTGAGCTCCGCATTGCCCTCGTTGGTGACCGTGATCGCTGATCCCGTCTCGGCGACCAGGAAATTGGCGCCGGTGATGCCGACATCGGCAGCGAGGTAATGCCGCCGCATGATCTTTCTGGCCTCGGCCACGAGGTCGGACGCCTCCTCCAGGCGCGGGCCGCCGTGATGCTGCTCGAACAGGTCGCTGATCTCGTCCTTGGTCATATGGACGGCCGGCCCGACGATGTGGCTCGGCGGCTGGCCCGAGATCTGCAGGATGTACTCGCCGAGATCGGTCTCGATCGGCTGCAGCTCATGCGCCTCGAGGAAGGCGTTGAGCCCGATCTCCTCGGTGATCATGCTCTTGCTCTTGGTCACCGTCCGGGCACCGACGGCCCGGCAGAGATCGAGCACCACCGCCCGCGCCTCGGCGGCGTCGCGCGCCCAGTGCACGGTGCCGCCGAGCTCGACCACCTTGGCCTCGAAGGCCTCGAGGTAGAGGTCGAGGTGAGCCAGGCTATGGTTCTTGATATCCCGCCCGAGGTCGCGCAGCGCCTCGAACTCGGGCAGCCGGTCGGCAGCCCTGGCGCGGCCGGCGACCCAGCCGTACTTGATCTTGGCCAACGCCGACTGCAACGCCGGGTTTTCCAGCGCCGTATGCGCGTTGGCCTCGAATGTGAGTGTGGTGGTTTCCATGGACCCTGACCCTGCGGCTCAGCTTTCGGCCTCGCCGATGGCGGGGGTGGTCACGTCGCCTGCGAGCACCTCGGCAATATGGCGCACCTGTACGGCGGAGCCCAGCCGCTTCAGTCGCCCGGCCATGTTCATCAGGCAGCCAAGATCGCCGGCCAGCAGCAGCCCGGCCCCGGTGGCCTCGATGTTGGCCGCCTTGTTGGACACCATGCGGGTCGAGATCTCCGGATACTTGACGCAGAACGTGCCGCCGAAGCCGCAGCAGACCTCGTTCTCCTCCATCTCGACCAGGGCCAGGCCGTCGACACTGCCCAGGAGTTGGCGTGGCTGCTGCTTGATCTGCAGCTCGCGCAGGCCGGAACAGCTGTCATGGTAGGTGGCGGTGCCAGCCAGGGACGTGCTCACGCCCCGCACGTCCATTACGTCGGTCAGGAAGCTCACCAGCTCGTGACAGCGTCCGGCAAGCTCGACCGCCTGGGCCTTCATCTCGGGCTCGTCGTCGAACAGCTCCGGAAGATGCCGGCGCAGCATGCCGGCGCAGGATCCCGAAGGTGCAACGACATGATCATATCCGGAGAAGGTCCGGATCAGACCCCGAGCCAGCGCCTCGGTGGTAGCCCGATCGCCGGAGTTGAACGCCGGTTGGCCGCAGCAGGTCTGCGATCGAGGCACGGCCACAACGCAGCCGGCGTCTTCGAGCAGCTTGATTGCCGCAAAGCCGACCGACGGGCGGAACAGATCCACCAAGCAGGTGACGAACAGGGCGACGTGAGGCTTGTCGGGCATGCGGGGGACGCGGTCCTGCTACGGCTGTTGCCGCAGTGGTAGCCCACTGGACCGTGGCCCGGCAACTCTCCACCGTCACGAGCCGTATGATCGCCGCAATCCCGGTAGCGGCATGCGGATCGGGGGCCTGGACGATGGGACTGACATTGTACCGACGCACTCCGCTATGCACGCGATGGCAACCTCTGCGAGATCCCTTGCAGCGTTGTCGCGATAGTGGTTCGATTGCAGCGTGCATTCGTCAGGCGGACGAGGCCGCAACGTTCGGTGACCGATAGGGGTTCCTGGCCTGTACTGCAGTCAGGCGAGGCCGTGACGCTTTCTGGACCATCACTTCGGCGGCTGCTCGCACCGGCCCCGGTTGCATTGTGGCGGGCGAACCGATATGGCAGGTTTCCACGGGTCTTCGGTGTGATGTATTCGATCTGTACCATTAGGTCGTTGTCGCGCGGTACCTTTCAGTGGACCGTCAGTCTTATGGTTCATCAGACAGGCGAGCATGCGATTGAGACCGCATCGTGGGCATGGTGCCGCTCAGCCGAGTCAGGCGAAAGCTCACCAGCGTGGCGATCGACTGCCGGCGTAGCTTCGGATGTTGATCACGTATCGCCTGGAGCGTACAAATTGGGCTCGGCGGTGCATCACCGTGTCGTCGAGAGTTGGGGCACGGGCAGCGGGATGGGGGCTTGCCGTTTGGAGTGGCACGGTTGAAGTCCGAGAGACGGCCACTGCGTATCGCTATGGTTGCGGCGTGCCCGATGCCGGCGCGCCGTGGTACCCCTTTGCGCGTCGAGCGGTTGGCACAGGCCTTGGCGGCTCGCGGCCACGATATCGAACTGATCACCTACCATCTGGCTGAGGAAGACGCCCAGTACGGCTTTCCCGTGCGTCGTATTTTCGACCGGGTCGAGCTGGGCAGCTTGGCGCCTGGTCCAACCTTCGCCAAGCTGGCGATCTACGATCCGGCTTTGGGGCGTCTGATTGGCCGTCGTTTGCGTGAGCGCGAGTTTGACGTGGTGCATGCGCACCACTTCGAGGGTTTGTTGACGGCTGCCTTTGGCAGGCGCGGTACTGGCGTTCCCATCGTCTACGATGCCCATACGATGCTCGGGGCGGAGCTGCCTGCCTACGGCAAACAGTGGATGGCCCGCCTCGCCGGCGGGTTGGGTCGGCGCCTGGATCAATGGATTCCAGCACTTGCCGATCATATGATCGTCGTTACCGACGACATCAGCCGGGCTTTGGCCAGCCGACACGGCTTTGATCCGGACCGCATCACGGTGGTGCCCAATGGGGTCGAGGTCGATTCGTTTGCCGCCGTGAGCATGTCGGCAGCCGAGCCGGGCCTGCTCGTCTATACCGGCACGCTGGCGCCGTATCAGGGGATCGACCTGATGCTCGAGGCGTTCGCTCGGGCTTTGGCGGTGCGGCCGAAGCTGCGCTTGCGCCTGCTCATCACGGCGAGCTTCGAGCCGTTCCAGCCGATGGCCGAGCGTCTGGGCGTGGCGCACGCGATCGAGATCATCCACGACAGCTTCTCGGCCCTGCCGCAGCGCCTGTCGGAGGCGTCGGTGGCGCTGATGCCACGGGTCGAATGCCCCGGTCTGCCACAGAAGCTGCTGAACTACATGGCGGCGGGCAAGGCCATCGTCTCGTTTGCCGGTTCGGCCAAGCTGCTCGAGCATGAGGTCACCGGACTGATCGTACCAAACCGCGACATTGCTGGATTTGCCAATGCGATCGTTCGCCTGAGCGACGACGCGGCATTGGGAGCGCGGTTGGGAACGGCGGCGCGTGAGCTCATTCTCGATACCGCGACTTGGGACAAAGCCGCCGAGCGGTGCGAGGCGGTCTATGCCAGTATCATGGGCGCCCGCGCCAGTACCGTGTCGTCACCGGAATCCGATGCTGCCGGGCTCTGCGGCCTGCCACCGGCAGGCCTGCGGCGGGAAGAGCAGGTCAACCCAGCGCCGTGATCTCTGGCGTGAGGCCGCGGCGTTTCAGATCGGCGCTGATCTCCTCAATGTAGATCGGGTTCATGATCACGACGGCATCCGGCTTGATTTCGGTCAGCGCGTCAGGTCCGACGATCTCGTGCCCGCTGCCGGCTTGGTACTTGCCGTGCTTGTGTGGATTGATGTCCACCACGGCCTTGATTTCGTCGCGCAGGCCCAAAGTCGTCAGGTAGCCGACGGACTTGGATCCGGAGCCCCAGATCACCACCGTTTTGCCGGTACGCCGCCACGCCTGCACGGCCTCGCGCAAGCTGTCGAGCTTGCGGGCCACATCAGTGCTGAAGGCTGCCACTCGCTGACGGGTGCGCTCGATATCGGCAGCATCGTCAGATGCCGGCCCGCTCACGCCGGGGCGTGCCTCCAGCATCAGATACTGGTCGTCAAAGGCTTTCCACTGCCGTGTCACCTCGAAGCCGGCGCGCCGGAATAGCCGCTCGAGCGAGCCTGGGGTGAAGTAGGAGCAGTGTTCGTAGTAGATGTCCCAGAACGCGCGTTCGTCGAGCACCCGTTCGGTGTCCGGCAGCTCGAAAAACAGCGTCACCGGTCGGCGGTCACCGATGCCCTCGCGCACCAACCGTAGAAAATCGCCGACGTCGGGAATGTGCTCCAAGGTGTGCCGACAGCAGATATAGTCGGCCGCGATCGGGCCATAGCCTGCGCCAAAGCTGTCCTGGATGAAGGTCAGCTGCTCGGCTGCCGCCGACTGGGTGCGTTCCGGTCGATAGGCCGGGTCGATCCCCACGCCGTGAGAACCGCTGCGCTCGCATAGGCTGACCAGGAACTCGCCCTTGCCGCAGCCGATCTCGAACAGTGTCTTGCCGCCTAGGGCGTGGCGTCGGATCTGATCCTCGCAGACCTCGTCGATGAAGCTCCGAAAGCGCGGTGAGTACCCCTGCGTCTCCTCATACTCGCCCGAATAGTCCAGCCGCGACCGATCGAACAGGTGATTATGGATGAAGCCACAGCTTTCGCAGAATGCGAGCTCGAGGTCGCCTTGCGGGAATGCCAGTGCCGCCTCACGCGTCTCTACTAGGACACAGCTGTGAACCGGGATCGACGCCACGCGGTAAAAAGGTGCCAGTGCGGCTTTACCGCAGGCCGGACATGGGAGTGAGATGTCCACGGCGATATCCTCAGATGCTAGGGGTGACAGAAGATGTGTCCAGCGCACCCACGGGTATCGTCGATCGAGGTCGAACCTGTAGAGGAGTACGCCGCCCAATATTCGGCAATTGAAAATGCCGAACGTTGTGGCTTCTAACGGCCGAGCGGCGCGTGGTAAACGATCATCACGGTTCTATGTCTCTTCAGGCATGTCTCGCCTCGAGCGGCAAAGAACCTTTCTAAAATTTAAGGAGCCTCATCTTTGCCCCGTGTGAGCATCGGCATCCCGGTTTACAACGGCGAGAACTTTCTCGAGGACGCGATTCGTTCGGTGCTGGCGCAGACCTACCAGGATCTGGAGCTGGTCATCGCCGAC
>JBATRI010000338.1:0-1936 GCA_049292515.1 Geminicoccaceae bacterium
GCCCCGCCGGGCGCGGCGCGATGGCTCTCGATCTGGGCCAGCAGCGTCACCATCTCACCCTGAGCCGCGCCGGCGAGGCTGGCGCGTGGGCTCGGGTCGATGGCGCCACTGGGCAGATAGGCCAGCAGGTCGATGCAGCGTGGCTCAGGACGGCGTAGCAGGCGCGCGGTGGCGGCGGCCACGGCCGGGCCGACCCCGGACAGCCCGGTCAGGGCGGCAAACAGCGGGTCGAGCGCGGTGGGGCGCAGGTCGGCCACGACGGGCGCGATCTTGGCCGGCGACCGGGTTTGGGGTAGAGCGCGGTTCTCGGCAGCCGGTATGGTCATGGCAGCGGGAGGAGATGTCCCTTGAGCGACACAGCGGAAGTCCGGCGCAAGCGGCTGGCGCATCTTAGCCGCTATCGTGGCGTGAAGGAGAGCGATCTCCTGTTCGGGCAGTTCGCGGACGCCCACCTGGCGAAACTCGACGGCGACCAGCTCGACCGCTACGAGGCGCTGATCGCCGAGCCGGATCAGGACGTGCTGGCCTGGGTCTACGGCCGCCTGCCGGTACCGGCGCAGCACGACAACGACGTCTTCGCCCTGTTGCGCCGCTTCGAGCCCACCGCGTGAGCACCATGGCCGGCAACGCCGCAATCGTCGAGTCCGAGCTCCTGGCCGAGCCCGCCGCACCCGCGCGGACGGGGGCCGTGCTGCTGGCCAGCGCGCACGAGGGCCTGGACGCCAAGTATCTGGCCTCGCGCCTGCGGCGCGGCCACGCCTCCAGCATCCTCCACGTCACCCGCGACGGCCCGCGCGCGGACTTCCTGGCCAGGGCCGTTCGCTTCTTCGCGCCCGACGTCGAGATCGTCTCCCTGCCGGCGTGGGACTGCCTGCCCTACGACCGGATCTCGCCCAACGCCACGATCATGGCCGAGCGGCTTCGGGCACTGGTCAGGCTGGCGTCCGGCCCCGGGCGCAAGCCACGCCTGGTGCTGGCCTCGGCCAATGCGCTGGTGCAGAAGGTGCCGCCCCCGGAGCTGGTCCGTGGCGCCCACATGCGGGTCCGCGGTGGTGCTCGGGTCGATCGCGACGCGCTTCTGGCCTATCTCGAGCGCAATGGCTACCACCGCACCAGTGCGGTCGTGGAAGCGGGCGACTATGCCGTCCGCGGCGGACTCGTCGACGTCTTCCCGAGCGGGCTCGAGCAGCCGGTGCGGCTCGACTTCTTCGGCTCGACCCTGGAATCGATCCGCACCTTCGATCCACTGACCCAACGCTCGCTCGCCAAGGTGGACAAGCTCGAGCTGATGCCGGTGAGCGAGGTGCTGCTCGACGCCGGGGCGATCGAGCGGTTCAAGGCCGGCTACCTGCGGCAGTTCGGGGCGGTGACCGGTGATCCGCTGCTGGAGGCGGTCGAGGCCGGGCGCAGCTTTCCGGGCATGGAGCACTGGCTGCCGCTGTTCCATCCGAACCTCGTGCCGCTGACCGCCTACCTCGACGACGAGTGCGAAGTCGGGCTCGACCATCTGGCGCCGGATGCGATCAAGGCCAGGGCAGCACTGATCGGCGAGCACCACGAGGCCCGCCTGCAGCCACCCCTGG
Organism: Geminicoccaceae bacterium; assembly: GCA_049292515.1. GTDB lineage: Bacteria > Pseudomonadota > Alphaproteobacteria > Geminicoccales > Geminicoccaceae > Benzoatithermus. The sequence continues at coordinate 1,584 of JBATRI010000338.1, forward strand.
CGGGGACCAGTTTCGGCACCGCCCCGTACCGGGCGCTGCCGCCGGAAATGCTCTATCTCGACGAGGGTGGCGTCGAGCGGGCGCTGGAGCAGCGCCAGCGGTTCCAGTTCTCGACCTTCGGCCCGCCGCCGCGCCCACCCAGCGGCTTCGCCCAGGTCCGCAATCTGGGCGGGCACGCCGCACGGGACTTCGCGGCCGAGCGTGCCGACCGCTCGGTCAACCTGTTCGACGCCATCGTCGCGCACCTGCAGGCGCTGGTCGCCGCCGGCGAGCGGCCGCTGCTCGCCGCCTACAGCGAGGGCACGCTGGAGCGGCTGAAGCAGGTGCTGGCCGACCACGGCTTCGACACGCTG
>JBATRI010000339.1:0-1843 GCA_049292515.1 Geminicoccaceae bacterium
GACCAGTGACCGGACGCGGCGTGCAGTCCATGGGGACCCGGGTTGCAGCGGTTCGGTCGTGGGGAGCGTACTGCGAGTTTCGACGCTTGACCATGCGCGGCGACCGTCGGTTGATTGTCCTGGTGGCCCGGGTCCGTGCGCTGACTTGGAGCAGCTCACGGAACCAACGCTTGCGACGTCTGGGCCGCTCTGGGGGGAAAGGCCCCGGATTGGGGCTGTGCGCGCCGTAGCAGTTCGACATGTCCTTTGAAGGACAGCTCGGCGTGGGGTATTCGGTGCAGCGTGGCGCCTTGGTGCAGCAGCCATCGCACCGCGTAGTGCGCCAGCACCCAGCCGTAGAACTCCTGGCGTACGAGGTCGGGCGTCTTGCTGCGCAGAACCCGCCGACCCTGCCGCAGGTGCGTCTTGAGCTCATCGAAGACCGCCTCGATCTCCCAGCGCTGGTGGTACAGCGCCGCCAATTCCATAGCCGGCGCCAGTTGCGGATCCAGCACCGTCGTCAGCAACCTGTATCGCGGCTGCCCGTCATCGACGCCGGGCATCGCATACTCGATCACGCGCACCGTGATGGCCTGCTCGGTGGCCTCGGCGCGGCCCACACTCGTGGGTCGAATGACGCTGAGGAAGGAGCCGTCGGGCAGTCGCTGTTGCACCGGCAGTTGCCGGGTGCTGCTGCATCGCCACAGCAGCTCGGCTCCCGTGGCCCTTGCGTCGCGCCATTGCTCGAAGCCGTTGAATCCCCGGTCGGCCATGCACAGCATGCCTGGCTGCAACCGAGGCAGCAGCTCGGTGCACAGCGACCACTCGCCAGCGCGAACGGGCCCGAGGTTGGCACCCAGGACGGCGTGCGTGGCGCATTCGACCAGCACCACACAGCGTGCCTGCGGGTAGCCCGCATGCCCGCCCAGGCTGGTGCGGCTGCCGGGGTAGCCAAAGGTCTCGGCGTTGTCCGCCTCGTCAGGCAGATCGAAGCAGCTTCCGTCGATCGCCACCAGTCTCAGGCCGGCGTAGAACGCCTCGGGATGGTCTGCCATGTCGGCCAGGGGCACGCAGCAGCGCAGGACCAATTCGCGCAGCGGTGCCGATCCGATGCGGCTGCGCAGGGTACTGATGGAGGACTTGCGCACCAGCGCCGGCTCGGCCGCACCACTGGCCCACGCCAACCCCTGCGCGACGACGGCGAAGACTTCTTCATACGCCGCCTCCGGGTACAGGCTCAGCGCCATGCAGTAGTAGACACCGGCCACGGCGGGAAAGCTTCGGATGCGCTGGCTATTGCGGCCGTGCTCGTTGAGCACCGCATGCACGACGTCGGCAGAAACGACACGAGCCAGCAAGCTGGCCGACAGGTAGTCACTCAGCCGGGCCCCGGAACCCAGGACCGCCTTCGTTCGCGCCATGCCGCCTCCCAACGTGGAGTTGCCACGCCGAGTATCGTAAACGATTCTTATCTAATAGAACAGTATTGGGTTAGGCCTCGGTCTCATTGCAGCTGTTTGCGTAGAAAGACCCGGGGGTAACCGTTTACTACGCGATGAGCGTACTCTTTGTAGCCAACTCGGGCATATAAGGCGCGGTTCTCGTGCATCAGCTCGTGCGTTGCGAGATAGATGGACGTGTAGCCCTGCGCTCTTGCCTCGGATTCGGCCAGTTCCAAGAGCGTACGTCCAACGCCAGTGCCTCTTGCTGATGGACGGACAGCGACGTTGTCCAAGTAGAAACCCTCGTCAGTGATCATAAGCACGGCGACGCCGACGACTCGGCCTTGGAACTCGACTACGTGCACCTGGGCGGAGCCAATAGTTTCCTGGAAGTCTTCAGAAGTGGCGCCACAAATCTGAAC
>JBATRI010000340.1:0-6477 GCA_049292515.1 Geminicoccaceae bacterium
ACGACCAGGCCTATCAGGCGCAGTTCGGCCAGGCCCTGGCCTTTGATGTCAACCAGCGGCACGAGGATGCGGTCTTTGCCAGCCGGTCGGTGCAGGACGATCAGGGCCTGCAGCGGCAGGCAAGCGAGGTGCTCGGCGCCCAGCAGGAGTACCGCCGGATGGCGGCGGCCAACCAGGGGGTCGGCCAGCAGGTCAGCATCAGCGAGCCCGATCTCATCGGCATGCTCCGGCGCAACCAGAAGGCTGCCGACTTCGTCGGCAACAAGGTCTTCGAGCACGGCCTGCAGGGCGAGGCGCGGCGCAACGAGTGGCTGACCAGGGAGCTCTACCCCGACGCGGCCGGCCGCGAGCTCGCCGCCGATGTGCGCACCTTGCTGACCAGCCCAGCCATCGGCAGCACCCAGCGCGCGATGATCACCGCCGAGCTCGGTGATCTGCTCGAGCTGAGCCCGGTGCTGGAGCTCGGCGATGCCGGGCAGCATGCCGGCATCGGCCCCGGCATGGACAGCATGGGCAAGGTCGAGGCCAAGGTGGCCAGGAAGGACCAGCTCGGCGCGGGCATCCAGGCCGGGACCACGGAAAGGCTCAACCAGAGCCAGCAGGAGGTCGACGCCGGCCAGAACCACGTGGCGCAGCGCTCGGCCGAGAACAATGCCGACGTGCAGCACCACCAGGACATCAACAAGGTCGACGCCCAGCTGCAACGTGAAGCCATAGACGACGCGGCCACGGAGTTTGGGAGCGATGAGAATCTTGCGTCAGAGGTTCATAAAATCCACGATGGAGCGAGAGATATCCCTGAATGGGTGGCTGACAAAATTACGCCGAGACCGCCCTCTGTCACGGAGCAGATCCCCGACCCATCTCCTCCATCCGTTCCAGAGGATTCTTCAAACATTCCAGCGGATAAAGGCAACGATTTACCGGACCGAAAATCAGAGTGAAGTGCCTATTCTTGTTGGAGAGAACCCTTAAATGACGTTCAGGCTGTCGATCAACCGATCTCGTCGCCCTTCACGGGTGGGTTGCCAACGCCAGACCGGTTAAGAACCTCGACAGCTTTCGGAAGATCAGCGCGTGCGGCCCGCTCCTGAAAATAGCTCTCTGTCCGCAGGGCGGAGAGCTTTTCCGCTACCGCCACATTGATGAGCTGGTTCAGCGGTACTCCTTCCATCTCAGCGACCTTGCGTGCTTCGTCGAGCAGCGATGGCTGGAGCCGCAGCGCGAAGTTGCTCTTTCTCATGCCAGTCTCTCCATCCGTCGTACCGCCTCTCTGGGCAGTATGACTTCGACGGCAAAGTGCCTCGTGGCTTTGTCGAAATCGCGCATGTTAAATGTCACGATGGCATCTGCCCGCCCGTTCACGGCTGCCTCCAGAACCATATCGTCGTCAGGATCACGTACGGTTGGCCGCCAGAGAAACGCCAGCCGCACTGGCTCCACGACCGCCGCGACGGCATCCAGTAACACGTTCACATCCTCGACCGACAGCCGGGATGCTTTCAGATGCTCCGTCCGCGTCATTACCGCCTGATACTCGATCATCAACGGCACGGAAGCGAGAATCGTCAGACGATGCTCCAAAGCGGCCATCAACAGGCGGCGCGAGGCTCCGGCATCGCTGCGGATCGCGGCCACCATCACCGCAGTATCAAGAACCAACCGCATGGGCACCAGATAGATATTGCAGGCGATATTGCAAGACGCCAAACATTGGAGTTAGGAACCCTGGCGTGGCTCCTGCGCCCGCTGGCGCTCGGCGATCAGCTCAAGACGGGCGCCGACGGGCCGCAGCCGCCGCACTGGCACGATCATGATGCGGTCGTCCTTGCGCTCCGGCTCGACCTCGCTCCGTGCGCTCCCGGTCGCGACATCGTACAGCGCTTCGCGCATCGCCACCCGCTGCACCTCGATCGGATCCTTAACAGCACGCCAGCCATAACGGCGCACCTGCACCCGTGCCTCGATGATCGCCACGATCCAGGAAGCAGGGAATGCCCCAATAAATATAAGTATCGCCAATATGGCGATAGCGTCGGCCGCATTATTTATACCGCGAAGAGTCCCTCCTGGGTTTTCCTTTAGCCCATCTATAAAGAAAGAACTTACTATTATTACTGCAACTGATGAAATGGCGGATACATAAATAGACAGTTGAACGATCGCAATCCTGCGCAAGGTGCGATCCTTGACGACCGGGAAGCGCAGCTTGAACTCGTCATCGTGGGCAGGACGCATGGCAACCTCATCTACCGGCCTTGTAGCATGGGTATGAGAACAAATCGAGAACATAGCCGCTTCACATCTCGGCCGCGGCAGTGGCTTGGCCGAGCGCGCCGGCGTGTCCGGCTACACCCTTGGCGATGCCGGTGACGGCGTTGACCGGGTGGAGCGCCTGCTGCAGCTGCTGTCTGTCGGCGGCTGGCCGCGGTCATCGCATCCAGGCCCTGGAGCCGATAGACGAGATCGATGTTGTTCTCGGACTGTGCCATCAGCCGGACGCAGTCGGCCTCGGTGAGCTGTTTCTCGACACAGACCGCGCGGCCTTTGGCCCGGATCGCCTCAGAATCGATCGGCTGGTCGTCGTCGGTGGCATTGAACAGGTTGCTCAGCGCCAGATTGTCGACGTTCACGCTGCAGCCGACGAGCAGAGTCAGATCGAGCAGGAAGCCACCGGCGTGGTTGGCTGTGGCAGGCGAGAGGCGGGGCATAGCCGTTGCCTCGGCAGCTAGGCATGGTCGGGCCGGACGCCATGACCTTACGGTTTCATGATCACGATGCAAGCGCACGTCCAGCGTTCCAGGCAGGCAGGTCAGACGATGCATGGCAGGATCTCCTCGGGTGGGCGGGGCGATCCTGGCCCGAGCCGGCATGGCCCGCTGCTGCCGAAAGCGGGTGAAAACACCCGGTTCGAGCTACCCAGCCGTACCGGCAGCCGGACGCTAGGCGCACAAATTCCGCCGTCAGCCGGCATAGCCGGCGTGCTCGCGCTGGAGCTTGCGGGCAAAAGCGGCAAGGCAGCTCCTGGGGGCGGTGATCGGCTCGCCGCGGCGCTGCCGGGTGGCATGCCAGCGACCGAGTACCCAGTGCGGCTGGTGACCGGGCGCCAGACGTTTGGCGATGCCCAGGGCCTCGGCGGCGTCCAAGGGCGGCTCGGTGTGCGGCCGGCGGGCGAAGCTCTCAGGTGCGAGTGTCCCGGGCTGTCGCTGCAGCAGCGAGGCCAGCAGTGCTGCCGGTGAGCGTACCCTGGTCCGGCCGGGCAGGGTGGCCACGAACAGGATCGCACCGATGGTCAGGGCCATCCCATGCCGCTGGGCTGCGGCCTCGATGACACGGGCAGCCACGCCCATGTTGCGGGCCTGCAGCCGGGCGGTGATCTCGAGCTCGGCCAGCTCGTCGCTGGGCAGGGGCCTGCTGCCGTCATAAGCGTCCAGCCAGCGCCGGTAGAGCAAGGGGGCCGCCGGATCAGCCTCCTCATCCGCCCCTGCCTGAGCGGCCGGCCACGCGCTCCCAGGGCGTCTGTGCGCCTCATCCATTCCGGCCGCCCTGGCCGGCTGCAAGCCGGCCTCCGGACAGTTTGCTTGAATCGTCGGTACGACAGATTCAACGTAGTTTGAATCTGTTATATGGGAGGGTCGAATGTCGCCCGAGGGTGACGATTCCTGATGGTTATCCTCTGTCTCGTCCCCACCTGTGTCGCCCTCCTCGCATTCGCTGCGCAAGCCATGCGCGCGGAAGGTGAGCTGCTCCATCGCCCGGATGGCGGCGGCAATGCCGTCGGGCAGGGCCTTGCCGCCCAGGGCCGCGCGGGACAGCCGGCCGATCTCGCCGCGCAGCTGCTCGATCCGCTGCAGCATGGCGTCGTACTGCTCCGGCCCCAGCCGCTCCGTGGCATGGATCAGGGCCACCTTGGCCTGCCAGACCGCCTCCTGTGCCTGTGCCTGGACGTCGAGAAAATCCTGCTGGGCGGCATGGATCGCCCGGACGAGTCCGGCCTGCTCGTGCACGAAGACCAGGGCCGGGCGCAGATCGATGCCGACTGGACCCTCGGCCTTGCGGCCGGCGGCATCGACGTCGAAGCTGAGCCGGGCATGCCCACGGCCCCACTGGATGCCGATGACGCCGTGCTCGTGCAGCACTGCCAGATGACGCTGCACCTGGCGCTCGGAGCAGCCGACGTGGCTCGCCAGGGTGCCGTTGGTGACGCGCAGCATCGGTCGGCCGGCCCAGCCGCGCCGCGGCTGCAGCTGCAGCAGGATCTCCAGCGTATGGCTGACGGCCTGACCGAGCGGCCCGCGCCTGGCCGCATCCCGGAGCACCATGCAGGCCCGATCGACCGAGGGCACGGCCTTGGTGAAGCCCTGGTAGTCGGCGGCCCGCTCGACGGCCTGCCTCTGGCCCGCCTGGCGGCGGGGAGTAAGGATGCCGGGCCGGGCGGGGTCAGCTGTCGCTGCCCGGCCTGATGCCGGGTCGGCTGTCGCATGAAGCTTGTGTTTGGGTCGCATCATCCCGTTCGCACCCTTGCAGGTGCGTTCCTCAGCTGAACGTGAGAGTGCGCGGGACAAGCTTCAGCGTTCGCGCTTGCATCGGGCAAACGCGGCGGCTATAACAGCGGGGAGAGTTTTGACGTGTCCCACACACCGGTTTCGAAGGCCCGCTGCTCCAACAGCGGGCTTTCGCGTTTTCAGGGTGTGCGATTGTTAGGTCACGGGCTCATCGTGACTTCTCCTCCTCGGTTCGTGCCGTCGCTTTCCGGGCAAGGGTAAACGCTATGCGCGGCACATGGCGGCGCATCATCTGCCCTATTCCCTCACTCGACAAGGTAAACTGGCCCTGTAGGTCCGTCTCTTGACGGTGATCCCGTCGAACAGTGGCAGGGAACAGGCGGCCTGCACGAGGTCGAGTGCCTCGTGCAGGGTCTTCAGCTCATGCTGCCGGCGGAGCCGCTCGAGCGCGATCCGGTACTCGACCTGCATGTAGGTGCAGATCGGCTTCCAGCCCTCTCTGGCCAGCTGGGCGCGATACTCGCGCTGAGTGTCTCCTGGACGGGGGAATGGAAATTCCATGGAGTCCCTCCTGCCGACGGAGGGATACACAGATCTGCCGTGAGTGCAAGAGTGCAGCTGACAACCTCTCTCATACCTTCATGAGGGCAGCCGATTGAGGCTGTCGAGATAGAGCCAAGCTGCTGTTTGAAAGAAGTCGACCAGCCGCTGCTGATCCTGCTGACTGACTATCCGCGCGGACTCCGCCAAAGACGGTTCCATAAAGACAGTTACTCTCTTGGCAAAGCGGCGAGGAGGTGATGGCGTATAAACGATAGTTTTACTGTTTCTTATATCAAGCAACTTCTGAACGGCTTCTGTGTATACGTCCTCGAATCTGATTCTCCTCTCCTGAGCAATATCATTCATTGCAGCGTGTAGTGATGGCGCAACCTGGAACCCTATCTTATTGTAGAAGGGGCGACGAGGTGGCAGCCCCGGCTTTTTTCTCTCGGCTTCGGGTTTGCGTTTCCGCATCGGCCGGCTCTCGGTTGTTGGGCGCAGAGCGCCGGGATCTAGTCCAAAAGGCCTAGTCAGGCGAGGGGTAACCACGTCGGAAATGTCACCCCAGGGTGACATTTTTCATGTTTGGTGACCTCTGTCTTGATCCTGCCGGATAAGCGTCCATCAGCCGTCTCCACTCCATCTGCCGGGCAAACCCGCATGGTTCCTGGGCCGAGCACTGAAGGCTGAGCCGGCGCTGGAGGCGGCGGCAGCGGGGCGGCATGGCGCGTATTCTGCAGCAAGGGGTTGAATCAGCTGGATTTTCTAGCGATTCAGCAATGTCGGATAAGCGGATTTATGGAAAATCATGGCTGCTCGCTCCCTGAATGGCCTACAAAAACCCTAGCTCAGCACTCGGCAATTGCCCAGCCTATCTGTCACCCCGACGGCCGGTCCGCTGCTCATTCGGCCGTCTTGGCCCGCTTGCGCATGTACACCCGTCGTGCCGGCGGCGGCGCCACCGGCACCGGCTTGGGCACGGACGCTGGCGCTGCCGCAGGCTCGGGTGGGGACGCCGCTGGGAGCCGCTGCAGTGCCGCTCAGCACACTTGGAACCAAGGGTCGATCCCCGCGGACGCGGGGGAGCCCAGCGGCAGAAGATCGACGAGAACCGGCAGGCGGGTCGATCCCCGCGGACGCGGGGGAGCCCCCCGCACCTACGACAGCAAGGCCGAGGCCACGGGTCGATCCCCGCGGACGCGGGGGAGCCGCCGACGGCGAAATCCTGTTCACGCTGCTGAAGGGTCGAGCCCCGCGGACGCGGGGGAGCCCAGCGGCCAGGGCCGGCGCCATGGTACTGCAGGGGTCGATCCCCGCGGACGCGGGGAAGCCCGCCAGACGGGCCACGAGCTGCTGCAGTCCTCGGGTCGATCCCCGCGGACGCGGGGAAGCCTCCCGGCCGTCATGGCGCCTTCGGCCAGCTGGGGGT
>JBATRI010000341.1:0-2887 GCA_049292515.1 Geminicoccaceae bacterium
GCCCCGCCGATGGCGCGCGGCTGGACCGGCGTCGAGCCTTCCGGTGGGTGGCGCGGGCCCTCCTGCCGGGCGCAGCCGGCCAGCAGCAGCACGCCGAGCAGCAGGCAGGCTGATCGCTTCATGGTGTCTCTCTCCTCGCCGTGCGGGGTTGGCTTCATCGCAGCCAACCGAGCAACAGTGGCGCCAATAATGCGGTGACCAGGCCGTTCAGGCCCATGGCGATGCCGGCGAACGTGCCGGCGAGCGGGTGGACCTGGAAGGCGCGGGCGGTGCCGATGCCGTGCGCGGCCAGGCCCACCGCGAAGCCACGCACCCGCCAGTCCTTGATCTTCAGGACGTTCATCAGCGGCGTCACGGTCATCGCCCCGATGATGCCGGTGAGGATGACCAGGGCGGCGGTGAGCGACGGCAGCCCGCCCAGCTGCTGGCTGATACCCATGGCGATGGGTGTGGTCACCGACTTCGGCGCCAGGGAAGCCAGCGTCGCGCGGTCGGCACCGAACAGGGCGGCGACGGCCACGGCCGAGAGTATGGCGGTGGTGGCCCCTGCCAGCAGCCCCACCAGCATCGGCACCAGCATCCGCCGTGCGGCGCCGAGATTGCGCCACAGCGGCATGCCCAGCGCCACGGTGGCGGGGCCCAGCAGGAAATGGACGAACTGCGCGCCGCCAAAATAGGTCTGGTAGTCGGTGCCCGTCGCCACCAGCACCGCGACGATCAGCGCCACGGCGATCGCCACCGGGTTCAGCAGCGGGTTGCCGCGGCCCAGCCGGAACAGGGCGAAGGCGGCGCTGTACGCCCCCAGCGTCAGCACCAGCCACAGCAGCGGGCCGGCGCGCAGATAGACCCAGAAATCGTCGACACTGGTCATGCGGACGCGTCGAGGCCGAGCCGGCGCGCGCACCAGCGCATCGTGAGCGCGGTCACCGTCATGGTCAGCAGCGTGCTGACCATGAGCGCCGCCAGGAGGGCCGGCCATTCCGCGGCGATCCGCGCCGTGTGCAGCATCACGCCGACGCCGGCCGGCACGAACAGCAGCGAGAAATGCTGCAGCAGGCCATTGGCCGTGCCCTCCAGGGAACCCGGCGCCCGCCTGAGCAGCACCAGCAACAGGACCAGCAGCACGAGCCCCAGCACGGCGCCCGGCACCGGCAACCCGGTGGCGAACGCCAGCACCTCTCCGGCCAGCTGGCAGCAGAGCAGAATCGTCAGATCGAACACCATGGCCGCGGCGTGGCCCTCCCGCTGTGACAGGGGGACCTTGCGGCAGCTCATCCGGCGCGACAAGCCGGCGACCCGGCCGCGGCGTGGCCCGGACGCTACACCGGGGCCGGGCTAGTAGGCCGGCAACGGCGCCTCGATGCCGGTCTCGGCACCCGCCTCGACCTCGCCATCCAAGGTGGCGTCCAGCGGCGCCAGGACCGCGAGGCGACCTCGGGCAAAGCTCTGCTCCGCGACCAGCAGCCGATAGGCCTTATCGAGCGCCAGCGATGAGCGACGTTACCGTGGGCGTGAACCTTGTGCCGTCATGGCATGAATTGACGGTTTTACGACCTTCAGGACAAGCACCGCCGAGCCTAGATTGCCACGCGCACCGGCATGCCGCCGGGGTCAGCAGGACCTATGCGCATGGTTGTCAGCCCGCCGACGCTGGACAGCAGGCACCGGACCCTGGTCCTGCTCTGTGTCTCGGTGCCGTCCTTCATGATCAGCCTCGACGCCAACATCATCGCCGTGTCGCTGCCGTAGATCGCCCGCTCGCTGGGCGCAGACTTCGCCGCGATCGAGTGGGTCGTCAGCGCCTACACGCTGGCCTTCGCGTCGCTGTTGCTGGCGGCCGGCTCGCTGGCCGACCGCTACGGCCGCAAGCGCATGCTGCTGATCGGTCTGGCCATCTTCACGGCCGCATCCTTCGCCTGCGGCGCCGCCACCAGCATCACCATGCTCAATGCCGCCCGGGCGGTGCAGGGTGTCGGCGCCGCCCTTCAGCTCAGCGCCGCGCTGGCCACGCTCTCCCATGCCTTTCGGGGGCCGGCGCGGGCGCGGGCCTTCGCGTTCTGGGGCTCGGTGATCGGCATCGCGATCTCGCTCGGGCCCGTCGTGGGCGGGTTCCTGACCCAGCAGTTCGGCTGGGAGTGGGCCTTCTACGTGAACCTTCCGGTGGGCATGGTCATCTTCGCGCTCGCCCTCTACGCCGTCGAGGAATCGAGCGACCCGGCCGCCCGCCGGATCGACCTCGCCGGCCTGCTGTCGTTCAGCACGAGCCTGTTCCTCATCACCCTGGCCCTGATCTCCGCCAACCACGCCGGCTGGGGCAGCCCGTCGGTACGGCTGGAGCTCGCCGCCGCCGCCCTGCTGTTCCTGGTCTTCCTGCTGGCCCAGATCCGTCAGGCGCACCCGATGGTCGATCTGCGGGTCTTCCGCAACCCGACCTATGTCGGCGCCTGTCTGGCCGGGCTCGCCTATGCCGCATCGATGCTGACGATGCTCAACTACCTGCCGCTCTATCTGCAGAGCGGGCTCGGCTACGGCTCGCAGGCCGCCGGCCTGCTGATGCTGCCGATGGCCCTGCCGCTGTTCGTCGTGCCACGGCTGGTGGCCGTCCATCTGACCCACCGCCTGACCGGCCGCGCCCTGCTGACCATCGGGCTGGCGCTGGTTGGCGCCGGCATGCTGTGGCTGGCCTTCGCCGTGCCGGCCTTCGACTACCCTGCTCTGCTGGGCGGCATGCTGCTCGCGGGCACCGGCGCCGGCATCCTAAACGGCGAGACCGCCAAGGTCAGCATGAGCGCCATCCCGCCCGAGCGCGCCGGCATGGGCTCGGGCATCGGCGGCACCGTCCGGTTCACCGGCATCGTCGTCGGCTTCGCGGCGCTGGGGGCGATCC
>JBATRI010000342.1:0-7598 GCA_049292515.1 Geminicoccaceae bacterium
GGGCGGTGGCTGGCATGGCGGGTGTCCGGTGCGTGGCGGGCAATCTACAGCCAGTATAACCTAACAAGGAATTTTAGCCTAGTCTGATCGCTTGCACCTGTAGGGCGGTGAAGGCAGGTTGCATGTAACTATACGGGAGCCTGCACGCATGCCTTCCGAGTCCTCGCCGCGTCCAGCACGTGACAAGGTCCGTGCGCATCGGGCGCGATTGCGCGAGCTGGGTCTGCGGCCGGTGCATATCTGGGTGCCGGACACGCGCTCGGCCGCCTTCGTGGCCGAGGCACATCGGCAGCCGGCCTCGATCGCGGCCAGCGAGCAGGCGGCCGAGGATCAGGCTTTCGTGGACGCCATCGCGGAGCCCTGGGAGGCGTGAAGCGCGGTGAGATCTGGACCGCGTCCGGCGGCGACCACGCGGCAAGCCACGCCCGGTGGTGATCGTGCAGGACGACCGGTTCGACGCCACCGCCTCGATCACCATCTGCCCGTTCACGACCGATCCCACCGACGCACCGCTGTTCCGCCCGCTGATCGAGCCGAGTGCCGCCAACGGCCTCCACACCGCGTCGCGGCTCATGGCGGACAAGATCACGACGGTACCCAAAGCCAGGCTCGGGCAGCGGCTCGGCGAGTTGGGCGACGCGGCGACCCGCCGGTTGGATCGGGCGATGTTGGTGTTTCTGGGGCTGGCGCGGTAGCTGGGCATGGGAGCGTCGAAGACTGGTTACTACCCATCGACTTGACCCTCGGACCAACCTGCTGCTTTCGTTGCGCATGATACCAATTTTTGGTATAGATTGATCGTTCATTGGAGGTCGTCCATGGCGCGCAACACGTCCGTCTCACTAGGCGATCATTTCGCCGACTTCGTCGACCGGCAGGTGGCGGGCGGGCGCTACGGGTCGGCAAGCGATGTGGTGCGGGCGGGGCTCCGGCTGCTCGAGGAACACGAGACGCGGCTCCAGGTCCTACGTGCCGCCCTGGTGGAAGGCGAGGGCAGCGGTGCGGCGCAGCCGTTCGATGTCGAGACGTTTCTGGCTGCCAAGCGCCGTGACCGGGCGGCGTGAGCGGCTATGACATATCCCCACTGGCAGCACTCGACCTCAGCCGGATCTGGGACTACACGGCCGAGCATTGGGGTGTCGATCAGGCGGACCTGTATGTCCGGCAGATCGACCTGACCTGCGCCGAGGTGGCCAGCGGCAGGAAGCAGGGGCGCAACATCGACCACGTCCGCGCCGGCTATTTCAGCTACCCGGCAGGATCGCATGTGCTGTTCTGTCGTTGGGGCACCGGTCGGCGGATGGAGGTCGTGCGTATCCTGCACCAGCGCATGGACATTGGACGCCATCTCTGATGCCTTCCTGCCCAGCGGATCTGACGCGAGCTCCATTCAGGAACACAGGAGTGGCACAGAGAGACGGGAGTTTGGGGCCGGGCGCACGAGAGCGCCACTGGTCGAAGACTGTACCGGCCGTTAACCGGACCTGCCGTTAACCAGACTTGGTACCGTGGACGCGTTAATGTCTCGTTAGGGTGACCTGGTACGGTAAACTCCCCTGGTACGGTAAACTCCCCGACGACGCGGCGACCCGCTGGTTGGATCGGGCAATGTTGGTATTTCTGGGGCTGGCGCGGTAGCTGGGCATGGGAGCGTCGAAGACTGCTTACTACCCGTTAACTGGACTCGGTACCGTCGAGCCCCGTGGCGATTAAGCATGAGGCAGGCATGGTGAAGGGGGCGATGCATAGACGCGACAAGCGTGAGCGAGCGTTGCTCCGGCTCGCTACATCAGTGCGAATGGGCCAGCCCTTAGTGCGGGCGAAGGCGTCGAGCGGCTGAGAGATGGCAGCAGGACCGGGTAGCGAATCACACCCATAAGTAGCTTGACGTGAGCCAGCTCTCAGGTACGGCTCTGCCAACGGCGGAAGGGTCGGGAAATGTCGGAGCTTCTATCAGATCAGATTACGGCATCCTCTGAGATGCCCAAGGCATTGAAATTTCATTACATTAAGGCGTCTGACTTCCGAACAATCCACGTTGACGGAGCAGTGGGTTCGGTCAACGGTAGGGGGTACATTCACGCCGCTGTCTATAGCGAGCGGAAAACTTTGCCGCGCATTTCGGCAATCACATTTCAGGCTGATGGAACTCCTAGCACGGATCGCGTCGTGCGCACGAAGAGGCACGTTACGAGAGAGCTTGAAGCCAATCTCATTTTTGATGGAAGAACGGCGCGTGAGTTTGCAGCTTGGCTCATCAAAAGGGCCGATGAGCTCGATGGCCTTACGGCCGAATTTGCTAAACCTTGATGGCAACGGCCCGATGGGATGCTTTTGCCCCTGAGCCGTCGGCGAGTGGGCATGTCGATGCCGACAGCTACGTTGGCGAAGTCGGACTTTCCGCTGCGGTGAATGACACCGAACTTTTTCGGACCTATATTGATGGTCAGCTGCCAACGCCCACTGAGCGGTTAGAGTCGCAGGAATCTATCAGGGGTGAGACTGAGAAATCTGGGGCAAATGTAATGGACGTTGGATTCTTCGATCGAGTGAAGCTGATATATGAAAAGAGTCCTCCAGCGTGCTTGTTGCTGCTTGTGCTTATTGGATTAGGAATCTGGGCTCATGTATCTTCCCTGAGCACAAGACAAGAGAAGGCCGAAGCCGTGCTAGTTGGCACACGGGAAGACATGATTAACGGTTTTGCAAGGCAAGACGTATCCCTTGAGAGAATTCGCGGCGAAATGAGAGATGAAGTGAATGGGCTTGCGCTAGCGATGGAGCAAAACAACAACGCGATTGTTCGTCGACTAGATGCAATAATTCAGCAGGGGCAACGGTAGCATTTATTTTTGCATGCGATTCAATTTGCGTGCCGCTGCCAATACCCATACCAGTTCCGGCATCATGGGATGCCCCAACGTGTCAGCGGTCATCCGCTCGGCCTGCGTCTCGTTATCCTCACGGCACATGTCCTCACGCCATGCCATCTCGCCAGCATAGAAGCCTAGATACACGCCGCCGATCCGGTGGTGCTGGCCGAACTCGGCCCGGCGCAGGCGGGAGAAGTAGCTCTCGGCCTGATTAGTTCAGGCGCCATCGTCCGAGTATGCGACGCTGTGGTTGATGCGCTTGACCGCGAATCGAGCGTGCAACTCGTCCCATACCGACGCCTCATCGGCGTAGACCGTGCTGCCGGTCGCAACGCGGCGGGCGACGAGCGGCTCCCCGGCATCCTCTGAGCGAGCCACGAAGGGCAGCGTGCTGCCCTGCAGGTCGCGCATCACGACCACGACCCGACGCCTGCCGGTCTGGTGCTCGGCCAAGCGGCGATCGACCCGGTTTGCCTTAAAGTTGGCCGGCTTGCGGTGGCCGCCGAAATAGGCGTCGTCGACCTCGACATCTGGTATTTCGCCTGATCGGCGGCCCTGGCCTCGCGCGGCTTGTGCGCCAGAACGAACGCCGTCTTGTAGGACACGTCCAGGTCGCGGCCGAGCTATAGGGCGCTGATGCCCTTGGCTGCGTCGTTTCAGGTCTCGCCAGCAGCTATGCGCATCAGGCTGGAAAGACTTGGTCAGATGGCGCTGGCCTGGTCCTTTCGGGCAGATGAGTTTGCTTCATCATGCCGGACATGCCTTCCCGTTGACGGGAGGCCGGCCGAGGAGCAAAATTTCACGGGCTTACCGGGTTCAACTGGGGAATATCTGTTAAGGCGTCGGGGCAGGTCAACATATTCGCCCTGGCATTATCGTCGAAGCACCAGCGGGACGGCGAGGGAAACAAAGCCGACGCCGCAAGGGAGGACGCATGGCCAAAAAATCATTCAGCTCGTTGACGCTCGCATTCGCTCTGTCGCCGGCGGTCTGGGCCCTGCCGGGCGTCCAGCCGGCGGCCGCCCATCCCTCCGGCGACCCTTCCTGCTATCTGCCCCCCTTTTCTCCCATCGTCAGCCCCTGCGTCCCGCACGACGTCCCGGCCGGGCCGGCTGCCACCGTTGCGGATCTCGCGGTCTTCGCCTGGCAGGAATTCATCGCCCTGAACTGGGTGGCGATGGACCCGGGGGAGCACGGCATCCGTGGGCGGCCAGCTCCCGACACCGACCCCAATGCCGGCTTCCTCGGCATCGCACCGGACAGCAGCGGCAATTACCCCCTGCTCGTCTGGCAGACCTACCGGCACAAGAACGAGCTGTTTCCGGCCGACGGCAAGACCGATGTCAGCTTCGACTCCGTCATGCCGACCTACAAGTACACCGTCCAGCCCACGCCCGCGACAGGCGGCCCGATCCCGAGCTTCAATCTGTTCAACAATCTGGACGAGACGAGCCAGCTCGGCCTGGACAACATGTATGCACACGCCACCTCGGCCGTGCAGCCTCCGTTCAGCGGGCCCGGTGCCGGACCCGCGACCGGGATACGCGTGGCCTACGAGGCCAAGGTCAACCGGGCGGTATTCGACTACGCCAATGGCACCGCGCAGGGGTTCACCAACCCCGCTGGCAATTACCAGAAGCTGAACACGGCGCTCAGCAATACGGGGCCGATATTCTACATCGGCCAGCCCAACAGTGTGGCCAGTCAGTTCGCCGGCATCTGCAGCACCGCCAGCACCCTGCCGATCGTCATGCTGCCGTGCGGCGACATCAACGTCCCGGGCGACCCGGGGGAAGGTGCCATCGAGATCAAGGCGGCGTGGCGCCAGCTGACCGACGACGAGGTGAAAAAGGGCCGGTTCTTCACGCGGAACGTCATTTTCTACACGGGCGCGCAAGGCAGCCAGAAATATAACAATGGCGTATGGGGTCTCGTTGCCCTGCACATCATCCACAAGACCAAATCGTTCCCGGCATTCGTTTTCGCGACCTGGGAACAGATCGATAATTACGATGACGATACGAACACCAACTCTGAGAACCTCGCGTACCAGAATACCGGGACACCGCTCGACAACGAGCCGTTGACGCGTGCCCATCCCATCCACTCGCAGGTCGCGTCGACCAACGACTCGGTGCATGCGGTGTTCAAAGCCGCCAACCCCAATACCATCTGGCAGTACTACAAGCTGATCGGCGTTCAGGCGACGCCCGTGAACAAGCCGGCCGCCGGCGCCCCGGTGGACGATCTCAGCTACTACTATCTCGCCAACATCATGGTCGAGACCAATCAGCCGCTCCAGAATTTCACCGGTCAGATCGCCGGCGGGGTGACGGCCGACACCAACAACGTCTATCTCAACGGCGCGCCTGCACCCTTCCAGATGGGCGGCTGCCAGGGCTGTCATGGCTTCCAGGCGCAATATCTCGGCGGGGACATGAGCCGCCTCCTCTCCGCGGGGCCGACCAACGCGCAGACGGCGGAGTCGATCAACTCGGGGGCCACGGCGTCCGTCAGAACCTATCGTCAGCGGTCGGCGGACGTGTTGCTGCCGAAGAAGGGTGTGCCGCTGCCGGGGGGCGAGTCGCGCTGGCACTTCCGGCACGGGACCGTCCTGCCACAACCCCATAAGGGCGGCGGCTGACCTCCAGCATGTCGTAGCAAGAGACGCAGATCTGCAGCATCGACGCCGCGGGGGCCGTGCGGTGGGCGGGCGAGGCTCGCTGGGTATGAATGGCCGCACAGTCAGGTGGGTGGAGAAACGAACGTGGCGCGACTGGGCTCCTTGCTGATAACGCTCCTGATTCTTCTTGGTGGCGCCGCCGGGGCGGGCGCGCAGGTCCCGACCAAGACGATCACCTTCTACAACAACTCGAGCGACCGCACGCTGTATCCGGTGATCCAGGCGCCGATCATGAGCGGTGCCAAGGTGCGCGACCTGTGGCTGCAGGCGCAGTTCGACGTGGCCGACGTCGGCACCCAGGTCTTCAACACCACGCAGCTCTACAAGATCTACGTCAACCGCAACGGCGGCGTGCCGCCGCAGACGTCCGTCACGCTGACGCTACCGTTCTACACCCAGCTGCTGCCGACCACGCCCGCCAACCTGGGCAAGGTGAACGACCAGTTCATCGACTGGTGGAACGCGATGCGGGTCTACGTCTTCGATGGCAAGGACGCGGCCGACGCCGCCTACAATTACAGCGTCGACCGCAAGGGCGTCGTGATCCCGCCCATCCCGGTCAACCCGGTCGCCGGCGCGGCGCTGCCTACTTGCGCCTCCAGCACCACGACCTGCGAGCCGCTGGTGATCAAGGCCTATATCACCGGCTTCCCGACCTCCGTCCCGGCCCAGCTGATCGAGTACACCTTCGCGGCGGCGCAAGGCCCGCCGCTCAACCCGACCCTCAGCATCGACCGCAGCATCGTCAATTTCAACATCTCGGCCGTGGACCAGGTCTACCTGCCGGCCGCGATCGGCGCGCACGGCAATGCGACGCCGCAGAACACCTATCTGGGCTCGACCCAGGATCTGATCCCGTTCCGCGCCGCGCTCAATGCGTTCACCGCCAACGGCACGCTGTGGCCGTTCTATGTCCCGGCCTACTACACCGCGCAGAACCCGACCATCCCGCTGCCGACGCCGCCCGCCGGCGGCCAGGCCTACCCCCAGCCGCAGCTGCCCTCGACCGACACCCTCTACGCCGAATCGTTCCGCGACCCGCCGCCGGCCCCGCCGGTGCTGTCCTCGGACACGCTGGGCGGCATCGGCAAGCTGGGCCAGGTGGCGCAGGGCACGCTGGACCTGTGGAACAAGTGCACGGGGGCGACGCCGGTGCAGAGCCCGACCTGCACCAAGATCCGGCAGGTGCAGAGCTTCTTCGCCGCCAGCTTCCGGCAGTGCTTTCCAGGCGAGCCCCTGCCGGGTGCGGTGCAGTTCCTGCAGAGCGTCTACGGCTGGGTGCCGTTTCCCGGCTGCGACACGCCGCTGGTGAAGGTTGCCGGCTACGACGCGACGATCAGCACCTATTGCGCCCTGCAGTACAATTTCTTCGATCCCACCGTGCTGCCGCAGGACGTCTTCAATCCCTACGTCAAGCTGATCCACCAGACCCTGGCCTCGAACGCCTACGCGTTCTCGATCGACGACGCGGTGGCGTTCAAGAGCCTGCCGGGCGACGGGATCGTCATCACGGTCGCGGGTGCGCAAGGGCTGGTCAACCAGACCCAGACGCCCCTGCCGACGGCTGCCACCTACCGGACCTATTGCGAAGGTGGTCCCGCCGGCCTCGGCGCGCCGCCGGGCAGCGCGTTCTGGAAGGAGCTGCTGCGGTCGTTCCGGGTCACCGTCCAGCTCGGCGCCAAGCCGGCCTGGGGGCTCGGCCGGGTCCGCGCGGTGGCCGGCCCCTTCGTCACGGTCAGGTTCTTCCACCGCGGCATCGTCACCGTCGACACCCGCAGCACGCAGCTCAGCATCGTGCGGGTCGTGCCGAAGAGCGGGACCTGGCCCGTGGGCGAAGCGCCGGTCGCGCTCGGGCCGATGCGGTAGGGGGCAGGCCTCGCCAATTGTCCGGTCGTCGGCGGTGGGTGGTGACATGGAGGATGGCAGGAGCTGCCTGCCGTGAGCGACGACCCGGTCACCGGCACGTTGCGGGTGGGGGGTGCGGCCGCTCCGGCCGTGGTACGGTGCTCGGACCTGGAAGAAGGAGTGATGCCATGCGACGG
>JBATRI010000343.1:0-5815 GCA_049292515.1 Geminicoccaceae bacterium
TCGGGGGCCTGACCGGCGGGCGCCGCGGGGCTCGTCTGCGCCGTCGCCGCAATTTCAGCCTGCCGCAGCTGGGCCTCGCGCGTCTTCGGAATCTCGTAGAAAAACTGGAACGCGAAGATGATCCCGACCGACAGGACGATCGCGATGATCAGGTTGCGCTGGTCGCTCATGACGGCAGGAAACTCCTAAGGACGGCCGCGGTCAGCGGCCGCCGGCGCGCGGCGGAACCGGGTCGTAGCCGTAGCCGCCCCATGGATGACAGCGGCCGATCCGGCGCAGCGTCATCCAGACCCCACGCCCGGCACCGTGCCGACGCAGCGCCTCGATAGCGTATTCGGAGCATGACGGGCAGTAGCGGCAATTGCATCCAAGCACGGGCGAGACCAGCCATCGATAGAGGATGACCGGTACCGTCAGCAGTCGCGCCAGCAGGCTCACCGCCGGCCCCGATCGAGACGGGGCGCCATCTGCTCGAAAGCGCCCACCAATTCACTCTGCAGACGGGCAAAGGGTACGGAAAGCGCCGCGGACCGTGCCACGACCACGTAGTCGGCGCCCGGTCGGGCCGCTCCCGGCAGGGTCAGGCGAAGGGCCTCGCGCAGGCGCCGGCGCGCGCGATTGCGCACCACCGCACCACCAATCTTCTTGGTGACGGTAAGTCCGAGGCCGATCTTGCCGGCACGGTCATCTTCGCCGCGGGGAAGGCCTTGCAGCACGAACGGTTCACGATGGACCCGCGCACCACGCGCCGCGGCGAGAAACTCGCTTCGATGGCGTAGCCGCACGACCTCGGCCCCGTCCGCAACGACAGGCTCGCTCAAGCAGACAGGCGCTTGCGCCCACGGGACCGGCGAGCGGCGATCACACGTCGGCCACCAGTTGTTGCCATGCGGGCGCGGAAGCCGTGCCGGCGTTTGCGTACGAGCTTGCTCGGCTGATACGTGCGCTTCACGTCGAAACCTTCAATATCGGAGGGGAAACGAACAGAGGAGGCCGTATACGCAGATCACGCCACAGTGTCAAACAACGTGCCGTGCGTCACCGCCTCGTGAGCCGGAGTGGCCGCCACCGGCGCGTTCGCCGGATATAGTACGTCCGCGTCCACCTCAGCCAGTTCCGGAATCATGATTCGTCACCTCACCGTCCTCCTGCTCGGATTTCTGGTTGTCCTGCCCATGACCGCCCGGCCGGCTGACGCCGCGCCCAAGGCGGAACTCTGGGCACGGTGGCTGCAGCACGACCAGCGCTCGACCACGACCGTCGACGATGCCGCCTGGGGCCAGTTCCTCGAGCGCCATGTGCGCTCCGGGCTCGATGGCGTGAACCGGGTCGACTACGGCGCCGTCGGCCCGGCGGACCGGGCGCTGCTGCAGGGCTATCTCGGCGCCATGGCGGCGGTGCCGGTGTCGAGCCTGAATCGGGCCGAGCAGTGCGCCTATTGGATCAATCTCTACAACGCGCTGACGCTGAACGTCGTGCTCGATCACTATCCGGTCGATTCGATTCGCGACATCAACATCTCGCCCGGCCTGTTCGGCAAGGGACCCTGGCGCAAGGAGCTGATCGCGGTCGAGGGGCAGCCGATCACGCTGAACGACATCGAGCACCGCATTCTCCGCCCGATCTGGCGTGATCCGCGCCTGCACTACGCGCTCAATTGCGCTTCGATCGGCTGCCCCAATTTGCAGCCGCGGCCGTTCACCGGGCACGATCTGGATCATGCCCTCGACCTCGCCGCCATGGCCTATGTCAACGATCCGCGCGGCATGCGGATCGAGGGCGGCGAGCTTTGGGTGTCCAGCATCTATGTCTGGTTCATCGACGATTTCGGCGGGGACGATGCGGGTGTCATTCGCCATCTGATGGCGTATGCGGAGCCCGCTCTGGCCATGCAGCTGCAAACGCTGGACGCCATCGCCGGCCATAGCTACGACTGGAGTTTGAACGATACTGGCCGTTGACGGTGGCACGGTCATGGCGGAGTGACGGGGCCGCAATTATCGGTGCCGAGCCAGCCACCATCGAATCAGCTTCCCGTCGCTTGATTGATCCGCGGCTGGAAAGAAACGGCCTCGATGCGCCGAACTGCCTTGAGCCACAGCCTGTCGGCCAAGATCCTGCTGCTGACGATCGCCTGTGTGTTGCTGGGCGAGGTGCTGATCTACGTCCCGTCGATCGCGCGGTTCCGTCTGGCCTATCTCGAGGAGCGGATCGGCGCCGCGCATCTGGCGGTGCTGAACCTGACGCCACGCCTGGCCCTGCAGCTCGACATGGACGCGGTGGATGCCCTGCTGGCCCATGCCGGGGTCCTCGAGATCACCGTGCACAACGCGGCGAGCCGCCCGCTGATGCTGGGCGAGATCGCGCCGGTCGACCGGATCATCGACCTGCAGGACCGGAGCTGGACGACGCTCATCGGCGATGCGTTCCAGACCCTGGCCCACCGCGGTGAGCGTCTGATCCGGGTGATCGGCACGGCGCCGCAGGAAACCGGCACCGTGGTCGACGTCATTATGCCGGAAGCCGCGATGTGGACGGCGATGGTCGACTACTCGACGCGCATCGTCACCCTCTCCGTCGTGCTGTCGCTGCTGGTGGCCTCGATGCTGTTCTTTGCCCTGCAGCGGATGATCGTCCAGCCGTTGCGACGGATCACCGAGGAACTGGCCGTTTTTCGCGACCGACCGGAGGACAGCACCGCCGACCGGCCACCGCAGGCGCGGGCGGACGAGATCGGCGTGGTCGAGCAGGAGCTGGCCACGATGCGGCAGGGCCTGCGCGGGGCCCTGGCCGAGAAGACCAGGCTCGCCGCCCTGGGCGCCGCGATGAGTCGGATCAGCCATGATTTGAAGAACATCCTGGCCACGGCCGTCCTGATCTCCGATCGGCTGGAAAGCAGTGCCGATCCGGCGGTGCGGCGGGTGGCGCCGCGCCTGATCGAGACGCTGGACCGCGCGGTGCGGCTGTGCGGGGAGACCCTCAGCTATGCCCGCAGCGGCCCGCCGGCACCGGCCCCGCGCCGGGTCAATCTGGCGGAGCTGGTGGCGAAGGTGCGCACGGCCCTGGACGCGTCCTCGGCCAGGATCGAGTGGCGCCTGGCGGTGCCGGCCGACCTGGAGCTGCAGGTCGACCCGGACCAGCTGTTCCGGGTGCTGTTCAATCTCGCCCAGAACTCGATCGAGGCGATGCCCGCGACGGGCAGCATCTTACGGATCTCGGCGGCGCGGGACGAGCAGTTCCTGACCATCGACGTCAGCGACAACGGCCCGGGCATTCCCGAGCAAGTGCGCGGACGGCTGTTCGAGCCGTTCGCCGGGACCTCGAAGCCGGGCGGCAACGGCCTGGGCCTGGCCATCTGCCGCGAGCTGCTGCGCGCGCATGGAGGGGAGATCGAGCTGGTCGGAACCTCCGAGCATGGTACGGTCTTCCGCCTTCGCCTGCCGACCCGAACCTCGGTGCTCCCGGCGGGCACCAGGAGATCCGCCATGCCGCTCGAGACCGTTGCCCGCGCCCTGCTGCCGCTGGCCCTGCTGCTGGCCGGCTGCAACGTCCAGGGCCCGGGGCTGGCCGGCTATCCCGGGCTGCAGTTCCAGGTGATCTCCTTCTACGACACCAATGCTATCGAGCAGAACGCGACCTGCACGCAGCCGCGCATGCGGTCGGTGACCGGCGCGCAGGTGATCGACGAGAACCAGCAGCAGGTGATCATGAACATCCGCTACTACTGGTTCGACGAGATGAACACGCGCGACAGTGACAGCCTGCTCGCGCCGGCCCCCTTCCTGCAGCGCTGCAACGGCTTCGCCGAGCGGACCTTCACCTTCGTCAAGATGACCGACGGCAGCCTCAACGTGCGCAGCATGTCCGGGCCACAGCGGCGGCCGTCGTCCTAGACCCGATGTTCGCGGACCGCCTGTCACGGAGGAGGAGCTTGCCACCCTGCCTCCATGGAGCCAAGGCCCGGCCTAAGTTGCCGCCAAAAATGAGCGGCATCGACACGGTCAAAGTTTGATGACGAGCCAGTCATGGCTTTGACTGGACCTTGGCAGGATTTCCGGCGCGGAAGACGGCACCGCGCAAAATTTCGACGCCCCAGCCCGCGACAAGGCCCAGGGCAGGGTCGAGAAACGCCGTTGCTGCGGCTGCCATGCCGATGGCGGGCCAGCAGGCAGGCCGGGCATCGAACAGGCGGCGCGACAAGGCCAGATCAGTACCCGCCACCAGCAGCAGCGCCCCGACCGCACCGATCGGGATGGCTGCGAACAGCGCGGCGGCACTGCCCGCAAAGCCGAGTGCCAGCACCAGCAGCGCGGAGCCGAACAGGACGGGAGCCAGTCCAGTCCGGGCACCGAAGCGATGCTGCGCCGCGACCCCGCCGGCACCGTGGCACATCGGCATAGCCCCGAACGGCGCAAGCAGAAGATTGGCCGCGCCGGAGGTCAGGGCCAGGTTGCGCACCGTGGCGCGGGCAGCCCGTTCGGGAAACAGCTCATGGCAGAGGACGGCGGTGACGATGACCGCATTGGTCAGGGTGAGTGGCATCTGCGGCACCACGGCGACCTGGAACGCGTGCCAGACCGCCGCCCAATCCCCCGGCAGCATCAAGGGCGGCAGGTGCAGGTCAAAGCCTGTCATGGGGGGCAGCGGTGTCAGCCCCGTCGCAAGACCCGCCCCGGTCGCGGCCAGCAGCACGAACGGCGCAACCGGCATTTGCGGCCGGATGTGCGGCACCCCGAACAGCAGGACGAGCGCGGGGATGCCGATCCACGGTGTTTGCAGTACCATGCGCAGGCCAAGCCAACCCATCAGCAACCCGAGGCCGAGCTGCAACCCGGCAGTGACAGATTGCGGGATCAATCGCGCCACCCGGCTGATGAGGCCGGTCACGCCGAGCGCCAGCAGGATAATCCCGATCATCAGCCCGGCGGCAGCGGTGGCAGCGGGAGAAAGCTGGCCAGTAAGCAGAACCGCCGAGACGGCCTTCATCGGTTGCACGGACATGGGCAACCCGTAGAACAGCCCGGCGGCGACGAGGGACACGCCAAAGCCAAACAGGACACCCGCCGGGGCCAGCCCCGCCACGGTCATCGCCCCGATGACGTGCGGAATGAAGGTGCCGAGGTCGCCGCAGGCACCCGCGCACTCGCTGATCAGCCGTCGATGCGGCGGCTTGCTGCCAGAAGCCGGGGCGTGTTCAGGGCCGCATGTCATGCCGCTTCCTACTACGCCAATGGCGGCAAAGCCATTCGACCGCCTCCAGCAGGCTGCTAGGCCTCACCCCTCGCGGAAGGCCTCCTTGACGCGGAAGATGCGGTCGGTGAGGTAGGAGAGAATGGTCCGCTCGCCCACCTTCAGCTCGACGTCGACGGCCATGCCCGGCACGACGTCGAACTCGCCGGCCCGGGCGCCGAAGTGGCTGCGCGCGGTGACGACGGTGACCCCGTAGGCGAGGTCGCCCGTGCGCGGGTCCGCGGTGGCGTCGGCCGCCACCTTCTGCACCACGCCGTCGAGACTGCCGTAGCGCAGATAGTCGAACGCCCGCACCTTGACGGTGGCGTTCATGCCGGCGTGCAGGCGGCCGATGTCGCGGTTGGCGACCTTGGCCTCGACCACCAGGCCCTCGCTCTGCGGCACGAGCTTCATCAGGGTCTCGTGCGGCGCCACCGCCTGCCCCGCCGCCGTGACCACGATCTCCTGCACGATGCCGGGCGACGGGGCGCTCACGACCAGGGCACCCAGGATCGCGTCCTGGGCGCGCAGCTGCTCGCCCAGCCGGTCGCGCTCGGCGGTGGCGGCCGCCAGTTCCGCCAGGACC
>JBATRI010000344.1:0-6177 GCA_049292515.1 Geminicoccaceae bacterium
ACGATGGTGCGGTCGGCCAGCCGGCGCGCGATCTCGCCCATCAGCGGGCGCTTGCCGACATCGCGGTCGCCACCGCAGCCGAACACCACGACCAGTCGGCCGGCGGTGTGCTGGCGCAGCGCCTCCAGCGCCTTGGCCAGCGCCTCCGGCTTGTGCGCGTAGTCGACGAAGGCCGTAGCCCCGCTGGGATGGCGCGCGGTGAGCTGCATCCGTCCGGGCGGCGCGCGCAGCGTCGCCAGGAGCGGAAGCACGGCGTCCAGATGGCTGCCGGTGCCGAGCACGAGGCCCGCGGCCGCCAGCAGATTGTGTGCCTGAAAGCCACCGACCAGCGGTGTCGCGAAGGCATGCTGCCGCCCGAGCAGCTCCAGCTCGACCCGTTGCCCGTCGGTTGTCGCAACGCGGCGGACGAGGTGGAGAGCGCGAGCCGCATGGCCGTAGTCCAGCACGCGCAGCCGGCGCCCGGCGGCGAGGTCGGACAGGTCGGCGAACTCGGCGATGTCGGCGTTGAGGACAGCCGTGGCGCCCGGTGGCAACAGCTCGGCGAACAGCCGCCGTTTCGCAGCGTAGTAGGCCTCGGCGCCGCCGTGATAGTCGAAATGGTCGCGGCTCAGGTTGGTGAAGGCGGCTGCCGCTAGCTCCAGACCGTCCACCCGATGCTGGTCGAGACCGTGACTCGAGGCCTCGACTACCAGATGTTGGGTGTCCGCGCGGGCAAGCTCGGCCGCGATCCGCTGCAGGGTGATCGGGTCCGGCGTGGTCAGGTTGCCCTGGCCCGGGGCATCGGAGGTCTGCAGGCCCAGCGTGCCCAAGCTGGCTGCGGGTACGCCGAGCCCGGCCCAGAGCTGGCGGGTGAATACCGCGACCGAACTCTTGCCGCTGGTCCCGGTGACCGCCGCCACGATGCGCGGCTGGAGGCCGAAAAAGCGCGCGGCCACGCGCGCCAATGCCGCGCGCGGCTCCTCGGTGATCAATACCGGCACCGCCGCCCCGTCGGTGACACCGGCGTCGCCCAGCACCGCCGCGGCTCCGGCGCTCAATGCCTCGGCAAGATAGCGGGCACCGTCGGTCCTTGCGCCGTGCAGGGCGGCGAACAGGTCACCCGGCCGCACCGCGCGCGAATCCGCACTCAGGCCGCGGATCTCCGTGTCGCCCGAGCCTTTCAGCCGAATGCGGTCATCGCCGAGCGCTGCCAGGCGCAAAGCTTGCCTCCTGCAAGGAAGACGGCATGGGGCCGGCCGGCTGTAGCGCCGCCAGCCGGGCCCGCATGTTCTGCGCGACTTCCGGGGGGGTCGGGGGTACGCCCAGCACCGGGCCGATCCGGTCGATGATCGCGGCCGCGACCGGTCCTGCGGTCCAGCCGCCATAGCGCAGCCCGTGGGTGCTGGCGTCGCCTTTGGGCTCGTCGAAGGAGACCAGCACGACATAGCGCGGCGCATCGATCGGGAAGGCGGCGAGGAACGAGGCCAGGACCTTGTCCTTGCTGTAACCGCGACCGTTGGACTTCTCGGCTGTGCCGGTTTTGCCGCCGATCAGATAGCTGTCCAGCTTGGCGCGGGTGCCGCTGCCCTGCTCGACCACGAGCCACATCAGCCAGTGCATCAGGTCTGCCGTGTGCGGATCGACGTAGCGGGTGCGCGGCAGGTCGCTCGTGGCCGAGCGCTTGACCAGCGTCGTCGGCACACGGGTGCCGTCGCCGACCAGGCCGCCGGCGGCATCGATGAACTGCAGCGGCGTGACCGCGATCCCGTGGCCGAACGCGGTGGTCGCCACGGTGACGTCGGGCCAGCGCTTGGGGGTCCGCGACCGGACTGCCTCGGTGATCTCGATGTCGGGGCGCGCGTAGAGGCCGACCCGGCGGAAGAACCCCTCGAGCAGCGGACCACCGCCGGCCGCGAAGGCAATCCGGGCGGTGCCGATGTTGGAAGAGTACTCGAAGATCTCCGGCACCGAGAGCCAGCGATTCTTGGCGTGGTCGTCGCCGATCCGGAAGCGGCCGATCTGCAGCTTGCCGGTCGCATCGAACTTGTCGTGCAGCGTCACCTGACCCGAATCGAGGGCTGCCGCGAGGGTCAGGACCTTGAACACCGAGCCCAGCTCGTAGACCTCGCCGGTGTTACGGTTGAGGTACTCGATCCTGCGCACGTCGCCGACCCGGTTCGGATCGAAGTCGGGCAGGCTGACCATGGCCAGGAGCTCGCCGGTCACCCGGTCGAGCACCATGGCGTTGGCGCCGATCGCCTGATAGCGGTGATAGGCGTCGCTCAGCTCGTCACGCACGATCTGCTGGATGCGCATGTCGAGGCTGAGGGCAACGGGTTCTCCGCCTCGGCGCAGGCGATCGTCGAAATAGCGCTCGATGCCGGCGCGGCCTCGATTGTCAACATCGACGAAACCGGTGACATGGCTGGTCAGCCGCTCCTTTGGATAGACTCGCTGGTCGGCCATGCTGAAGGCCACGCCCGGCAGGCCCAGCTCGAGCACAGCCCGCTGTTCTTCGGGCGTAATGCGGTGCTTGACCCAGGCGAAGCGGCGCCCGGCCTCCAGCCGTGCCTGCAACTCGGCGGCATCGACACCCGGGAGGATCGCTGCCAGCTGGCGCGCGGCCTTGGCCTTGTCGGCCAGCAGCGACGGGTCGGCGTGGACGCCGGGCACGCGGATGTTGGTCGCGAGGACCACGCCGTTGCGGTCGACGATCTCGGCCCGCTCGGCGTCTTCGTCCACCGGCACGCCCTGATCGGCCGCTGGCGAGAGCAACGCCTGCACCGGCGCTCCGCCACGGTCCCAATCGACCATGTCGATCAGGCGGAGGCCGATGCTGCCGAATGCAATAGCGAAGCCGACGGCAACGATCCGCAGGCGGGCATGGCCACGGACCATCGACGAGTCGGTCGGCTCAGCGTCAGGGAGGCGAGGCATGGTCGCCATCAATCAAGTCCCAGGCCGAGGCTCATCATCGCCGGAACTGGCTTCGAACGTAGCTCGATACCGGCACCGGACGGCAGGGTCGCCTGCACCGGCAACCGCGCCCATTGCAGCTGGTCCCAGCCGGGAAGCTGGCTGGCTGCGAGCAGTCGTTCCCCGCGCGCGGGGACCATGCCCAACTGTGCCGCCTGCATGACCAGGCGGTCGGGGCGGGTGAGGTAGGCAAGGTCCGCCCGCGCCGATTGGACGACTTCACGCTCCCGGGCAATCTGAGCCCGCACCGTGGCGAGTTCGCCCTCGACGTTGCGAACGGCGTATTTCAGCTGAAAGGTAGCCACCGCTGCGCCAACCGACAGTAGCACCGCGGTCGACAGATAACCTAGACTCACGCGGCGCGCCGCCATGGGGAACTCTCCTCTTCACCAAGGTGCGCACCCGATCGGTCCGATGCGGTCAGGCGCTCGGCCACCCGCAGCCGGGCGGACCGTGCGCGGGGGTTGGCGGCGATCTCGGCAGTGCTGGGCTTGATCACGCCTTGCCGGACCCAGCGCCATCGGGCTGCCGGCATCTCCACCGGCGGCAGGTGCCGCGACGGCTGGGTCTGGCGGCCACCTTGCTGGTTGACGAAGCGCTTGACCTGCGTGTCTTCGCCCGAATGGAAGGACACGACGACCAGCCGTCCGCTCGCACGCAACAGCCCCTCCGCCGCAACGAGCCCGCGCTCCAACTCGCCCACCTCGTCGTTCACGACCATGCGCAAGGCCTGGAAGGTCCGCGTCGCCGGATCGCGAGGTCCCTGCCTGCCGCCCTTGGCACGGGCGACAAGGGTGGCGAGTTCCCCCGTCGTGGTGATCGGCGCGATCTGTCGGGTCTCGACGACGGTGCGCGCGATCGCCCGCGCCTGCTGCTCGTCGCCGTAGCGGTACAGAAGGCGGGCCAGTTCGGCTTCCTCGAGCCCATTCACGAGATCGGCGGCCGTCGGCCCACTCTGCGCCATCCGCATGTCCAGCGGACCATCGGCCTGGAACGAGAAGCCGCGCTCGCGCTGGTCGAGTTGGAAGGACGAGACGCCGAGGTCAAACACGATGCCGTCGACCTCGGTCACGCCCTCGGCCGCGAGGGCTGCCGGCAAGGAGCCGAAGGGCGTGTGCACCATGGTGAAGGCGGGACGTTCTGCGGCCAACACCTGGCCGCGGGCGACCGCGTCGGGGTCGCGATCAATGCCGATCACCCGGCAGGCTGCACCGTCGAGCATGGCCCGGCTGTAACCGCCGCCGCCAAACGTGGCATCGACGTAGATGCCCCCGTCCCGGAGCTGCAGGGCCTGGATCGCCTGATCAAGGAGGACGGGACGATGAACCACCCCTGTTTTTCCACAGCCAAGTTATCCACAGGGAAATTGCCGAGCCTTGCGGTCGGCGCGAGTCGGTTCAGTTCAAGTCGACAGCTCGTTGCTGATTTCTGCAGTCATCGCAAACTTCACCAGCTGCAAGCAGAATAATATGAAAATACTCTTGTGCTCGGACCTGTGCCCGTTGATGTGCTGCGTAACGAAGCTCTACCATTTTTGCATCTCACGCCGCAGGTGCCGGACACTTTTATCTAGGCGCGCGTTCCACGGTAGGTCCAGGACTTTACTTCGAGCACGGGCAAGAACTGCCACATCATCCAAACTTAAAGCTGCACTCAGATGTGTAAATGTAAAAGTCCATCTTACACGCTGCGGCAAGCTATCCTTAACGGGTTTCCAGGTCAAGCATTTTTCCCGCTTACGCGCATAACGACATGCAAGAAAACAGAAAATCGGCTTTGAGCATACTTCTGTGGATAACTGATGCATGGCTGTGAAAGCGGCTGGCCTGAACGTTCCTGAATACACTGTTCGCGATTTGTTTCAGGCCTTCCGGATGCAAGCTGGCGCAGGCGGCCTGTAAGCCGGGTTCTGTCCCCGACCCGAGGGCCGGGGGATGGCCATTCCTCTGGGACCCGTGTCGCCACGGGCCTCGCGCGACCGACCCGGACGACCGGCCCGGAAACAGGCCTGCGCGCGCCACCCCTTCGGGCACCGGCGCCGTCGCCCCTACTTGGTCTTGCTCCCGGTGGGGTTTGCCGTGCCACCGACGTTGCCGCCGGCGCGGTGCGCTCTTACCGCACCCTTTCACCCTTACCCGCAGACGCGGCCCGAAGGCCGGCCCCGGCGGGCGGTCTACTCTCTGTGGCACTTTCCCTAAGGTCGCCCCCGCCGGGCGTTACCCGGCACCGTGTTTCCGTGGAGCCCGGACTTTCCTCCCCCGCCTCGCGACGGGAGCGGCCATCCGGCCGCCTGCACCGCGCTCTACGTAGCGGTGCCGTTGCCGCCGCACAAGCCGGCCACCGCCATCAAATTGCCCATTGTTGCCGCGTCAAGGGAGCCGTCGCAGCACGCCGGGCGATAGTGCCGCTGGAACGCACCCAGTGCGGTCTCCAGTGCCACGCCTTGGGCTTCGCCGGCATAACCGATTCGGCCAAGCGCTGTGACGGCCAGCACCGGATCGGGCGGTCGTGGCTTGGCGCTCACCGGCCAGCGGCCGAGGCCCGCAGCCGCCAGCAGGGGCCAGTCGAAGAGCTCGCCGGGGTCATTCTTGCGGCCCGGGGCGATGTCGCTGTGCCCTAGCACCCGCTCCGACGGGATCGAGCAGCGACGGACGATGCCCAGCGACAGCTCGATCAAGGCCGCCATCTGTAGCGCCGGGAACGGCCGGTAGCCCCACTCGTGGCCGGGATTGACGAGTTCGATACCGACGGTGACGTCGTTGAGGTTGGCACGCCCCTGCCACCAACTCACACCGGCATGCCAAGCGCGCAGCGCCTCTGGCACCAGGGTCACGACCGAGCCGTCCTCGTCGATGAGATAATGGGCGCTGACCTTGGCCGCGGGGTCACAGAGGCGCTCGATCGCCTCGGCCGCGCTGCGCATGCCGGTATAATGGATGACCAGCATGTCGACGGCAGTGCCCGGCGGTCGCTCGTCCGCATTGGGCGACAAAGGTCGTTCGGTCCGAATAGTGCTCAGAACCGATCCAGCAGGCGTCGGTAATAGTCGAGCTCGAGCGACGGTCGATCGCGGTCGCCGGAGCGGCGATAAAGTTCCTGGAGAACGTCCCGTGCCCGACCGAGATCGCTCTCCTCGGGCACCTGCACCCCACGCGTGTCCAGCCCGCCATCGTTGCGCGCGGCGCGGCCGAGCGGATCGCGGCCGCGCTGGCCGCTCTGCTG
>JBATRI010000345.1:0-8922 GCA_049292515.1 Geminicoccaceae bacterium
GGACACGGCCGCAGCCCTGGCCTCCGCCCGCTCCGTTCTCCAGGCGATCGATCAGCCGGGCCTCGGCCGGGTCATGGCGCCCGAGCAGCCGGTGCGGTTCGTGGGCGCACCGCGCGGCGGCACCGCCCCGGCACCGAGCCTGGGGCAGCATACGCAAGAGGCGCTGGGCGATCCGGCGCGGGCTTGGGGCTAGCGGCATGGACACGATGCGCTCGACCGGCGCCGACCAGGAGGTGGTCGCCGCCATCGCGACCTTCTGCGCCGAGGTGCTGGCGCCGCGGGCGGCGGAAATCGACGAGAACTCCCTCTCGGCGACCTGCCATCGGCCGGCTTTGGCCGAACTGGGCATTATGGGACTGAATCTGCCGGCCGGGCACGGCGGCCCGGGCATTGACTCCTACACCTTGTTCGAGGTGCTGGCGGTCATCGCCGGCGCCTGCGCCTCGACCGCGTCCATGGTCACCGCCCATTTCCTCGCCACCGATTCGATCCTGCACGGCGGCAGCGAGGCGCAGCAGGCCCGCTGGCTGCCGGCTGCCGCAAGCGGTGCCACCCTGGCTGCCTTCGCGTTGACGGAGCCCGGCGCCGGCTCGAACCCGGCCGACATGACGACCGTGGCCCGCCGCGAAGGTGACACCTACCGGATCAAGGGCACCAAGCACTTCATCTCCAACGCCGCCGAGGCCGATTTCCTCGTCGTCTACGCCAAGACCGATCCAAACGCCGGTGCGCGAGGCATCTCGGCCTTCGTGGTCGAGAAGGCGGCGGGTGGCGTCGTGGTCGGGCCGTCCGAGCGCACCATGGGCCTGAAGGGTGGCCACGTGTTCGAGGTGGTCCTGGACTGCACCGTGCCCGAGGCCAACCGGCTGGGGCCGGAGGGGTCGGGCTTTCGCACCGCGTTGCAGACGCTGGATGCGGGGCGCCTCGATATCGCCGCCTGCTGCGTCGGCATCGCCGAGGCCGCATACGGTGCCGCCAGGGAGTGGGCCAAGACGCGCCGCGTCGGCGGGGCGCCGATCGCCGAACTCCAGGGCATCCAATGGAAGTTCGCCGACATGGCGGTCGACATCGCCGCCGCCCGCGGACTCGGCAACACCGCCACAGCCAAGCGGGTGACCGGGGAGCGCTACAGCCTGGAATCCGCGATGGCCAAGCTGTTCGCGACCGAGATGGCCGGGCGCGTGACCGACAGTGCCTTGCAGATCCATGGCGGCTACGGCTTCACCCGCGACCTGCCGCTCGAACGATATGTCCGCGACGTGCGGATCATGCGGATCTACGAGGGCTCGTCCGAGATCCAGCGCAACATCATCGCGCGCACGGTGCTGGGATGATCCGCCTGCTGCCGCCGGCAGCCTTCCGCCATATGCCGTGGAAGAACGGCCTGGGGGTCACGATCGAGATCGCGGCCGGACCGGAGGGTGCGGGCCTCGATGCGATCGACTGGCGGGTCAGCATGGCGCGGGTCGAGACCGCGGGCCCGTTCTCCCTGTTTCCCGGCATCGACCGGACGCTGGCCGTGCTCGACGGGGAGGCTCTGACCCTGGAAATCGCAGGGCGCGACCCGGTGCGGCTGGACCAGGACAGCGCGCCCTACGCGTTCCCGGCCGACATCGCCGTCCTCGGCACGCCCACTGCCGGCGGCATCCTCGACCTCAACGTGATGACGCGCCGTGACCGCTGGCGGCACCGGGTGCGGCGTGCGCAGGGCGCCATCGGCCTGACGGGCGAGATCAACCTGCTCGTCAATCGTGGTGCCATGGTGCGGCTGGGCGACCACGAGCTGGTCACGGGCGGTGCTGCGATGCTCGATGCCGGCCGCGTCGACTTGGCCAGCCGCGTCTACGCGATCGAGCTGTTCAGAACCTGATCGTCACCGCACCCACCGGCCGCGAGCAGCAGAGCAGCAGCTTGCCGGGCTCAGGTGGGTCGAGCGGCTCCTCGTCATACTCGACCGTTCCGGCGACGAGATCAGATTTGCAGGTGTTGCAGATGCCGGCTCGGCAGCTGAAGTCGGGCTGCAATCCGGCTGCCTCGGCAAGCTCGAGCAGCGATCCGCTGTCGGCCGTCCACGGCACCTGGATGCCGCTGGGCTCGAAGGTGACGCAGGTGACGGGGTCGGTGTCCATGGCCCGGCGCCTACTCGGCAGCATGCGGGATGGAGGTTTCCCGGGCGATCAGCTGGTCGAGCCGACGGCGGAAGCGCAAGGGACCGAGATCGATCTTGAGGTCGAGATTGGGTGTCTGCTTGTGGTCCATGCCCCATTGGACGGCATTCAGCACGACGCGATCCTCCTCGAACGCACCGCGCACGGCGGTCGCGAAACGCTGCGACACGTCGGCGTCGCCCGGTGCGAAATTGCGCATCTGGAACCAGAAGTAGCGCGTGTGGCGGTCGTCGACCGGGGTCATGAAGTTGTAGGAGTCCATCAGGAACGTGTCCGGATGCAGCGTACCTTGCGGGCCACCCGTGTTGGCCGGCGTGAACACCGCCTTGATGATGGCGTTGCTCGGGAACCGGACCTCGTAATGCTGCTGGCGGTCGGTGTTCCCCGTGAAGCTGACGAATTGCTGGTAGAACGGCGCCACCTCGGTATCCAGCATCCAGCGTGACACTACCACGCCGTCGTCGTGCAGCTCGGTCTGCAGCGGGGTCTCCTCGCACGCGGCATTGCCGAACGATGAGGCGTGAACCCAGGCGACGTGCGACGGGTCGAGCAGGTTGTCGGTGACATAGAGATAGTTGCAGTCAACCGTCATCGATTCCGGAGTGGTCCGACCCCAGCTCGCATCGTCCCAATGCTCGACCTGAAAGATGCAAGCCGGGTCCGCAGAAGCCGCGTCGCCCATCCAGATCCAGACGAGGCCATAGCGGGCCACCAGCGGGTAGCTGCGCACGCGGGCGACGTGGGGGATCTTCTCGGCCCCCGGCACACGCGTGCAGGCGCCGCTGCAGTCGAAGCGCAGCCCGTGATAGCCGCACTCGACGTCATCGCCCTGCAGCCGGCCCATGGACAAGGGCAGCTTGCGGTGGGGGCAGGCGTCCTCCAGCGCTACCGGCGTCCCATCCTCCTTGGTGAAGAGGACGATCCGCTCGCCCAGGATGGTGACGGGCAGCAACCGACGTGAGACTTCGCGCTCGATGGCGGCGACGTACCAGGCGTTGCGGAGGAACATGTGCGGCTCTCCTGCGGCAGGCTTCGCCGTAGGGCTACCCCGCACCCACCACGACGAAAAGCGGCCCGCTGCTTGAATTTAGTTTAGAATTTCTAAACAATATAGCGATGAAGCAACTGCCTCCGCTCAGGGCACTTCAGGTGTTCGTCGCCGTCGGGCGTGGCGGCTCGATCGCGGCGGCAGCAGCGGCGCTCGGCATCTCACCGGGTGCCGTCAGCCAGCAGATCCGACTGCTGGAGGCAACACTGGGGCTGCAGCTGCTGGAGCGCAGCGGGCGCGGCATTGCGCTGACCCGCTGGGGCCACGCCTATCTGCCGAAGGTCACCCAGGCTTTCGCGCAACTCGACGAGGCGCAGCAGGTGCTGGAGCGGGAGCGTCGCGGTGGCGAGCTGACGGTGAGCACGCTGCCTTCACTCGCCAGCAAGTGGCTGGTACCGCTGCTGTTCACGTGGCAGGCGGAGCATCCGGAGACGGCGATCCGTCTGCATGGCGCCGATCCCGAGCCGCGACTTGCCGACGGCACGGTCGATTTCCGCATCACCTATGGTGATGCGGCGCAGATGCACCGGCAGGCCATCATGCTGTTCACGGATATGCTGCTACCGGTGTGCCGGCCCGATCTGGCCGAGCACCGCCTGCATGATCCCGCCCAGATTCTGGCCTATCCGCTCATCGGCATCGACTGGGCACCGGACTTCGTCTCGCCACCGACCTGGGCCGACTGGTTGCGGCTCGCCGGGCTGGGGTCCACCACGGTGCGGCCGGCTCTGACCTTCACCCTGTCCGCCCAGGCGATCGACGCGGCGATCGACGGCCGCGGCTTCGTGCTCGCCCAACAATCGATGGTGGCCGACGACATGCGCCGAGGCCGACTGGTGGCACCGTTCGACCTCCGCCTGACGATGCCACAACCCTACTGGCTCGCCTGGGGCACTGGCACGCTGAACCGTGAGCCGGCGCAGCAGTTCCAGCGCTGGCTGATCGCGCGCGGCCGCGAGATTGGCATACCCACACGCGCCGACGACGGCTAGCGGCGACGTCACCCATGTTGCGGCAGCGCGGCAATGCCACTAGGTTCCGCCGCCACCATTCTCGACCGCCTGGACCGACGATGCTGCCCACAACCCGGCCTGCCAATCCGAACTTCGGCTCCGGCCCGACCGCCAAGCGACCGGGCTGGTCGCCGGCCGGGCTCGAGACAGACATGCTCGGTCGCTCGCACCGCGCCGGTCCGGCCAAGGCACGGTTGCAGGAGGTGATCGAGCGGTCGCGGGCAATCCTCGGCATCCCGGCCGATTACCGCCTCGGCATCCTGCCCGGATCCGATACCGGCGCCTACGAGTGCGCACTGTGGTCGATGCTGGGTGCGCGCGGCGTCGACGTGGTGAGCTTCGAGAGCTTCGGCGCCGGCTGGCAGACCGACATCGAGAAGCAGCTCAAGCTCGAGGACGTGCGTGTCTTCGCAGCACCCTACGGTGAGCTGCCTGACCTCGCCGGGATCGACGGCGACCGCGATACCGTGTTCTGCTGGAACGGCACCACCTCGGGCGTGCGCGTCCCCAACGGCGACTGGATCAGGGACGACCGCCAGGGGCTCACCTTCTGCGATGCGACCTCGGCCGCGTTCGCCATGGACCTGCCCTGGGCCAAGCTCGATGTGGTGACCTGGTCCTGGCAGAAGGTGCTGGGCGGCGAGGCGCAGCACGGTATGCTGGTCCTGAGCCCGCGCGCCGTGGAGCGGCTGCAGTCCTACAAGCCCGCCTGGCCGTTGCCCAAGATCTTCCGCCTGACCAAGGGTGGCAAGCTGATCGAGGGCATCTTTCAGGGTGAGACCATCAACACGCCCTCGATGCTGGCGGTCGAGGACGCGCTGGACGGGCTGCGCTGGGCGGAAGGCCTGGGCGGGCTGAAGTCGCTGATCGCGCGCTCCGAGCGCAACCTCGCCGCGATCGACGCCTGGATCGCCAAGAGCGGCTGGGCGGTTTTCCTCGCCGAGCGCCCCGAGATCCGCTCGGCTACGTCGGTGTGCCTAGGCATCGTCGACCCGGCGTTCACGGCGCTCGACAGCGCGGGCCAGCAGAGCTTCGTCAAGGACATGACCAAGCTCCTGACCGAGCAGAAGGTGGCCTTCGACATTCAGAGCTACCGCGACGCGCCGGCGGGCCTGCGGATCTGGTGCGGCGCCACGGTCGAGACGGCCAACGTCGAGGCGCTGCTGCCCTGGCTCGACTGGGCGTTCGCCGAGACCAAGCGCCTGCGCGCCTGAAACTCCCCCCTTTCAAGTTCACGTTCGGAGCTGCCATGCCACGGGTGCTCATCGCCGACCAGCTGAGCCCGGCTGCCGAGGCCATCTTCCGCGAGCGCGGGCTCGAGGTCGACACCCGCGTCGGCCTGAAGAAGGATGAGCTGATCGCCATCATCGGCGAATATGACGGGCTCGCCGTCCGCTCCGCCACCAAGGTCACGGCCGAGGTGCTGGCGGCGGCCACGCGGCTCAAGGTCGTGGGCCGCGCCGGCATCGGGGTCGACAATATCGACGTCGAGGCCGCGACCCAGCGCGGCGTGGTGGTGATGAACACACCGTTCGGCAATTCGGTGACCACGGCCGAGCACGCGATCTCGCTGATGCTGGCCCTGGCCCGCCAGATCCCCGCCGCCGATCGCTCGACCCGGGCCGGGAAGTGGGAAAAGAACCGCTTCATGGGCGTCGAGCTGATGGGCAAGGTGCTGGGCCTGATCGGCTGCGGCAATATCGGCTCGATCGTCGCCGACCGCGCGCAGGGCCTGAAGATGCGCGTGATCGCGTTCGACCCGTTCCTGTCGCCCGAGCGTGCCGCCGACCTCAACGTCGAGAAGGTCGAGCTCGACGCGCTCCTGGCCCGGGCCGATTTCATCACCCTACACACGCCACTGACCGAACAGACCCGCAACCTGCTGTCGCGCGAAAACCTCGCCAGGACGAAGCAAGGCGTGCGCATCGTCAACTGCGCCCGCGGCGGGCTGGTGGACGAGCAAGCCGTGGCCGACCTGATCGGCGGCGGCCACATCGCGGGCGCCGCGTTCGACGTGTTCGCGGTCGAGCCGGCCAAGGAATCGCCCCTGTTCGGGCTCGAAGATGCCGTCGTCACGCCGCATCTCGGTGCTTCCACGGGGGAGGCGCAGGAGAACGTGGCGCTGCAGGTGGCCGAGCAGATCAGCGACTACCTGAACACCGGTGCGGTCGTGAACGCGCTGAACATGGCCTCGGTCACGGCCGAGGAGGCACCACGGCTGCGGCCCTACATGCGCCTGGCCGAGCAGCTCGGCTCATTCGCGGGCCAGCTCACCGCGACCGGCCTGTCGGAGGTGACCGTAACTTATGCCGGGCATGCGGCCTCGCTCAACACCCGACCCCTGACCCAGGTCGTGCTGACCGGCCTGCTGCGGCCGCTGCTCGCCAGCGTGAACATGGTCAACGCGCCAGCGCTGGCCAAGCAGCGCAACATCAACGTCAAGGTCGTGACCACCGAGGCGGTGGAGGGCTACCAGACCCTGCTCACCGTCGAGGTGCTGACCGAGAGTGGGCCGCGCGCGGTCAGCGGCACGCTGTTCCAGGACGCCGAGCCGCGCGTGGTGTCGATCCGCGGCATCCCGATGGAGGCGCGCCTCGGCGCGCACATGCTCTATGTCCGCAACCAGGACAAGCCGGGCTTCATCGGCGCGCTCGGCCGCACGCTCGGCGACGCGCAGATCAACATCGCGACCTTCCATCTCGGTCGCGACGAGCCCGGTGGCGATGCCATCGCCCTGGTCGAGGTCGACGGGCCGATACCCGATTATGTGCTGGAGCAGGTCTGCCGGCTGCCGCAGGTGCTGCATGCCAAGCAGCTCAGCTTCTGAGTCGATGCATCAGGGGTGCTGCGGTGGTCTGCACCGCCGTGCCTTTCTGCGAAGCGGTGCTGCGCTGGCGGCGACGTTGCCACTCGCAGGGTGCGACGCCGCCGTGCCCGACTGGCTGGCCGACCTGCTGGTGCCGGAAGCCATGGCGGCCGAGCTCGGCGCGCAGGCGTTCAGGGAGATCCTGCGCGAGACCCCACCCGTGCGCGACGCCGGTCTGCAGCGGCGCGTCGCAGGCGTCGGCGAGCGCATCGTCGCCGCGAGCCAGTCGCCATTGCCGAGCTGGCAGTTCGTCGTGCTGGAATCGCCGTCGCGCAACGCCTTCGCGCTGCCGGGCGGCAAGGTCGGCATCTTTACCGGCATGCTGCAGACGATGGCTAACGAGGCCCAGCTCGCGACCGTGCTCGGGCACGAGGTCGGCCACGTGAATGCCCGGCATGCGGCGCAGCGGATCGTGGCCGAGAACGCGGTGACGCTGGCGTTGCGCCTGGGTGTCTCGCTGCTGGCCTCCAGCGATGCGCCGATCCCACCGCAACTCGTGGCGGCCCTGGGCGGCACTCTCGCCGATGTCGGCCTGATCCGCCCGTTCGGCCGCAGCCAGGAGCTGCAGGCGGACGCGCTGGGCCTGCGCTACATGGCCCACGCCGGTTACGATCCCACGGAGGCGGTGGCCTTCTGGCAGCGGATGCTGGCGCTGGAGGGGAGCGACGGCCCGCCCGCCTTCCTGTCGACGCATCCGGCGAGCGGGCAGCGCATCGAGGCATTGGAGGCTCTGCTGCCGACGCTTGGCAGCAGTCAGCGCACTAAAGGAAGCTGATCGGGTCGACATCGACCTGCAGCTGCACGGCACCAGGCAGCCGGATCGGCGCCAGCCAGGCGCGGAGCCAGGCGGGCAGATCCAGCTCGGGCGTTGCCTTCACCAGCAGTCGCTCGCGGTAGCGTCCACGCAGCAGCGCCAGTGGCGCGGGAGCGGGCCCCATGACAAAGGCGGCCTCGGTCTCGGGTGCCGCCTGCGCGATCCGGCGGGCCTCGGCCTTGACGCGCTCGGCATCGCCGCCGGACAGGATCAAGGCTGCAAGCCGGCCACAGGGCGGCATCTCGCCGATCCGACGCTCCTCCAGCTCGACGGCGAGAAAGCGGTCCTTGTCGCCCACCGCCAGCGCCTGCATGACCGGATGCTCGGGCAGATGGGTCTGGATCAGCACGCGGCCGGGGCGCTCCTCGCGGCCAGCGCGGCCCGCCACCTGGTAGAGCAGCTGGAACGTGCGCTCGGCGGCACGCAGATCGCCGCCGCCGAGACCGAGATCGGCATCGACCACCCCCACCAGCGTAAGGTTGGGGAAGTGATGGCCCTTGGCGATGATCTGGGTGCCCAGCAGCACATCGACGGTACCGGCCTCCATGGCACCGACGATGGCGGCAGCAGCCTTGGCGTCGCCCGTGGTGTCGCTGGTCATCACCGCCAGCCGCGCCTTCGGCAGCAGGTCGCCCAGCTCCTCGGCCAGGCGCTCGACGCCCGGACCCGAGGCCGTGAGCATGCCCACGGCACCGCAGCTCGGGCAGTGATCGGGCACCGGCATGCCGTAGCCGCAATGGTGGCACTGCAGCCGCCCGCGCAACCGATGGGACACCAGCCAAGCCGAGCAGTTCGGGCAAGCGAGCCGGTGGCCGCAGGCCCGGCACAAGGTCAGCGGGGCGTAACCGCGGCGATTGAGAAACAGCAGCGACTGCGCCCCCTCGGCCAGGTTGCGCACCAGGGCGGCCCGCAGCGGTGGCGACAGGAAGCCGCCGCGCGGCGGACGCTCACGGCGCAGATCGACCAGGCGGATATCGGGCATCGCGGCGCCGCCATGGCGGGCCGGCAACGCC
>JBATRI010000346.1:0-11827 GCA_049292515.1 Geminicoccaceae bacterium
CATGAAGGGCGGTGGCCTGCGCCGACAGCGGCGTTTCGCACGGCTCGCCGTCGGTGGCGCGGATGACCAGAGTCGCGGCGGCCCCATCGTGCAGCAGGCCGTTATCGGCGGGAAGGCGACCCTTGGGGTCGATGACCACGCGGACCGCATCCGGCCCCGGGACGTGACGCGTGGTAAGCTGCGGGCAGTCGGCCACGGCCGTGCTGACGCCGATGACCACGGCGTCGCTGAGCGCCCGCGCCCGGTGCAGGTAGAACAGGCTGTCGTCGCCATTGATGTAGCGGGACTGCCCTTCCCGCGTGGCGATGAAGCCGTCGAGGGTCTGGCCGAGTATGGCCAGGACATAACCCTGCGCCGGGCGCCGCGCCGCGTGCGGCAGATGCAGGTCGAGCAATTGCTTGACCTGTGGCTCCAAGGGCCACCAAACGTGACGCACGGCAGCGCCGTCCGGGCCGAGACACACGTCCAGGATACCCGCCTCGGCCAACACCCAGCCTTCCATGGTGGGGGCAAAGCTCAAGCTGGATGCGGTGCCGGCATCAGGGTTGTCATCGATGTACCGGCGTACGGCGAGCACCAGTCGCCAAGCATCATCGAGGCCAAGCGATGCCGCGTCGGGGGACGCACGCGAAGCCGGATCAATGGCGCGGCCGTCGCCGACCGACATGCTCCTTTCCAGCTCCATGCGCTCCTCCCCCGTAGGCTATAGCCGCGGCGCAGCCTACCACGCACCGTCGCGCTCGTGCGACACTAGCGGCCCGCTCGCGCAATCGTTCCCAGTTTGTGCCAGCGTTCGCGGAATTGTCAGCCGGTGGCTCGGGCCTATGCTGATAACCGCGACGCACACGATGTCTCACCTGCGCCCGAAACGAGGCTGGAACCCTTGGCGACTTCAACGAGCACGACCCCGGCAGGCATGCGCGACCCTCGGCTCGACTTCTTCCGGGGCATCGCCATGTTCATCATCTTCATCGCCCACCTGCCGCTGAATCCCTGGAACGATTTCATCCCGGCCCGCTTCGGGCCCAGCGACGCGACCGAGATGTTCGTGTTCTGCTCCGGGTTCGCCTCCGCCATCGCGTTCGGCGGCAGCTTCGTCCGCCACGGATTCCTGGTCGGCACCGTGCGCATCCTGCATCGCTGCTGGCAGGTCTACTGGTCGCATCTCGGGCTTTTCCTCACCGTCGCCGGCCTCTGCGTGCTGGGCACCTGGTGGACCGAGGTCACCGACTATGTCGACGTGCTCTACCTGCAGCACTTCTTCGCCGAGCCGCGGCAGGGCCTGGTGCATCTGCTCACGCTGACCTACGTGCCGAACTATTTCGACATCCTGCCGATGTACATCGTCGTGCTGGCGATGGTCCCGCTCGTCATGGCTCTGGCTGCAACGCACCCTGCCCTGGCGCTGGCCGGCTGCGTCGTCGTCTACGCGGCGCAGTGGTCGTTCAACTGGCACCTGCCAGCCGAGTGGTGGTCGGACCGCCCGTGGTTCTTCAATCCATTCGGCTGGCAGCTGATCTTCTTCACCGGGTTCGCGTTCGGCTCCGGCTGGCTCGCCGCACCGCCGCGACGAGCCGCCCTCGCCTGGCTGGCGCTGGCCTTCGTGGCGGTCATGGTGCCGCTGAGCTGGCAACCGCTCTGGTCGCGCCATGAGTGGCTGGACCAGCTCGGCCTGCTGCTGGCCCCGTGGAAGGACAAATCCCATTTCGGCATCCTGCGCTACGTGCACTTCCTGGCTTTGGCCTATCTGGCGCTTTGGCTGGCCAATCCGAACCAGCATCTGCTCCGCAGCCGCTGGGCGGCGCCCATCGTCCTCGTCGGGCAGCAGGCATTGCCCGTGTTTCTCTGGAGCATGACCCTGGCCTGGACGCTGGGCATGGTGCTGGACACGCTCGGCCGCAATCCGCTCAACGTGACGGCGGCCAATCTCGGCGGCTTCGTGACGCTTATCGGGGTGGCCGCCCTGGCGAGGTTCGTCCGGTCGCAGCCCTGGCGCCAGCGGGAGAGCCGGGTCCGGCAGGGCCACTGGCATCCGCTACCGCAAGCCACCCCGGTCATGACGCCCGGCGAATGACGGTGCCGGCGACGCCAGCGGGCCTACGACTGCACGCGCCTGATCCGGGCGAACTGCAAGCCTGTGCCGAGATCTTCGCAGCGGGCCAGCGCGAGATCCTGCCGGAGGAAGCGGGGAAATGGACCGCGGCCTACTTCCCCGAGGCCGTTGCTGGCGAGCAGATCATCGTGGCGACCACGGCCGGAGGCGTCGTGGCCGGTTTCCTGTCCTTGTGGGTCGCCGACCGGTTCGTGCATTTCCTGCATGTGCGTGCCGCCTGGCGTGGCTGCGGCACGGGGCGGAAGCTGCTCGATCATGCCAGCCTGCAGGTGCAGGGCCCACTCGAACTGAAATGTCTGCTCAGCAACACGGCAGCGCTGGCC
This sequence comes from Geminicoccaceae bacterium, assembly GCA_049292515.1. Classification (GTDB taxonomy): domain Bacteria; phylum Pseudomonadota; class Alphaproteobacteria; order Geminicoccales; family Geminicoccaceae; genus Benzoatithermus. Next base: position 2,437 of record JBATRI010000346.1, read on the forward strand.
TTCTACCGCCGTCTGGGCTGGGTCGAGGTCGAACGGGTCACCATGGCACCGCTGCCGTTCGTCCGATTGCGGCAATCACCCGGGGCCCTGCAACCCCGGTCCTAGTCGACCGACGGTGCCGCCGGAGCGGTGACGGCGTCGGAGCCCACGGCACTCAGCGGGGACGTCGCGGCGGCGGCCGCAGGCCCGTGAGCATGCCCGGCAGCCTGGAGAATTGGCGGCGGGTCGATTTCCTCGGGCACCCGGCAGATACCCAGCCGGGTCAGCCATCGCCCGAGCGACGCCGAGGCCGTGGCGACAGCGAACGGCACCGAAAGCACGAGCGGGCCGCAAAACAGCAAGGCCCACCAGCGCACCGAAATTGGCGCGAAGACCCAGACGGCCACGCCCAGCACGGCCCCGAAAGCAGTCTGCGGCCAGAGGCCACGGACCGCCTCGCGCCACGACAGCGCGCGCGGATCCCGCAACTGCGCTTCCCAGCGTATGGACCTGCCGAAGAGCAGACCCAGGACAAAAACGCCCTGTGCCACCGCCATGATCGGCCCGAGGATGAACCCGAACAGGAGCTCGACCAGTGCAGACAGCATCACCCTGAAGCCGCCGCCATAGGCACGGCGGAGCGCCGGCGTCAGCAGGACCTGAGTCACGCCGGCAAGCTTGGGCGCGAACACGAGCCCGAGCATCGCCGCCAGCAACGCCCACCCCTCCCACGCCGCGGCTGCGCCCGGCAATGCGGCGGCACCGAGGTCGCCGCCGCCCATCGCTCGCGCGAACCCGATGGTGGCGAACAGGACCCAAGCCGGCCCGGACACGTACATCAGAATCGCCAGCAGGAGCTGGACGCGTCCCATGGCATGCAGGCCGGACCGGCCAAGCAGATGCACGTACTGCCAATTGCCCTGGCACCAACGCAGGTCGCGCTTGACGAAGTCCGAAAGGGTCGGCGGGTTCTCCTCGTAGCTGCCGTCCTCCTCGGGAACGACGCGCACCTGCCAGCCGGCCTGCCGCATCAGCACCGCTTCGACCTGATCATGGCTGAGGATGCGCCCGCCAAGCGGTGGGCGACCGGGCAGGACGGGAAGCCGGCAATGGCGCATGAACGGTGCCACGCGGATCAGCGCATTGTGCCCCCAATAGGGAGCGCAATCGCCCAGCCACCAGGCGCTCCCCATGGTGTAGGCGCGCATGCCGTGCCGCATGCCGAACTGGAAAATACGGGGAAACGGGCTCGGGTTGGGCATGCCGACGACGAGATGCTGCAGGATGCCGATCTCAGGATGCGCCTCCATCACCCGGACCAGCCGCACGATCGCCGCGCCCGACATCACGCTGTCGGCATCGAGCACGAGCATGTGGTCGAAGCGGCGGCCATCGCGCTCGAGGAATTCCCACAGATTGCCGGTCTTGTGATCGAGATTGTGCGGCCGACGGCGATAATGCATCCGACTGGGCCACCAGGACCGGCGCCGCCACTGGTCGAACAGCGCCGCTTCGGCCGCGGCGATGGCAGTATCTTGCGTGTCGCTCAGCAGAAAGACCTCGAACGCCGCCGCAGAGCCGGTCGCCTCGAGACTGGCCACGGTCTGCTCGAGATGCTTCAGGACGCGGTCCGGCGCTTCGTTGTGCACCGGCATGACGATGGCAATGCGCGCGCTTGCCGGACCCATGGCGGGCGTTCGGATGGCAGGCAGCACGTGGGCCACCGGGTCGCGGCTGCCGCAGAGCAGCAGCAGCCCGATCACCGCGTTCCAAAATCCGATCACGTTCCACGGCAGCATGGCCATGAAGCACAGCAGCAATGCCACATCGGCAAGCGCCATTCCATCGCTGCCGAGCAGACGCGCCATGACAGCGACGGCCACCAGAGTGGTGCCGGTGGTCAGCGCCAGAAACACGGCGCGCCGACGACTGAACCGATCCACCTCAGAACATGGCGCGGACAGCCGCAACGGCGGATCGGTCTCGTTCACGCTTTTGGGAACCCAGTTTGTCACACGCAGTTCACGTTGGCAGGCTCCAGTGATCTTATTCGAGAATGCCCGGCCGGTGCGAACAGTGCCACGATGAGCTGGACCCGATGGTGAATAGTTCGTGATGGGCGCAGGTCAATGTCCCCTCCCCAGGTGCACATACCGCGGGGCGGTGATACCTGCCTCTGGCGATGCGGTGATGGGATGGTTAGATAAGAAGGCGCCCGGTCGGTGAGCCAGCCGGGGCGTGGCTACGTAGAACAGGCCATGTCAGGTCGAGTCCAAGTCGTGAAGAAAGACGCCGTGATGGATATAGACGTCGAGCCGAAACCAACCGCGCCCGTGCTCGCCGTTCAGTATGCCGCGCGTATGCTTCGGGCGGGTGGTCAGGTACGGCTCAGGGACGGCCTCCGTCACCTCGACATGATCGCGGTGGAAGCCGTGATCAGCGAAGCCCAGGAGATCTCGCCCGTTCGGTTCATCCGTGGCAGCAGCCTCGTCCTTACCGGCGAGCGGTTGGCCAGCCTGAACGTTCCGTGCGACCCCCAGGCCACGTATCTGTTACCACTCACGCGCGGCGACATGACAGTCGGCCGGATCGCGGCGCTGGCCGATCCCACCACGCCCTCGACCGAGGTCGTCGACATCCTGTCCCTGGCTGCGCGCACGACGCGACCTGAGGCATTGGCGGCGATAGAGCTCTGCAAGCTGGCCGGCCTCCTCCCTGCCGCCATTCTCGCACCGGCGGAAGCCGAGGCCGCGAACGAAACGTCCGCGGTAGCTGCCGATGCGGTGCTCGGGTACCGACGCCTGTCGGCGTCGAGCCTGCGGCCCGTGAGCGAGGCCCGCGTACCATTGGCGGACGCCGAGAACGTGCGCGTGGTGTCGTTCCGCCCGACCGACGGTGGACCGGACCAGCTGGCCATCCTGGTTGGCGAGCCCGAGCGGCTGTCGGCGCCCCTGGCCCGCCTTCACTCCGAGTGCTTCACCGGCGACCTGCTGGGCTCCCTGCGGTGCGACTGTGGCGACCAGTTGCGCGGTGCCATTCGGCGAATGGCGCACGAAGGCGGCGGCGTCCTGCTGTACCTGGCCCAGGAAGGTCGGGGCATCGGCCTTGCGAACAAGCTGCGCGCGTACATGCTGCAGGATGGTGGGCTCGACACGGTGGACGCCAACCATCATCTCGGCTTCGCCAACGACGAACGCGACTACTGGGCGGCAGCGGCCATGCTGCAGCAACTGGGGATCAACCGGGTGCGCCTGCTGACCAACAACCCGGCGAAACTCGCCCAGCTCGAACGCTATGGGATCGAGATCGCCGGACGCGTGCCGCACATCATCGCCGCCAACGCGCACAATCGCGGCTATCTGCTGACCAAGGCCATGCGGAGCGGCCACATGCTGGAGGTCGACGACCTGCAGCCGACCAAGAAAGGTGCTGTTGCGCCGAGGTTGAACGTGGTCTGAGGAGCCATCGAGCCGGATCGCCGGCGGCTACACCACCGGCTTTACTTTTGGCAATATTCCTGTAATCGCTTCGGTCGCTGGTCGGTCGAGAGCCGGTAGAATCATTCAGTAGCTGCGACGCGCATGCATCTTCCAAGCATTCCAAACTTGAGCGAGACGCAATCGTGACTTTGCCGCTCAGCGGCAAGATGGCGGCGTCGTGCCAGTTGTCATCCCGCATTCGCCGGATGACGGAGTAATTTGATGTGGCTTTGCGAGGAATCGAGTAGAACAATCAACAAGTTAATTTGAACCGCATGGAGCTGTCATGGCGCACCCGACGGGTGAATCGATCGAGGGCTCTTTGAGGCTCGATTTCGACCGCCGGCTGAAGCTTGGGTTCCATGGCTCTCGAGTCACCTCCGATGCTGGATTACTGGACTATCGCGAGTTCCACGACGCTCTTGGTCTCAGCGCGATGGCCGGGGAGCTGCTCGCCGATGCACGTACCGGCAGGAACGGCCGCCATGCACTGGTCGGGTTGTTGCGGCAGGCGGTGTTTGGGCGGCTTGCCGGATACGAGGATGTCAACGACGCTCTGCGCCTGCGGCATGATCCGGCGATGCGCTGGATCGTCGGCGGCAGGGCGGCCTCGGGCGCGGCGGCATCGCCAAGCCAGATGGGGCGCTTTGAGACACGCTGGCTGACGGCGGAGAAGAACCTTTCGGCCCTCACCGATCGGTCCGGCGCCTGGATCGACCGTGTGCATGGCCGCCGGCCGCCGAGGGGCATCGTGCTCGACATGGACTTCAGCGTCAGCCCGACCCATGGCTTGCAGGAGCTGAGCACCTGGAACGGCCACATCGAATGCACGTGCTACCATCCGCTCTGTGTGTTCAACCAGTTTGGTGATCTTGAACGCGGTGCACTGCGTACCGGCAACGTCCATAGCGCCGACGACTGGCAGAACGTGCTTGACCCGGTCGTGGCGCGCTATCGGGCCAAGGTCTCGCGCATCTACTTCCGCGCCGATGCAGCCTTCGCCATGCCGGGACTCTACGAATACCTGGAAGACCAGCAGATCACGTATGCGATCCGACTCCCGGCCAACCGGGTCTTGCAGGAGCGTGTTGGTCATCTGCTCAAGCGCCCGGTCGGGCGTCCGCCGAATCATGTCCGCCGCACGCACGCCAGCTTCCGCTATCAGGCTGGAAGCTGGACCAAGCCACGGCGGGTGATCGCCAAGGTCGAGTGGCACCCTGGAGAGCTTGTCCCGCGCGTCGGCTTCATCGTCACCAACATGAGCCGCCTGGCCGAGCGGGTCGTCGCCTTCCATAACCAGCGCGGCACGGCGGAACAATGGATAAGAGAGGGCAAGTGCGCGATCAGGTGGACGCGGCTGTCGTGCCGGACGTTCGCCGCCAACCTCGTCCGGCTTCAGCTCCATGCGCTCGCTTACAATCTCGGCAACTTCCTGCGCACGCTAGCGACGCCGGAGCCGATCAAGGACTGGTCACTGACCAGCCTGAGAGAGAAGCTGATTGAGATCGGCGCGAAGGTCGTCAGCCACGGCCGCTATGTCGCCTTCCAAATGGCCTAGGTTGCCGTGCCGAGGGCGCTGTTCGCCAAGATCCTGCGGCTGATCGCCGAACTGCGGCCACCGTCGCCGCATTACACACACCGAAGCAACATGACCTCCATCGCGCCTTTGATCTTTTTTGTGCATGTCCCAAAGACGGCAGGGTCGACCGTCAACTCATATCTGCGCGAGCATATGCCCAACGGACACTCCCAGTGTCACGCTTTTTTCTATGATGATGAAGAGCTAAGGCGAATTTCCAATACCTGCGATTGGCTGTCTGGTCATATCGATTTCGCGACTGCTGAAAGCCGCCTGCAAAACGCAACTGAGCGGCCGGTTCGATATTTCAGCTGTATGCGCTCGCCAACTAAGCATGTGATGTCACATTATAACTGGCTTATCGAGATTTTCTACCGGGGTAAATCTTTTTATGAGGCACATCCTCCTATAATTAAAGAGATCTCCGAGATAATCCGGGGCAGCGGAAGTGATGCTGACTCAATCACGAAGAACTTGGACCGCTTCGCCGGATTGCTACTGAACGTACAATCGCGTATTATCCTCGGCCATAGTTTCAACTGGAGTGATGACCTCGTTTCGCTAAGACTGGGAGGGTACGAGAAGATTTCCAATTCCGCTAGTCTCGATGATTTATTGTCAAAAATTATCGGCGCCCCAACTAGGGCTCAACGGACCGAGAATGTAAGCCGATACCATTTTGATCCCGACATCTTTGAAACAGAGCAAATACAACAATTCCTACGTACGCGGAACAACTTGGACGAAATACTGTATAGTACTGTACGAACTACTTCCCCATAACTCTCAGGCAGGTTGACGGATGCGGCGGCGCTGGTAGCGTGCATGCACTGGTGACCGCAGAGCCAGATCATCGGCGCGGATCTCGTCCCCTACAACTTCGTGGGCGCGATCGAGACCTTCACGGCCGACCTGACGCATGTCATCCATACTCTGTTCGGCCCGGACGCAAAGATCGAAGTCTTCGCACCACATCGCACCGAGGCCTCGAAACGGCTGCAGGAATATTATGGGGCCGAGGAGCGAGCTATCGTCGAAGGCCTCTACCGCGATGATTTTGCGGCATTGGGCTACGCCACCGATCCAGAGCAGCTCGAACGAGCAAGCACTCCTCGACCGCCGGTGGACGCCGGCCCATTACGCGCCTGGGGGCGCGCCTACCGGCTGATCGATGAACGCCGTTTCGCGGAGGCCGCCGCGGCCATCGAGCCGGTGCAGGAGCGGATCCTTGCGCCCGTCGTGCGCAGCAAGCTGTTGCAGTGCTACGGCGAGCTCACCAAGCAGAAGGACTTCGCCGGCCCGCATATCCTCAGCTACCTGCAGAAGCTGCATCGCCTGTCCCCGGCCAGCCCGGCAACGTGGAAAGGTTACAGCGGCCAGTTGCTGGCGGCCGGCCGGCTGGAGGAAAGCCTCGAGGCGGAGATTCACGCGGTGGCGCTGCGCGACAGCGGAAGCGGGCGCAAAGCGAAGCGCTGTCGGAAGCTGCGCCGCACGCTGGCCATGATGCGGGCGCGCCAGGGCAGGCGGGCGGAAGCCGTTGCCGCCTTGCGACCGACATCGATCGAGCGCTCCCCCGGGCCGGTCGGAACGGCCTTGGGCGCCATGGACGTTGCTACCATCCATCTCGTCGCCACGGCGGCACCGGTCTTCGCCGCCCTGCGCCGCCAGCTGCCATCGGGGAAGCATGGCGACGTGCAGGAGACCGATGCTAGCGCTTCGGCAGGAACAGCAGATCACCGTGGCCGATAGTCAAGTGTGACTGGCCGCCGGCGATAAGCTGGCGACGACGCGCCGCCCAGGCGTCGATGCCATCCACCGCCACGGCAGCGACATCGACATATCCGGCCAGCAGAGCCAGTTGCAGCTCCCGGCCGGCGTTGCCGAGAAGCCAATCGCTGGGCGACAGCAGCACCTGTCCCTCGGCCGTGGCCAGGAGCCTGTGCAGCACCTCCACCGCACGCGCACCCAATGCCGGGCCGAATCCCTTGTCGGTGCGCTGATGCCGGTTCACCGCTTCCGTCACGGACAGGTCGTCGGCGTCCGTCGGCGACCATGCGATCCTGCCATCGACGCTGAGGACCATGAGCAGCGCGGCCCCGGTATGCCGCTGCAATGCGACCAGCCTCTCGAGCCATGCCTCGCTCACCAGGTCGAGCAGGGCGGAGGCCGTGATCAGGTCCACGCCGCCGTCCACCGCATGCTCCAGGTCGATCGCCAGGTCGAGGCGGCGATATTCCCAGCCGACGGTGACCTGCGCAAGCCGCTCCCGACCGGCCTCGATCAGGGTCGGGTCGAGCTCGAGCAGCGTCCAGACCTGCTCGCCGCCGAGAGCGGTGGCGGTGCAGCGCAGGTTGGACCCGGTGCCTGCCCCCAAATCGACGACGCGCAGCCGTCCCCGACCCTGGCGCCATGCGGTCAGGCGCTCCAGCAGCTCGCGACTGCGGGCGGCCCGATCGTAGGGCTCGCGCAGATCCAGCCAATCGGCGGCAAATGGTCTGGTCATGCATCGACACTCATCAGGGTCCGCTCGACCTGCAGCGCCGTCTCCTGCCAGGCCGGCAGGCTCCGGCGCGCCACCAACGCACCATGGCGGAGTGAGGATGCGAGCGTGGGGTCGGTGAGGAATCGGCGCAAAGCCAGCGCCAGCGCATCAGCATCCTCGACGGGCACGAGCAGGCCGGCATCGGCCGGTACGGTGTCCGCCACGGCACCGCCGCTCGCGGCCACGATCGGCAGGCCGCGTGCCAGGGCCTCGGCCAGGGCCATCCCGTAGCCCTCGTAGAACGAGGCCGAGACGAACAGGTCGGCGCCGTCGTAGAGGGCCGCCAGACCGTCGGCGTCCAGCTCGCCGACGAGCCGCACCCGCGGGTCGAGCGCCTGCTCCCGGATGAGCGCCTGAAGCGCCGCCGCGGTCGGCGGATCGCGCGTCAGGCTACCGGCACAGACGAGATCCCAGTCGAGATCGCGCAGTTCCGCCAGCGCCTCGACCAGCACGAGATGGCCCTTGCGGGGCGTGATCGTGCCGACGCAGATCATGCGGCAGCCATGACCATCCGAGCCACGCGCGACCGGCACCACGTCGGTGCCCGGCAGGGCCACGGTCAGCTTCGCGGGCGGCACGGCGAAGAGCTCGGTCAGCGACCCGGCCGTGCGCGCGCTGGTGACGATCACCGCACGCGCGTCCGCCAATGCCGTGCGCTCGCTAGCGGCAAGGGCAGCTGCCTGCACCGGCGCCAGCCCCGTCTCGAGGCAAAGCGGGTGGTGGACCAGCGCCACGAGGTCGAGCCGGGCGGCGAGCGGGGCTGCGAGATCGGGCATGGCGCCCAGGGCCAGCCCGTCGACGAGCACCGTGCTGCCGGCCGGCAGCTCACCCAGGGTCGTGGCGGTCGTGGCGAGGTCGGCCGCGCTCGGGAACGGGAAGCCGGCGGGCAGGCTCAACCGGTCCACCTGCCAGCCCAGAGCCTCCAGCTCCAGGGCCAGGCGGCGGTCGTAGAGATAGCCGCCGGTGCGGCTGTCCAGGTCGCCCGGATAGGCCAGGGTCAGTCGGCGGCTCAAACGGCTTCCTCGTAGGCGGCCCAGGCGATGTGGCTCTCCCACAGCGTGATCTTCATGGACGTCACGCCCTCGCAGCCCGGCCCGAGGCGGCCTTCCTTGAGCGCGACGCGCAGGCGGTCGAACACGTGCCTGGCCAGGAACTCGGTGGTCGTGTTGATGCCGGAGAACGCCTCGATCGCATCGAGATTCTGGTAATTGAGCTCGGCGGCGATGCCCTTGAGCACCTCGCCGGCACGGCCGATGTCGACCACGATATTGCCCTCTGCCAGCGTCGGGCGGCGGAACTCGCAGTCGATGATGAAGGTGGCGCCGTGCAGCTTCTGCGCGGGCCCGAACACCTCGCCCTGAAAGCTGTGGGCGATCATGATGTGGTCGCGGACACCAACACTGTACATGCGATCTCTTCCCTGCTCATGGTTGGGACTTCGGATAGACGATCCGCGCGCAAAGCGCACCGCCCGGATTGCGCGCGAGCTGCGGCATGGCCACCGGCAGGTCGTCGAAGTCGATCTCGGCCGAGATCAACTGGTCGAGCACCGGGTCGCCGAGCAGATCGAGCGCTTTGGCCAGCCGTCGGGCATAGCTCCAGCGTGGGCGCATCACAGGGGCCACCTGCCCCACCTGCGAGCTCTGCAGCGTCAGCCGGCGGCTGTGAAACGCCTCGCCGAGCGGCAGCGGCACCTCGGCCGTGCCGTACCAGCTCAGCTCCACGATCCGTGCTTCCATGCCCGCCACGGCCAGCGCCGTGCGCAGGCCGGCGGGGCTGCCGCTGGCGTGGAGCACGAGGTCGGCGTCGGGC